>JAPKHL010000099.1 GCA_026646875.1 Rhodocyclaceae bacterium | reverse complement strand
TCCGGTCGCGCGATGGGCAATGCCGGGCGCTTCGGTCTCGCGGGGACGACAGCCGCCCTGTTATGGTTCGCCTTGATTGCCCCCATGCGTCACGATGCGGCACTCGCCCGCGAGAAGGCTGAAGCAGTCAGCGCTGCGGCAGATCAGGCCAATCTTCGGCTGCTCGAAGCCCAAAAGCGCGATACACCGCACGCCCCGCCCGATACCGTACCCGGCATGCTGGGCGTCGAGCGCGATGGCAACGGCGTCGGCGTGACCAACCTTGCCGATCGGCCCCTGTCGATCCGCGTTGCGCTGGTGCTGCCGCACGGCGATCGTATCGAGCGCTGTTCCCTCGGGGTGGCCGTCACCGAGTGCACGCCCGGCGGATCGGACTGCAGCTACTCCCTGGGCAGGGATGGCACACCGATTCGGGCGCCGGTCCGGGAGTACGAACATCAGCCCTACATCGCGCCCGGCCACGCGAAGAAATTTCTCTCCTTGGGGTGCGGCGAGCGTTTCGGCGCGGCGGCCCTCGAATTCGAGGTCTGGGATCGGGGCACGGACACGTACCTGTTCAGATCCGATTCCCGCTTCATGCTCGATTACAGGCCGGCCGAGCGCTGAGCGGTCCGGCGCAGGCCCCGTATTGTTTACTCCCCGGCCGGGGCGTCGGCATCTGCCCTTGCGCGTTCGGGCACACTGCCTCCCCGGGTGTCGGCCTGCGGACTGGCGCCTTTCGCGACGAGCATCCTGAGGAGGGACGGCGGCGCATGCCGCGCGACCGCGTAGCGCAAGGCAGCATCCATCTCCTCGGCGCTCGCGCCCGGCACCATGAAGTAAAAACGGCTCTCGCTGCCGATGCCAAGCACGTAGGGCGCGAGCGAGGGTTCGGTGGCATATCGGTCGACCGCCACCTCAAGTGCGCTCCGACGGTCCGCAAGCCAGTCGGAACGCGCACTGCGGTCGGCCTGCAACGTCAGCATTCGTCCAATGGCGTTGTAGTCCGCCGTACTGTCCGCGACACCGGCCAGCCAGACCAGAGGTCCGCTGTCGAGGTGAAAACCGCAGAACGCCTCGCATGCGAACACCCGCTCCCGCAGTTGCGTGCGCTCGGCCTTCCCGACTGCGTCAGCCATCTGCCGGGCATGGCGCGCCATTCCGGTTTCGCCGGCGAAATGCGCGTACTTCATCGACGCGGCGATCACGCCCAGCGCGATGGGCAGGGCCACGACGGATGCATTCAGCCTGAAGCCGTTGTGCCAGTAGCGCCATCCGGACAGCGCAAGCAGTGCCACACCGACCATCACGGCCTCACCTTCCGCGATCGCACTGTAGCCGCCCACGGCGATCAGGGCGAGCAGTGCTTCCAGTCCCTGCGTAGGGTTGCCGAATTCGGTGGACAGGGCGTATGCAGCGGCCACCGAGCCCGCGAACAGCGCCAGAGCGACGACCAGAACCTGCACGCCCGTGAAGGGGAGAGGGATATGCGGGGGCCGCGCCTTGCGTCGGGCTCTTGGTTCGTGGTCGTTGGTGGATGGCATTCAGGGGTCGGCGGGTGAGGTGGAAACCCCGGTATTCTCGCAGATGACTAGCCGGCGGCAGCGACGGCCGGCGTGTGCGCGCGTTGCCGCTGGTTTCGCGCACCGGCCTTGACAGCCGGCGGCGTTGAAGGAAAAACTGCCGGACGTTGCCGACAGACCGGGGCGTCGAACGGTCCGCGAGCAGCTTCGGAGGAATGATGGGGAGTGAAAGACAGATGCGTTCGGGGCATTCCCGGGCTGAATCGGCAGCGTCCGCCGTGGCGGAGTTCCATGCGCAGGTGGCGCAGCCGGAGATGGCCCTGGTGCTCTTCTTCTGCTCACCGGGGTACGACCTCGAGACTCTGGCGGTAGCAATCAACGGGCATTTCCCCGGGGTGCCGGTGATCGGCTGTACGACGGCCGGCGAGATCGGGCCGCAGGGATACGCCAGCCAGAGTCTGAGTGGCGTCAGCTTCGGCGCCGGTGCCTTCGTCGCCGAAATCGGGCGGATGGATGCACTGCAGTCCTTCGATCCCGCCGCCGGCAGCGTTTTTGCCGCCGAGCTTGCGGCCCGCCTGCAGCTTCGCTCGGCAGGGCGGGGAACGGAGCAGAGCTTCGGCCTGTTGCTGATCGACGGCCTTTCCCTGCGCGAGGAAATCGTCAGCCTGGCATTCCAGGACGGTCTCGGCGGCATGCACCTGATCGGCGGTTCTGCGGGCGATGACCTGCGCTTTGAGCGGACCTGCGTGTTTCATGACGGCGCCTTCCATTCGGACAGCGCCGTGCTGGCGTTGCTGGCCACCCATCTGCCATTCCGTGTGCTGCAGACCCAGCATTTCATCGCCGATGACGAGCGCCTGGTCGTCACCGAGGTCGACGCGGGGCGGCGCGTGGTCAGGGAAATCAACGGCCGGCCGGCACGCGAGGAATACGCGCGTCTGATCGGCAGCACGCCCGAGGCGCTGACGCCGGCGCATTTCTCGGCCTCACCGGTCGTGGTGATGATCGACGGTCGGGAGTTCGTGCGTTCCATCAGTCATGCCAATGCGGACGGCAGTCTGACCTTCTACTGCGCGCTCGACGAAGGCGTGGTGTTGCGGATCGCGCGCAGCGCAAGCCTGCTCGGCAATCTGGAGGCGACCCTGGCCGCCCTGCAGGTGGAGCTTGGCGGCATCCAGGGCATGCTGGTCTGCGACTGCATCCTGCGCAATCTCGAAATAACCCGCCTCGGCATCCGCGAGGAAATCGGCGCCTTGTTCCGCCGTTACCATGCCGTCGGTTTCAGCACCTACGGCGAACAGATCGATGGCGTGCATGTCAACCAGACATTGACCGGGATTGCCTTCGGCGAAGGAGGACGGGATGGCGAATGATCTCCGTCCGGCGGACGACATCGCCGCATTGCAGGCGGAAATCGTCCGCCTGAACAAGATCGTCAATGCGCTGATGAACCGGGCGGAACGCGAGACCGGCGCGCGGCGCAGCGGTTTTGGCCTGTTCCGCGACGCGGTGGTGCTCGAGAACCAGGTGCGACGGCGGACCGCCGAGCTGCGTTCCGCCCTGCAGGAGAACGAGCGGATCAACCGCGCGCTGACCCAGGAGCGCGCGGAGCAGCAGGCGCTCATCCACAAGCTTGAGGAAGCGCACAACCAGCTGCTGCAGTCGGAAAAGATGGCGTCGATCGGCCAGCTGGCGGCCGGTGTCGCGCACGAGATCAACAATCCGATCGGCTACGTGAATTCCAACCTCGGGACCCTGCGGACCTACCTCGACCAGCTGCTGGGGGTGCTCGATGCCTATGCGGAAATCGAGCCGGCCTGCGATCCCGCCCAGCGCGAGCGGCTGGCCGCGGTGAAGCGGGCGGCGGACCTCGAGTACCTGCGCGAGGACATCCTCGCGCTGTTGCGGGAGTCCGGCGAGGGGGTCCAGCGCGTCAAGCAGATCGTGCAGGATCTCAAGGATTTCTCCCATGTCGACGAGGCCGAGTGGCAGGTGGCCGACCTGCATCAGGGGCTCGACAGCACGCTCAATGTGGTGCACAACGAGATCAAGTACCGCGCCGACGTGATCCGGGAGTACGGCGACATTCCGCGCATCGAGTGCCTGCCCTCGCAGCTCAACCAGGTGTTCATGAACATGCTGGTGAATGCCGCGCACGCCATGGACGAGGCCCGGCGGGGGAAGATCGTCGTGCGCACCGGCTGCGCGGGCGACGAGGTGTGGGTGGAATTCGCCGACGACGGCAAGGGCATCGCACCGGAAAACCTCAAGCGCATCTTCGATCCCTTCTTCACCACCAAGCCGGTGGGCAAGGGGACCGGTCTCGGGCTGTCGCTCTCCTACGGCATCGTCGAGAAACACCACGGACGCATCGAGGTGCAGAGCACGCTCGGCCAGGGCACCACCTTCCGCATCAGCCTGCCGGTTGCCCAGACCCCCCCGGTTTCACCGGATGGCGGTGCTTGATCGTCCGGTGGTGGCGAGCCAGTCCAGCAGATCGTCGAGCGGGCGCGCCGGCGAGTAGTGGAGCCCCTGCTGCCGGTGGCATCCCATCGCCAGCAGGGCTGTGGCGATCTCGGCGCGCTCGACGCCCTCGGCCACCACCTCGAGGCCGAGGCGCTGCCCGAGGCGCACGATCGATTCGGTGATCTCCCGCTCGGTGCCGGCCTGCGGCAGGTCGCGGACGAAGCCCTGGTCGATCTTGATCTCCCGCACCGGCAGCGTGCGCAGATAGCTCATGCTGGAAAAGCCGGTGCCGAAATCGTCGATCGACAGGTGCAGGCCACGGCGATCCATTTCCCGCAGCACGGCCAGCGCCCCCTGCGCTTCCTGCACCATGCCGGTCTCGGTGATCTCGATCTGGATCGACGCGGGAGAAACGTCCCAGGTCGCCAGTGCCTGGAACAGCAGGTCGGGCGTTTCCGGTTCGAGCAGGTCGGCGGCAGCCAGATTGATCGACAGGCGCAGCGAAAAGCCGGCATCGGTGAGCCGGCGACTGGCTTGTGCCGCCTTCAGGAAAAGCCAGCGGTTGAAATGCGGGCGCAGGCCTGTTCGTTCGATCGCCGCGAGGATCGTTGCCGGTGGCACCCATTCCCCGCTGGCCCGTTGCCAGCGCAGCAGGGCCTCGACCCCGACGCAGCGCCCGTCGCGCGCATCCACCTGCGGTTGCAGGTGCAGTTGCAGGCCGGGGTCGTTCGTGAAGGCGCGGCGCAGTTCCGCGTCGAGCGCCTGTGTCGCTGCGTCGGTTTTCTCGAAGCGTGGTTCGTAGCGGCAACCAGGCAGGCCCTCGCGGTCTGCCTGCAGGCGGGCGATGCGCGCCGATTGCACGAGATGCAGGGCATCGCTGCCATCGTCGGGAAAGAGGGCGCCGCCGCAGGCCGTGCGCAGATGCAGGCGCAGTCCGTCGATGCTCGGCGCCGCCTCCCGGAAGGCCCGGTCGAGCTTGCGCATGGCCAGCGGCAGGGCGCCCGCGCCCGGCAACGCCGGCAGCACGAGCAGCCATTCACGCTGCCCGAGGACGTACAGCCGGTCGTTCCGGCGCAGGTGTTCGCGCAACCGTCCGACGATCGCGGTGCGCAGGCGGTGCATCGATTCGGGGGGCAGTCGGTAGAGCTCGGGCGAGGGCAGTACGGCAAAGGCGATCACGCCGAGCGTGCCGCCATCCCGGGTGTGCATGAGGAGGCCGAGATCGGCCAGCGCGTTGGCCAGGTCGGGGAGCGGGGCGGCTTCCATCGGATCAGTCGAGATAGAACTCGGCGGGGTCGATGCCGTAGGCGTCCAGCGGCAAGGCGTGACGGATGCGGTACGGTTCGCCGGTCGGCGTCAGCGGGTCGAGCATCAGGTCCAGGCTGCGCGAGTGGCGTTCGGGCTGCTTGTCCGGCGCCAGCAGGATGAGCAGGCGCGGCTTCAGGCGGCGGACCTGGTTCTGCTGGATCACTACCGCGACCTCGCCGGTGTTGAGTTCGACCAGGGTGCCGATCGGATACAGGCCGAGACACTGGATGAACTGATCGACCAGCGCTTCCCGGAATTTCGAACCGCGCAGCCGGATCAGCGATTCCAGCGCGTGCTGGCTGGAGACCGCCGAGCTGTAGGGTCGCTGCCGGATCATCGCGCAGTAGGTGTCGATCATTCCGGCGAGTTCGGCATGCAGCGCCAGTCGCTCCCCCCGCAGGCGACGGGGGTAGCCGCTGCCGTCGAAACGCTCGTGATGCGCCGCGACGATCTCGAGGAGATTCGCGGTGCAGCCCGGTTGTGCCGCCAGGATGTCGAGCGAGCTGGCCACGTGCGATTGCACCTCGAGGTACTCGCCGGCCGACAGCGGTCCCGGGCGGGCCAGCAGTTCGGGATCGATGCGCACCTTGCCCACATCCTGCATCAGTCCGGCAAAGCCAAGCTCCTCGACCTGGCCGCGCGGCAGCCCGAGGAAGCGTGCGAACACCATCAGATGCACGGAAACGTCCACGGCATGATCGTAGGAATAGCGGTCGGTCCGCTTCAGCCGCGTCAGCCAGAGCATGGCGTCCGGGTTGCGCTCGATGCCGGCAGCCATTTCCTCGACCAGGCTGCCGATGCGTGCGAGATCGAAGCGGGCGTCGGCGTCGATCGCACTGCGCACCTCGTCGAGTGTGCGATGAACATCCTCGATGATCGGCGCGGACTGGAGCAGCTCGCTTTCGAGGCGACTCGGTCCGCCGCTCGGGGCGAGGCGCGGACGGGGGGCGAGAGGGGAAGGTGTCGGGCGGCGTTCGCGCAGGCGGCGTGCGATGGGCAGGAAATCGCTCTCGGCACTGGCGTTCGCGGCCGGCAGCGGTGGCCGCGGCGCGGTGGCCGGATGGCCGGTTGCTCCGGATTGGCCGGGCATCGCCTTGCCGCTGCGCGGATCCGCGACGTACTGGTCGCCGACCGAACGCTCGCGGTCGATCACGACATGCCGGCAGCAGGCCTGCAGCCGGGCGATGTCCTCCGCACTTTCAATCAGGAATCCCTGCAGCAGGAAGGGGGTTTCCAGCCAGGGGCGATCGAGGTCGGCGACGAACATGCCGATCCGCAGATCCTCGACTGGAAGAACGACTTCGGACAAAACGGCTCCCAGTTCGCAATCGGAAGCCTCATTGTAGCCTTCCGCATGCCGGCCGTGTCGCCGGGGCGGCCGGCCCCGGCCCTTGACCCTCGTCCGCACGGCCCGACATACTGCGCGCCTTCCATTTCACGCAGTGACCGCTCATGGCCGTTTCCCGTCTCCGTTCCGATGGATCGCTCCTGCTGTTGCGCCTGGCCGTTGGCGGCATGGCCCTGCTCGGCAGCCTCCCGCCGCTGCTGCGTGCCGGGGTGCCCGCCAGCCTGCCGCAGTTCGGCCAGCTGCTGCTGAATCTCTGCGAGCTGCTGTGCGGCATGCTGATCCTGCTCGGGCTGTGGATGCCGCTGGCCGGCGGCGGGCTGGCCGTGGTGCTCGGCTGGCCGCTCGTGCGCGCCTGGCTGCACGGAGCGCCCCTGCTGGCCGATCCGGCGGGGCTGTTCCTCTGGCTGGTGGTCGTCGCGGCAACCCTGGGCGGCGCCGGGCGCTGGGCGCTCGGGCGCGACTGACGCTCCGGCGGGCGGTTCAGCGCTGCACTGTCCGCTGCGTCAGCAGGCAGTGCAGCAAGGCGGCCGTTTCCTCGGTGTCCGCTTCCCGGCCGGCGGCGAAATGCCGGAGAAAGGCGGCCATGGACGCCTCTGGAACGGCCGGATCGTAACCGAGGGCGTTCAGGCCGAGCTGCGGGTCGAAGACCTCCGGTGCCGGCGACAGGGGGGGCTCGCACCACAGGCCGAAGCCGGCACGGGCGAGCCGTGCCCAGGGGAAGCGGACGCCCGGATCGACCTTGCGTGCCGGCGCGACATCGGCGTGGCCGATGATGTTGGCGGCAGGAATCGCGTGGCGTTCCCGCAGGTCGGCGAGCAGCGCGAGGAGGCTGTCGATCTGGGCCTCGGGGTAGTCCTCGTCGCCATCGTTGTCCAGTTCGATGCCGATCGATGCCGAGTTCAGGTCGGTCTGCCCGCCCCACCACGATTGCCCGGCATGCCAGGCCCGGGCGTTTTCCTCGACCAGCTGCACGATGCCCCCGTCGCGGCGCACCAGGTAGTGCGCGCTGACCTTGCGCCCGGGGTCGGTCAGCGTCGCCAGCGCACGCTCGGCGTGGTCGCTGCCGGTGTGATGCAGGATGATCAGGTTCGGCCGGCGGGCATCGTGATTGGGGGAGGCGCGCCATTCGACGGGGAGCGTCGTGCGCGGCGGCTGCGGCGCGCAGGCCGCGAGGAGGGTGGCGGCGAGAAGCGCGGCGACGTGAGCCACGGTGGCGCGCGCGGGGCGGCCCGGCATGATCTTCCGGGTCGAGATCCGGAATCCAGGGCGGGGCAGACGGTGTTCCTTCAAGAATCCCCGCCCGGCTGATGTTGCTCGGCGATCAGGCGCAGCTTGCGGTACAGGGTGGCGCGAGCCACGCCGAGACGTCGCGCGGCAGCGGATACATTGCCATTGCATATCGCCATCGCGGCCCTGACGGCAATCAACTCGGCCTCCCGCAAGGGAACGCCGCCTCCGGCCACGACGCCGTTGCCTTCACCGGGGCCGGCATCCCGCAGATCGGCGGGAAAATGCTCCAGGCGCAATGGTTCGCCCTCATCACGAAACACCAGGGCGACCCGCAGGGCATGCTCGAGTTGCCGAAGATTCCCCGGCCAGGCATGCCCCAGCAGGAAGTCCCAGACCTCGTCCGCAATGCAGACACGGGCCTCCCCCGCGCATTCGCGGTCGACCATGCGCCGGATCAGGTCGCCGAGGTCGTCGCGCTCGCGCAGCGGCGGAAGCGCGACGCGGACACCCTGGATCCGGTAGTACAGATCCTGCCTGAAGCGGCCTGAATCGACGGCCTCCGCCAGATTCCTGTGGGTCGCGGCAATCACGCGGGCCGCGAAGGGAACCGGAGTCGTGCCGCCAACCCTGAAAAAGCAGCGTTCCTGGAGCACCCGCAACAATCGCCCCTGCAATTCCATGGGCATGTCGCCGATTTCGTCCAGGAACAGCGTTCCCCCTTTGGCCATCTCGAATTTGCCAGCCGCGCCACCGCGTTTTCCGCCGGTGAAGGCGCCATCCTCGTAGCCAAAGAACTCGGATTCAATCAGATTGGCCGGGATGGCGGCGCAGTTGATGGGGATGAACGGTTCCGTTGCAGCCGATCCGCATTCGTGCAAGCGGCGCGCCAGGACTTCCTTTCCGGTCCCGGTTTCACCGTTGATGAGCACCGGGATCCTGCGTTCGTATGCACGCAACGCAAGGTCGAAACCCTTGGCCACCCGGGGGTCGTCGCCGAGCGGACGGAGGCCGTCCGGCGTCCCCGAAAGCGCCGGCGAAACCGCGTTCGCCGTGCTCCCCCGGGCCGCTGCGGCAGGCAGCACGCGCGCGGCCAGCACCAGGCGATCCACGGTGTGCAAGCGCAGGATCTTCCCGTGCTGCGAGGATACCCTGCGACGAAAACCGCTGAGCGTGATGTCGAACAATTCGTCGAAGCGCGGCAAGGGCGGGTCGACGGCGATGCCGAGCAGCCGGCGTGCCACCTGGTTTGCTCCAGCCAGATAGCCGTCCTCGTCAAAACCGAGCAAGCCCACTCCCGGCGAATCGAGCAGGGCCTCGTGGTAATGGATTGCGATGATCAGGTCCGGCGCGGCGCTGCAGAGGATCTTGTTTTCGATCGCCGAGGCGGCCACGACCATCGCTTCTAGCACGGTGGCAGGCTTTCTGCTGCGGTGCCGGGTCGCGTCAAGCACCCCGAGTATTCTGCCGTCGGGGCCAAACACCGGGACCGCCGCAC
>JAPKHL010000098.1 GCA_026646875.1 Rhodocyclaceae bacterium | reverse complement strand
GCCTCCTTTCGGCCGCGCCGGTACTCGAGCTCGTCGCGAAAGCCGGCGGTCGTGATCATCCCGACTCGTGCGCCGCTTCCCTCGATCATCATGTTCGTTGCCACGGTCGTCCCGTGAACCAACCGATCGGTGCGTGCGAGAAGCTCGGAGACTGCGAGTCCGAACGTCCCTGCCGCCTTCGCGATCCCGTCGAGAACGCTCTCGGCCTGCCGGCCCGGCGCGGTCGGGACCTTGAGCGAGAGCGGACGCTCGCCGCCGAGGACGACGATGTCCGTAAAGGTCCCTCCAACGTCCACTCCGATCTCGTAGCGCTGCATGGCATCACCTCGGAACTCGCGATCGCGACCGCATCGAAGCTTGCGGCGGCGGCGGCATCGCGGCTGAAATCGTCTGCATGAACTCCGCCCAGCTCGCGGCCTCGCGAAGATCGAAGCCGACGTAATGCGAATACGTCCGCGCCCGCAGCACGAGGTAGGTCGCCCCTGCGCCGAAGAGCGCCACCAGGGCGCGCACCGAGGCATCGGGCGGCCTCCCGACCCGCAACGCGACGCGGCGCAGCCGGGACTCGATGCCGATCAGCGGCAGCGCCGTGCGTGCTTCGTAAAGCGCGGCGTCGAATCCCTGGTTGAGGCGCAGGGCGTTCATCATGAACTCGAAGGGCAGGTCCGCCGCCGCGACGCCGTGCTCCTCCTGCACCGGCCGGCCGGCAGCAACCTGCGCGAGGTACTGCCGGGGCTGCTTCCAGCGCATTTGCCGGCGTACCTCCCAGCGGCTGCCGTCGAAAACGGTGAGCTTGCCGTGCGCGCCCGCGCCGATGCCGAGGTAGTCGCCGAATTCCCAGTAGTTGCGGTTGTGCCGGCATTGCCGCCCCGGCCGCGCGAAGGCCGAGGTTTCGTAATGCGTGTAGCCGGCATGCGCCAGGCGGGCCTCGATCGCTTCCTGCATGTCGGCGCACAGATCGGCCTCCGGCAGTAGCGGCGGCGCGGCGGCGAAGGCGGTATTGGGCTCCAGCGTGAGCTGGTAGCAGGAAAGGTGCGGCGGGGCGAAGGAGAGCGCCGTTTCCAGGTCGACCAGCGCGCCGGGCAGGGTCTGGCCGGGCAGGCCGTACATCAGGTCGAGATTGAAGTTGTCGAAATGTGCGGCGGCGAGCGCGATTGCACGGCGGGCCTCGGCGTCGTCGTGAATGCGGCCGAGGCTTCGCAGGTGCACCGGGTCGAAGCTCTGGATGCCGAGCGACAGGCGGTTCACTCCGGCGGCGCGGAAGGCGGCGAAGCGGTCCGCCTCGGCGGTGCCCGGGTTGGCCTCGAGGGTGATCTCCGCGTCGGGCAGGAGCGGCAGGCGGGCGCGGATGGCCTGCAGCAGGGTTTCGAGCGCCGCGCCGGAAAGCAGGCTGGGCGTGCCGCCGCCGAAGAAGACGCTGCCCACGCGGCGTCCCCAGACCAGCGGCAGGGCGGTCTCGAGATCGGCGATCAGGGCGGCGACGTAGTCGTCCTCGGGAATGCCCTCCTCGCGCATCGCGTGCGAATTGAAGTCGCAGTAGGGGCATTTCTGCACGCACCACGGCACATGCACGTACAGCGCGAGCGGCAGCGCGGCCTGGAAGGCGAGGCCGCCGTCCCCGGTCCTGCCCTGCGGCACGATGGGAATCACCGTGCCGGTCCGGCCCGCGCCCATCAGCGCGCCGGCGGCGGGCGCAGCCGCTCGACCAGGCGGGCCAGCGCCTGGCCGCGATGCGAACGGCGGTTCTTCTCGTCGGCCGCGATTTCGGCGACGCTCAAGCCGAGTTCGGGAATCAGGAACAACGGATCGTAGCCGAAACCGCCCGTACCGCGCGGGGCGGGCAGCACCTCGCCGTGCCACTCGCCTTCGGCGATGATCGGCTGCGGATCGTCGGCGGCGCGCACGAAAACCAGCACGCAGTAGTAGTGGCCGTGGCGGTCGCTCCTGTCCGCCAGTGCGGCGAGCAGCTTGTCGTTGTTGCGCGCGTCGGATTTCGGTTCGCCGGCGTAGCGCGCCGACTGCACGCCGGGGGCGCCGCCCAGCGCGTCGATGCAGATCCCGGAATCGTCGGCCAGCGCCGGCAGCCCGGTGTGGGCAGCGGCATGGCGGGCCTTGGCCAGGGCGTTCTCGATGAAGGTGCAGTGCGGCTCCTCGGCTTCGGGAACGCCGAGTTCGCCCTGGGGGACCAGCGTCCAGCCGAGCGGCGCGAGGATGGCACGCAGTTCCGCGAGTTTCTTGGCGTTGTTCGAGGCAAGCACGAGTTTCATGGATTTCCCTTGTATTCCTGGGCGAAGCTGAAGGGCTGGGGAACAAGCGCGGGCGGCATCTGCCGCTGTCGCCCGATCAGGCAGCGGCCGATGTCGTCCAGCACCGCGCGGGTCAGCGCTTCCGGCGGCAAGGCGTAGGCGGCGAGACCGAATCCGCCCAGGTTGCGCGCGCGCAGCACCACGCGCTGCGTCGCCAGGTCGGCGGCGAAATGCAGCTGCAGGTAGATCTCCGGCATGAGCGAGAAGGCGGTGTGTCCGGGCGTGGCCGCGGCGGTCTCGTCGCGGACCTTCAGGTTGAGCAGCGACAGTTCGTGGCGCAGGGCCGGCGTCCGCGCGTCGGCGCAGATCAGGGCTGGCGGCGCCACCGCCGCCAGCGTGGCACGCAGTACGACGCTGTTCACCAGGGCGATTTCCGTGCTGCTGCCGGTCCGGTAGTCGACGGTGCCGTGCTGCCAGCACGGATCGACGAAGGTGGCGTTGCGGCCGACGGTGTAGGGGACAGGCAGCGGCGGATGCAGGACATTGAGGTGCTGGACCAGCTGGTGCAGGTAGTCGAAAGCGGTCCGGAGGGTGACGTGGAAACGCTGCCGGAGGGCGAGATCGCTGGCCTGCGCGGAGCGCTGAGCGGCATCGCGACGCGAGGCGGCATGCGCCAGCTCGGAAAGCAGGTCGCCGCCCAGCGGGGGAGACGGAGGTGAGAGGCTTGCCGCCGCAGGCTCGAGTGTGCTGGCTGTTTCCGTTGCCGCCGCAAGCGGACTTTCCCGCGTCGTCGCAGGATCGGCGGGGGCGGGATCGGTCGCTGCCGGCCCTGCGGAGGCCGGACGGGCGGGCGCTGCCTCGTACTGGCGGAGTTTCTCCTCGAAGCCGGCGATCGATTCGTCGAGATCGGCCAGCAGGGCGCTGATTGCCGGATCGCTGTCGGCAGGCTGGCCGGGCGGGCGGTGCCTCATGCGGCGGGCGGCTCCCGCAGGGCGGCCTGCTGGTACTCGACCAGGCGGGCGATGCCGGACTCGGCGAGGTCGAGCAGGCGGCCCATCTGCACCCGCGAGAAGGGCTCGCCCTCGGCCGTCCCCTGGATCTCGACGATGCCGCCGCGGCCGGTCATCACCACATTCATGTCGGTATCGCAGGACGAATCCTCGGGGTAGTCGAGGTCGAGCAGCGGCGTTCCCCCGACGATGCCGACGGACACCGCCGCGACGTGGTCGCGCACCGGCGTGGCGGGCAGCCGGCCGTCGGCGACGAGTTGGGCGCAGGCGTCCTGCAGGGCGATCCAGGCCCCGGTGATGGCGGCGCAGCGGGTGCCGCCGTCGGCCTGCAGGACGTCGCAGTCGAGCGTGATCTGGCGCTCGCCGAGGGCCGGCAGGTCGACCACGGCGCGCAGCGCGCGGCCGATCAGCCGCTGGATTTCCTGCGTGCGGCCGCTCTGCTTGCCTTTGGCCGCCTCGCGCGCGGAGCGCGTGTGCGTGGCGCGCGGCAGCATGCCGTACTCGGCGGTCACCCAGCCCTGTCCTTTTCCGCGCAGGAAGGGCGGGACGCTTTCCTCGACGCTGGCCGTGCAGAGTACCCGCGTTCCCCCCATCTCGATCAGCACCGAGCCTTCGGCATGGCGGGTGAAGCGGCGGGTGATGCGGACCTCGCGCAGTTGGTCGGGCTGACGGTCGTTCTGGCGCATGGCGTTCCTATTTCGAATATTTCTGGATGGTGGCGCGGATTTCCTCGATTGCGCGTTCGATCTCGTCCTCGCTCAGTTCGCTCTTGTAGGCCGGATTGCGGCCAAACTCGTCGAGCTTGGTGGTGATCGTGTCGCGCGACATCGTCTGGGTGGAGATCGCCGTCGACGGGTGCTCGACGTAGCTGTCCTCCCAGCGCGCGGCGACGATCGACAGGTTGTCGGCGTGTGGACCGCCGCGCAGCTCGGCCTGGGCGAGCAGCATCGGGACGGCCTGGATCAGGTTGGCGCTCTTCAGGGCGGTGGCCAGCATCTCCTCGGGCAGGACGCCCCAGACGCCGTCGGTGCACAGCGCCACGACGTCGCCGGCCTCGAGCGGGGTCTTGCGCGAGAATTCGATTTCCGGCTGCTGCGGCCCGCCGAGGCAGCTATAGATCTTGTTGCGCTCGGGGTGGACGGCGGCCTGGGCGGCGTTGATCACGCCCTGGTCCATCAGCAGCTGCACGCGCGAATGATCGCGCGTGTGGAAATGCACGCGGCCGTCGCGCAGCAGGTAGAGGCGCGAATCGCCGGTGTGTGCCCAGTAGGCGATGTTGTCCTGGATCAGGCAGGCGACGCAGGTGGTGCGCGGCGAGTCGTTCAGGCGGTGGTCGCTGGAGAAATCGAGGATCGCGTGGTGCGCGTTGCTCATCGATTTCTGCAGGAACAGGAAGGGGTCGGCGATTTCCGGCTTGGCCTCGCGCTGGAAGGTCTCGATCAGCGTCTGCACGGCGATCTGCGCCGCCACTTCGCCGTAGTAGTGTCCGCCCATCCCGTCGGCGACGATCATCAGCAGCGCTTCGCGCGAGTAGCAGTAGGCGAGCCGGTCCTCGTTGTTCGGGCGCTTGCCCGGCCGACTTTCCTGGTAGATGGTGAATTTCATCGGTTCCCGATTTTCTTGAAGCGGCTTAGGAATTTGCCGAAGGTCTTGTCGAGCCAGCGCTCTTCGCGTTGCTGCGGTGCGCTGACCTGTTCGGTGAGCGCCTTCTGCAGGGCGAAGACGCTCTGCGGCCGGTAGAGGTGGTTGAGGCACAGACACCAGTCGATGGTTTCCAGCAGCTGGTCGGAGTACTGCCCTTCCCAGCGCACCATGGCGGGCATCAGCTGGTCCTTTTCCATGCGCGTGTCGGCGGCCTGCGGCGCGGCGCCGGCGAGACAGGCGTACATCGAGGCGCCGACGCTGTAGATGTCGCTCCACGGACCGAGCAGCTCGCGCTGCGCGTAGTGCTCGGGCGAGGCGAAGCCGGGGGTGTACATCGGCTTGAGCATCGGCGTGTCGGAGGCCAGCGTCTGGCGCGCGGCGCCGAAATCGATCAGCACCGGCGTGTAGTCGTTGCGCATGTAGATGTTCGAGGGCTTCAGGTCGAGGTGCAGGAGCTTGTGCGAATGCACCTCGCGCAGGCCGTTGAGCATCTTGGTGAAAACGTTGCGCAGGAAATTCTCGGTGACCGCCTGGCGGTTCTTCTGGATGAACTCCTGCAGCGTGCGTCCGTGCTCGTACTCCATCACCATGTAGACGGTATCGTTGGCGCGGAAGAAGTTGAGCACGCGGATCACGTTGGGGTGCGAGAGGCGCGCCAGCGCGCGGCCTTCCTCGAAGAAGCATTTCATCCCGTAGCGGAAGGCGGCCAGATGCTCGCTGCTGATCACCGGCTGGATCGCCCCCTCGCCGCGCAGGGCGAGGCTGTTCGGCAGGTATTCCTTGATCGCCACCGATTTGCCGGCGCCATCGCGGGCCAGATACACGATCGAGAACCCCCCCAGCGAGAGTTGGCGCTCGATCCGGTAGTCATCGAGCTGGAAACCGGCGGGGAGGGCGTGGTTGGCTTGTTGGGCCATCGGTGTGGAAGCTATGATAGGGTTTTTCGGCCATTTTCAGGGTTTGCCGGAGGACTGTAAAGCGCGCTCGCGCAGGCCCGTCGCCGATTCATCAACGCACCTTCGGACCTCCCCATGATCTACAGCATGACCGGCTACGCGGCCAGAACGCGCGATGTCGAGCGCGGCGCCCTGCACCTCGAGCTGAAGAGCGTCAACTCCCGCTACCTCGATTTTCATTTCCGCATCTGCGAGGAGCTGCGCTCCGTCGAACCGGCCCTGCGCGAACTGATCGCCGCCCGCCTGACGCGCGGCAAGGTGGAATGCCGCCTCGCCTTCGTTCCGGCAGCGGTGCGCGTGCAGCCGCAGGGCCTGAACGGCGAGCTGCTGACCCGTCTGCGCGATTTCGAGACACAGGTGCGCGCCGTCCTGCCACAGGCCGCGCCGCTTTCCGTGAACGACGTGCTGCGCTGGCCGGGCATGTTCGGCGACGACACGCTGGATACCGAGGCGCTCGTCGCCGCCACCCTGGCGCTGGCCCGCGAGGCCGTCGATGACTTTGCCGCGACGCGCGCGCGCGAGGGCGAGAAGCTTTCCGGAGTGATCCTCGAGCGCGTTGCCCGCATGCGCGCCCTGGTCGCCGAGGTCACGCCGCGCATCCCCGCCGCGCAGGCGGCCTTCCAGGACAAGCTCCGGCAGCGGCTGATCGACGCGCTCGGCAGCGCCGACGACGAGCGGGTGCGCCAGGAGGTGGCGGTGTTCGCCGTGCGCATCGACGTCGCCGAGGAACTGGCCCGCCTGTCCACCCATCTCGACGAGGTGGAGCGTGTGCTCAAGACCGGAGGCGCCACCGGCAAGCGCCTCGATTTCCTGATGCAGGAGCTCAACCGCGAAGCCAACACGCTGGGTTCGAAATCGGTGGTCAGCGAAGTGTCGCAAACCGCCATGGACCTCAAGCTGCTCATCGAGCAGATGCGCGAGCAGATACAGAACCTGGAGTAGCGCATTACGACATTTCAGCTTGACGCAGCGTGACCGGGAAAGCCGCTTTGATAGCGGCTTTCTCGTTTCCCGTTGTTGCATGTCATCTCACGAGAGGCTCGATAACCTTGAGAGGATAAATATGTGGCTGTTCACCACCATTGGTTTCTTCAGTGCGGTTCAAAAGCCCGGTACCGACTTCATCACGATCCGGGCTCGGGTACGCAACGACCTGGATACGCTGCGGGAGAAGTATCTCCCCGATCTCTCCCCGACCATCGCCAAGGCCGGAACGGATTACCCGTGGCGGGCAACAATCGCGCATGCCAAATTCGCCGAAGCCCTCGGCAAAATCGCCCTGGATATCGACTATGGCAACTTCAAGGATGCTGTCGCCAAGCGCCAAGGAAAATCACGCGCCCATCGCTATGGCAAGGTTTGGTCGGCCTTGTACGACATGCCGGAAGAGATGCCGGGGAACGCTTTGAACTGGAGTAATCCCGTTCCCGCCGGCAAGAAGGTGGCTTATGGTGGCGTGATCTTCGATAGCAAAGGCAATGTGCTGTTGCGTGAGCCCCAGAATCACTACGATGGCTACGTCTGGACATTCCCCAAGGGGCGCCCAGACCCCGGCGAGACCCCCGAGCAAACCGCGTTGAGGGAAGTGAAGGAGGAAACGGGCGTGGATGCAACGATAGTGGGCATCTTGCCTGGCGATTACATGGGCGGCACGACCATCAATCGCTATTTCGTCATGCGTGGCGCCGATGGTGCAGGATTCGTTCCGGAAAACGACCCTGAAACCGCCGCCGTGAAATGGGTCGGTGTCGATGAGGCGGCCGATTACATCAACAAGACCACCAATCCGACGGGCAAGGCACGCGATTTGAAGGTGCTCGCGGA
This sequence comes from Rhodocyclaceae bacterium, assembly GCA_026646875.1. Lineage (GTDB taxonomy): Bacteria > Pseudomonadota > Gammaproteobacteria > Burkholderiales > Rhodocyclaceae > 66-26. The sequence goes on along the minus strand of JAPKHL010000098.1, from coordinate 1,880 downwards.
TGCCCGGCAGCTTGGTGTTGGCGATTGAGCAGGGGCTGAAGCCCAACCGTTGATAACAGCGCAGGAGAGGCCCAGGGCATGCGTTTGCTCAAAAATTCAGGCACTGACCGTGTCATCGACCTGCTTGAGCCGAAATTGCAGAAGGACGGCCAACTCGATTTCGTGACCCCGGAGTTCTCTCTGTTCGCCTTCTCGGCGCTGCATCCCAGGCTGGCGACGCTCAAGCAGAGCAACATCGTCATCCCTTCTATGGGTGGCGAACTCAGGTTGCTGGGTAACGAAGCTGATCGAGCGGCCAGGAATCAGTTGTTGGCGCGCTGGCTGGCAAAGCAATGCTCGGAGTGGGTCAAAGGAAAGGCAGAGGTTCGCGTTGCCAGAGGCAAGGTGCCGCAAGGTGTGGCGGTCGTTCGTGACTCGAATGGCGCTGCCCAGCAAGTGGTGATGGGCTCCTTCGGGCTAACCAGCGATGGCCTGGGAATTACCCCCGGTAACCCCCTTAACCTCATCCAGGCATCCGATACGGCTGATGAAGCAGCGATGTTGAGCCAATGGTTCGACATGCAGTGGAACAGCCTCCCTCACGATGAAGCCAGCAAGCAGGCGTTTATCGAGTCGTTGGAAACGCTGGCTGCGGACTGCCCGCCATTTACGCTCTACGCGCTGATTCTTTCCCATCTCTTCAGCCATGCCGAAGATGAAATGGATGAGGAGCGCATCGTCAAATCGGCCACCGGCATCCGCAATACGCTGGTCTGGAAGAAGCTGTACAAGTTCCAGCGTGATGGCGTCGTCGGTGCCATCGACAAGCTGAACCGGTTTGGCGGCTGCATCATTGCCGATAGCGTTGGTCTGGGGAAAACCTTCGAGGCTCTGGCTGTCATCAAGTATTTCGAGCTTCGCAACGACCGGGTGCTGGTGCTGTGTCCGAAGCGTTTGCGCGACAACTGGACGCTGTACAAGGCCAACGACAAGCGCAATGTGCTGGCTGCCGACCGCTTTAACTTCGACGTACTCAATCACACCGACCTTTCACGTGAGGGCGGAACGTCGGGCGATATTGACCTGGCCCATGTGAATTGGGGTAACTACGATCTGGTGGTCATCGACGAGTCGCACAACTTCCGCAACAAGGCCACACACAAAGGGCGCGAATCCCGCTATGACCGCCTGATGCGCCGGATCATCCAGGAAGGCGTCAAAACTCGTGTGCTGATGCTGTCGGCCACGCCAGTCAATAATCGCCTTGCAGATCTGCGGAACCAGATCGCCTTTGCCACCGAGGGCGACGACACGGCATTGATGGAACATGGCATTGCCAGCATCGAAGCCACGACGCGCAAGGCGCAAGCCCAGTTCAACCGCTGGCTAAGCCTCGACGACGAGGAGAAAACACCCAGCCGCCTTGTTGAAATGCTGGGCTTCGACTACTTCACGCTGCTGGATCACCTGACGATAGCGCGCTCTCGCAAACACATTCAGAAGTACTACGGCACAGCCGAAACTGGCTCCTTCCCGGTGCGTCTGCCTCCGATCAACATCAAGCCCGATGTGGATCGAGCCGGTGAGTTTCGCTCAATTCGAGACATCAACCTGGAGATTCGTCGGCTGAACCTGGCTGCCTATGCGCCGCTTCGCTATGTCCTGCCACACAAGCAAGCTGACTACGACGCCAAGTACAGCACCCAGATTCGTGGCGGCGAAAGCTTCTTCCGGCAGGTTGACCGCGAAGAAAGCCTGATTCACCTGCTGCGCGTCAATGTCCTGAAGCGCATGGAAAGTGCGGTGTCCTCCTTCACGCTGACCGTTCAGCGCCAACTGAAGGATGTGGAAGCCACCCTGGCTCGTATCGAGGCCCACGATCCAGAAATCGAGGAACTGGA
>JAPKHL010000097.1 GCA_026646875.1 Rhodocyclaceae bacterium | reverse complement strand
TCGTCGCGCAGGCAGGCTTCCAGGCTGCGCACCCAGCTGCGGTGATCGACCTCGGCATAGGTCAGCGGCAGCTCCTCGCGGCCGATCTCCTGGTTGCGCAGCGCGGTCCATGCCGGCGCCGGGCGCCAGCGCTCCACCCAGCCCGGAAAATCGTCGGCCGGCATCGGCCGCGCGATGCCGTAGCCCTGCGCGAGATTGCAGCCGAGCCGCAACAGCAGCTCGCCGTGCTCGACGGTCTCCACGCCCTCGGCGATCACCGTGCGGCGGAAGGCCTCGGCCAGGCCGATGACCCCCTCGACGATGGCCAGGTCCTCGACGTCCCAGAGCATGTCGCGCACGAAGCTCTGGTCGATCTTGAGCACGCCGGCCGGCAGGCGCTTGAGGTAGGTGAGCGAGGAGTAGCCGGTGCCGAAGTCGTCGAGCGAAAAATGCACGCCCAGCGCGAGACAGCCCTCGATCAGCTGCGAGACCTGGGCCACGCCCTCGAGCGCGGCGGTTTCCAGCACCTCCAGTTCGAGGCGGCCGGGCGGCACGGTCGGATGCGCCGCCAGCCGCGCCTGCAGGCGGTCGAGAAAGCCCGCCTGCTGCAGGTGGAAGGCGGCAATGTTGACGCTGACCGCGACATCCAGCCCCTCGCGCCGCCACGCCGCCATCTGCGCGAGCGCGCTGTCGATCACCCAGTCGCCGATCTCGGCGATCAGGCGGTGCCCCTCGATCAGGGGCAGGAACTCGCCGGGCGGCACCAGGCCCTGTTCCGGATGCTGCCAGCGCAGCAGCGCCTCGGCGCCGACCACCGTGCCCAGGCGCATGTTCACCTTGGGCTGGTAGTGAAGCACGAATTCTCCGTCGGCGAGCGCCTGCGCGATGCGCTGCAGGCGCTCGCGCCAGCTCTGCGTCTGCCGGTCGCGCTCGGTGTCGAAGAGATGGTAGCGGTTCTTGCCGGCCTGCTTGGCCTGGTACATCGCCTGGTCGGCGTGGCGCAGCAGGGTGTCGGCGTCGGCGCCGTCCTGCGGATAGAGGGTGACGCCGAGGCTGGCCGAGAGCTGCAGCGTGCGGCCACGCACCACCAGCGGCGTGGCGGCGGCCTGCAGCAGCCGCTGCAGGATCGCCTCGCACTCGCTCGCCGCGCCAAGATCGGCAAGTACCGCGACGAACTCGTCGCCGCCCAGGCGAGCCAGCGTGTCGCCCTCGCGCAGGGCATCGCGCAGGCGCTGTGCAAGGGCGATCAGCAGCTGGTCGCCGGTCTCGTGACCGTGCACGTCGTTCACTTCCTTGAAGCCGTCGAGATCGAGGTAGACCAGCGCCAGCTGGCGGCCGCTGCGGCGCGTCTGGACGATGGCCTGGCGCAGGCGGTCGCCGAGCAGGACGCGGTTGGGCACGCCGGTCAACGCGTCGTAGTGGGCCATGCGCTCGAGCTGGCGCTGGTGCTCCTTGATGTCGGTCATGTCGGAAAACAGCGCCACGTAGTGCTGGGCCACGCCGTCGCCGTCACGCACGGTGGCGATCGACAGACGCTCGACATAGAGCTCGCCGTCCTTGCGCCGGTTCCACAGCTCGCCGTGCCACTTGCCCCGGGTGCGCAGCTCCTTCCACATCGCCGCGTAGAACTCCGGCCCCTGCCGCCCCGAGCTCAGCAGGTGCGTGCCGGCGCCCAGCGCCTCCTCACGGCTGTAGCCGGTGATGCGCGTGAAGGTATCGTTGACCTCGACGATCCGCCCGTCGAGATCGGTGATCATGATCCCCTCGTGGGCATGCGTGAACACACTGGCGGCCAGCTGCAGGCGGGCCTTCGCGGCCTGCTGCTCGGTGATGTCGAGAACCGAATAGACGCGGCCGATGATCAGCCCGTCCTGGCGCGCCGGGCGCGACTTGCACTCGAACACCCGCCCATCGGCGAGGAAAAAATGGTCGACCGTATCCTCGTCGCCGTCCGGGCGGATCGCGGCGATGCGCCGGCGGTAGGCCTGCGGGTCGCGCAGCCGCCCGGCGATGTGCGCGAAGATCGCGGCGTCGTCGCGAGCCAGCAGCAGGGATTCCGGAATCTCCCAGAGCCGCGAGAACTGGCGGTTCATGTTGACGATGACGCCCTGCCGGTCGACCAGCAGGATGCCGTCGGCGGTCGCCTCCAGCGTCGCACGCAGGCGTGCGCTCATGCCCGCGAGCTCGTCCTCGGTGCGCCGCAGGGCGCCCACCGGAACCGCGCAGACCACCAGCAGGTCCGATCCGCGCGCGGCGCGCGCGATGCTCTTGGTCGCCGTCAGCAACCCGCCGTCGGCACACAGGTAGGCGGCCTCGGCGTCATGCACCTCGGGCGTCACGCCCTGGCGGACATCCTCCCAGAAGAAGACGTCGGAGAGTGCGCATTCGATGTCGGTGATCGGCCGGCCGAGCAACGCCTCGCGCGGATAGCCGAGATGGCGGCTGGCGGCGCCGTTGGCGGCGCGGATCAGCAGCGTGGCGGGATCGACGACGATAAGGATTTCGTTGCCATGCTCGAGGAGCAGGGAACACAGCGCATCGTTCATTGCGCGCCCGGCCCGCCCTGCGGATCGCTGCTGTCGAAGAAGTAGCTGACCCGCCGGCGCGGACTCAGGTAGGCGTACACCGGCGGCGGCAGCAGCGCCGGCCGCACGGCGCGCGCGATGTTGATGTCGGTCTCCTGTTCGAGATCGAGCAGGATCGCCTCCTCCTTCGGCACGCTCTCGTCGTGCAGCATCACCCAGGGACGCAGCGGCTTGGCCGGGTTGACCGACATCACGATGCCCACCGCGTCGTTGGAGAGGGTGACGATCGAGCCCGGCGGATAGACGCCGAGGCAGCGGATCATCTGCTGCAGGATCGCCGCATCGAACTTGCCGCGCCGCTGACCGAACATGAAGGAGAGCGCCTCGTACGGCGTCATCGCCTGCGCGAAATCGACGGGGTTGCAGAGATTGTCGTAGAAATTCACCAGCGCCACCACGCGCGCCGGCATGGCGATCCTGTCCACCTTCAGGCCGAGCGGGTAGCCGCTGCCGTCGGCCATTTCGTGGTGCTGGAAAATGATCGCCAGCACGTCGGCGGGCAGCCCCAGCTGCTTGCCGATGCGCAGCCCGAATTCGCAATGCATGGCGCGCAACTCGCGCTCGGGCTTGGTGTATTCATCGGGACGCTTCTTCAGCACGCGATCGGGCACGTCCATCAGGCCGATGTCGTGCAGCAGCGCACCGAGACCGAGAACGCGCGCCTGTTCGGGGGTGAAGCTCAGGCCACGTGTCAGCATCATCGAGAGTACCGAGACGTTGAGGCTGTGCGAATAGCTTTCCTCGCCGCCGCTCTTCTCGCCCATCACGTGCAGGGTGACCTCGGGATGCTCGAGGAAAGCGACGACCATCTGGTCAACCAGCCGGCCCATTTCCTCGAGGGTCTCGGCCGGCCGGGTCATCAGGCTACGGTTGAGGTTGCGCAGGATGCCGACCGACTTGAGGAAGGCCTTGTCCACCTGCTCGATGCGCTGGCGGTGCTCGGCCAGCAACTGCACGCGCTGCTGCTTGGCCGACAGGGCGGCGGGCAGCACCGCGACCTGCAGGGGCTGCGGCTTCTCGGCGCTGGCGGCAGCGTCGTCGGCGGCATTGTCGGCATGGTCGGCGGCGGCCGGCGCGATCTCGGCGGCCGCCGCATCGGCCGGTCGCGTGCTGCGGTCCGGATCGTAGCGGAAGCGCGGCTCGCCAAGCGCCCGCAGCTCGCGCACCTGATCTTCCGTCGTGATGCGGAAGCTGTTGAGCGTGAAGGGATGCCGGAACCACGGCAGGTCGATGAAAACGTAGAGGCCGACCCGCAACTGGTCGGCCGGCACGTAGAAAGCGTTTCGCGTCGTGTCGTTCTTGTTGGCCACTGCCCTACCCCCCGGGAGGCGATTATCGCTAATTTTAGCGAGCGCGGGGGCGTTGCGCAACCCGAAGCCATGTTTTCGCCGCGATCCCGGCACGGACCGGCGTGACCGTGGAACGCGCCCGGGCCAGTATGCGGAAAATCGATGCCCGGGTAATACATCGAAGACGCCACGCGCCGAAGCCCGCTTACGTCGCCAGGATGCACCCCCACACCAGCACCGCGTTGAGCAGGGCCAGCAGCACCGCCGCGCTGCCGATGTCCTTGGCGCGCCGCGCCAGCGGGTGGCGATCCAGCGAAACGCGGTCGACGGTGGCCTCGATCGCTGAATTGAGCAGTTCGACGATCAGCACCAGCAGCACGCTCCCGGCGAGCAGGGCCCGCTCGCCACCCGACACCGGCAGGCAGACGGCCAGGGGCAGCAACGGCAGGGCCAGCGCCACCTCCTGACGAAAGGCCGCCTCGCCGCGCCAGGCATCCCGAAGTCCGGCCAGCGAATAGACCAGGGCGTTGCGGAGGCGCCGGAGACCGCGCTGTCCCTTGAGGGTGGCGGCATCGCCCTCGCATCCCGTCGCGCGCTCCCGGTTCATGCCGGCACCGGCGGACAGGCGGTCCGGCGGCATGCCTCGCCGTCGGCCGGCAAGAGCGACAGCCGGCTGCCCAGCAACCCGGCGAGCAGCACCGTGACGGCCCAGGCCAGCCAGGCCGACCACAGGACGTGCGAGAGGAAATGCGCGCCCTGCGCCATCCGCGCCCAGCCCATCAGCCCCCCGGCGCACAGTGCCGCGCCCAGGGCCAGAGCGGCCGGGCCCCGGCCGGCCGGCCGCAGGGCCACGCCCCAGACCAGCCAGGCAAATCCGGCGGAAGCATGTCCGGCGGGAAAGCAGGCGCCACGCACGATGCCGCCGGGCGCCTCGGCGAGCAGGCCCACGTAGGGCGCGTACCCGCCGAAGTCGAGCACGTCCCACGGGCAATGGCGATTGGTCAGGTGCTTGAGCAGGGTGGTCAGCAAGGGAATCAGCAGCATTCCCGCCGCGGCCAGCGCGGCGTTCTCGCGCGGCAGCCTGGGCAGGCGGCCGCGCACGCCGGCCGCGCAGACGCCCAGCGCCAGCAGGGCACAGGCGTAGGACACTGTTTTCAGCCCGTGGTGGAGCACCTGGTCGAACAGCCAGTGCTGGCGCAGGGGAAACCCGCCCCGTGCGGCGTCGTGGAAATGGCCGGCCAGTACGAGATCGAGACGGCTGCCCTCGAACAGCGCGAGCAGGCCGGCAGCGGCGATCAGCAGCGCGGCGCACTGCGCGCCGAACCAGCGCCGGCGGCCGGCGTCCGCGCAAGACTCAGCGCGCATGGCGTGCCCGATGCGCGTCGAGCAGGATTGCGGTGCCCTGGAACCAGGCGATGGCCTCGGCGGACAGGTCCGGATCGGCGGCGACCGGACTCGCCGCATCGCTTTCCGGGTCGACCCGGAAGGCCTCGACCCGCCCCTTGGGCGACAGGACGGTCAGCACGTCCCCCTTGAGATAGCCGAGATTCTGGTAGGTGGACAGCAGCGCGCGCCCCTCCTCCGGCCGCATCGTCAGGATGTCCCGCCCGAGGAAGCGCTCGTGCTCGTCGACCCCGGCCAGCGCGAGCAGCGTGGGCGCAAGGTCGATCTGGCTGGACAGGGTATCGACGACGCGCGGCGAAACGATCTTCGGCGCATAGACGATGGCCGGGATGTGGTAGCGCGGCACCGGGATGCGCGTCCTGCCGGCGCTGCGCGCGCAGTGGTCGGCGACGAACAGGAACAGGGTGTTGTCGAACCAGGGTTTCTCCCGGGCCTGCGCGATGAAGCGGCCGATGGCGTAGTCCGCGTAGCGGATCGCCCCCTTGCGCCCCCCGGGCGAGGGAATGTCGATGCGCCCGTCGGGATAGGTGAAGGGAACGTGGTTGGAGGTGGTCATGACATGCGCGAAGACCGGCGTGCCGCTGGCGTGCTCGCGGTCCAGGGTGGCGATCACCTGCTCGAAGAGATGTTCGTCGGCGACCCCCCAGATGTTGGTGAAGCGCTCCTCGCCGGGTGCCGTCTCGGGAAATGCCGGCCGGTCGACGACGACATGCCCGTTGCCGGAGAAATAGGCGTTCATGTTGTCGAAGGCGCCGTAGCCACCGTAGATGAAGTACGGCCGCCAGCCATGCCGGGCGAAGCTGCCGCCGAGGGTGTTCAGGCCATCGCTCTCGGGCCAGCGGACGAGGGATTTTCCCGGCAGGGGCGGCAGGGCGGCCGAGAGCGCCTCGAGCCCGCGCACGGTGCGCGTGCCGCTGGCGTACAGGCGGGAAAACAGCAGGCCTTCCCCGGCCAGGCGGTCGAGATTCGGCGTCAGCGCGTCCGTTCCGCCGAAACGCGTCATGAATTCGGCCGAAAGGCTCTCCATCATCACCACCACCACGTTGGGGCGCGGTCCGCCGCCGGCCGCCCCCGCCAGCGCCGCCGGCACGACCGCGGGCTCGCTGGCGCTGCGCAGCGGATGTCCGGCCAGCCGCGCCAGTCCGCGCAGCGCCTCGGCGTCGGGCAGGGTGGCGTAGAAACGCCGGTAGTCGAGGCGGTTCTGGCGGGCGGCACGGACGAAGCTGCGCCAGCCGTTGTCGGCGAGCCCGTCGAGATAGGCGTTGCCGGAAAACTCCGCGCCGCCCCGCAGCAGGACAAGCGGCAGGAGCATCAGACCGAGCAGGCCGGCGACCGCCCTCCGGGCGGGACGGCGGCCCGGCGCGGCGGCGCCAGGCCGGACGGCGATCCGCTCGCGCAAGGCATGGACGATCGCCGCCGTCAGCAGCGCGAGTCCGGCCAAGATGGTGCCGACCGGATAGGTTTCGCGCAGATTGCCGATCACCTCGGTGGTGAACACCAGGTAGTCGAGCGCGATGAAGTTGAAGCGCGCGCCGAACTCGTCCCAGAACACCCCCTCGGCAACCGCGACGAACAGCAGCAGGAAGACCAGGAGGGAAAACAGCACGAATCGCAGCCAGCGCAGGGGGCGCCGCGACAGGGCATCGAGCGCGAAAAAGGGCAGGGCCAGCGCCGCAGCCACCGGCAGGTCGCCGGCCAGGCCGCGCAGCAGGGCAACGCCGACAGCCGGCCACTCGCCGGCGACATCGGGCCAGGCCAGGAGCAGCAGCGCCAGACGGGTCAGGGAAAAGACGGCGAGCGCCAGCAGCGCCGGCACCAGCGGAAACGGCAACGCGTGCGCGGCGATGGGGGCGGGGACGGGAGCGGGCGGCGGCGAACGGCGCGCCGGGAAGGGAAGGAGGAAGCGCATGGACGAACACGGCAGGGAAGTGGCGACGGGCGCACTCTAGGGGGTGCGCCGTGAGCGTTCCGTGAGGCATTCGTGAGGAAAGCGTGATGCCCCGCCTGGCGGCAGCGCGGCGGGTGGCAGGGGACGGCGGAAAGCCGCCGCATCCACGCGAAACGGCGTGGACGCTTACCCGGATGCCGGCGTATCCGCGAGGTCGATCCGGAAGACGGCGCCGCCTTCCGCCGCGTTGCCGGCGCACACCTGCCAGCCGGCGGCGGCGCAGGCATGCCGCACCAGCGCGAGGCCGAGGCCGTGGCCGCCGGCGGCGCCGGCGCGGAAGAAGCGCTCGAAGACGCGCGGCAGGTCCGCCTCGGGAATCCCCGGCCCGTTGTCCCGGAGACTCAGGCACGCCCCCTCCAGGCGGCAAACGATGCGGCCGGGCGCGGAGTGGCGCACCGCGTTGTCGAGCAGGTTGCGCAGGATCAGGTCGAGCAGCGCCGGGTCGCAGTGCAGCACCCGCCCGGGTGGCACCTCGCAGGCCAGCTCGACGCCCCGGGCGGCGGCGCGGTCGGCCAGCGGCTGCCAGGCGGTCTGCACGGCGCCGGCCAGGTCGACCGCCTCGGCCGGGCCGGCGCGCGCCTCGCGGGCCAGGATCAGCAGGCTGGACGCCAGGCCGCTGATGCGGTCGACGCTATCGACGATCCGCCCGGCCCGGCGGAGCACCGCCGGCGGCAGCGCCGGCTGCGCGGCGATCAGCTCCGCGTCGCTGCGGATGCCGGCCAGCGGCGTGCGCAGCTCATGCCCCAGATCGGCGGTGAATGCCCGCTCGCGCGCCAGCAGGTCGCGCTGCCGTTCCTCGAGGATTTCCAGCGCCCGGGCCAGCGCGAGTTCCTCGCGCGCCATGCCCGGCTGCGCGTAACGCCCGCCGCCGGACACCGCCTGGGCGGCCAGGGTGGACAGGCGTCGGGTGAGCCGGCCCGAGATCACATAGACCGCACCCAGGGTCACCAGCGCCATCAGCAGGGCGCTGGAGAAGGTGATCACGGTCAGCGCGCGCAGGCGCGCCTCGTGATCCTCCACGTCATAGGCCAGGATGAAGCGCGCCGCGTCCGCCTCGCGGACGGCGACATGGAACTCGTGGCCGTCGGCGAAGATCTCGTGATCGCCGACAGCCAGCCCGGCGAGGTGGGACGGAATTTCCGTCACGCCTTCGCCGGCAGCCAGGCGGTAGAGGCGCATGTCGGGCGTGTTCGGCGTCAGCAGGCGGCCGCTGGCGCGGTACTGGGCAATGCTGTGCTGGATCTGCTGATCGAGGATGTCGGTGATGAATTCCTCCTCCTTCTCCTCGAACATCAGGATCAGCGCCACCGCCTGCCCGACGATCAGCAACAGCGAGAGGGCGGCGACCGCCAGGGCGATGCCGGTGCGCAGGCTGGGGGGACGGCGGGCGCCGCTCACCGGGGAGTCCCGGGGTCGAGGCTGTAGCCGAGACCGTGCATGTTGCGGATCAGCTCGGCATCCGCGCCGAGCGCCTTGCGCAGGGTGTGCAGGACACTGCGCAGGTTGTCGCTGGAGGCCTGCTCCTGTCCCCAGACGGCGATTTCCAGCTCGCGCCGGGAAAACACCCGGCCGGGCTGCCGGACCAGCTCGGCGAGCACGCGCAGCGCCTTCGGCGGCAGGCTCAGCGCCACCCCGTTCAGGCTGGCCCGCCGGGCCGCGGCGTCGTACGCCAGCGCACCGCAGCGGAACAGCCCGGCATCGTCGCGCTGACGGCCGCGCCGGCACAGGGCCTGCAAGCGCACCTCGACCTCCTGCAGGGCGAACGGCTTGACCAGGTAGTCGTCGACGCCGGCGTCGAATCCGAGCAGCTTGTCGTCGAGCGTGTCGCGCGCGGTCAGCGCCAGCACCGGCGTCCCGTCGCCCTCGCCGCGCAGCCGCCGCGCCAGCTGCAGGCCGTCGCCGTCGGGCAGGTTGCGGTCGAGCACGATGGCGTCGAAAGCCGCTTGCGCGAGCAGGCGGCCAGCCTGCCGGAGGTCGCCCGCATAATCGCAGCGGTGCCCGCGCAACTCGAGGAATTCATAGAGATTTTCGGCAATCTGCCGGTCGTCTTCGACAATCAGGATGTGCATGGCGGTAGCGCGGACTGAAGATGGACAGTATAGCGAGCCGGGGCGCCCCGATCAGGAGGATGCCCTGCGGCTCGGTATAAACCGGAACTACGTCCTGGACTTGATTATGACTTTCGCCATAATCATTGCATGGACACCCCGATCAAGCCGAGCGTGCAGCAGTTCCGGCGCGGCCGTTTCGCAACGGAATGGTTCCTCCTGCTGGGAAGCCTGCTGGTGCTGGGCGCCTTTCTCGCCGTTTCCCTGTATCGCGACCGCCAGGCCATCGAGGCGCGCGAGCGCGAGCGGCTGACCACGC
>JAPKHL010000096.1 GCA_026646875.1 Rhodocyclaceae bacterium | reverse complement strand
GCCCGGCGCAGTTCCTTCTCGTAGGTCCCCGAACGCCCGCCGACGATGTCGCGGATGCCGGCGAACATGTCCTTGAACACGTTGGCGCCGAGCACGGCCTCGCCGGCCACGATGCCGCAGTAGCGGGTGATCTTTCGTCCTTCCAGTGTCGGAGTGGTGCTCAGGTCCATGTCGTGCTCCTTGTTTCGGGATGGGTCTTGATCCGGCGGCCAGCATGGCGCAAGGCGGCCGGCGGAAGAATCATTCCGTCCGCCCGGACAGGCCCGCCCGCCAGGCCGCGAGCTTGTCCTCGAAGGCCAGCGTGTAGGCCGGGCTGCTCGAGGGCAGGACGCAGGTGGCATGGCCCTGCGCGGCGAATCCGCGCTCGCAGCGCGCCGCGGTACGGCCATTGAAGCAGACGCGGCGCAACCGTGGGGCTTCGACCGCCAGGCGGGTGAAATCGTTCGGCTCGGCGGCGCGGATCGCAGCGTCGAGCGCGCCCTCGCGCCGGCAGCGCCGGTAGACGTCCCACACGCCGATGCGGTGGGCCAGCAGACAGCGCTGCCGGGCGGCGTAGTCGAGTTCCGGCAGCGGCTCGCCGGTCAACGCGCCGAGCAGGCGCCAGAACTGGTTCTGCCGGTGCGCGTAGTACTGCCGCGCGGCCAGCGAGGCCGGCGACGGAAAGCTGCCGAGAATCAGCGTTTCGATGCCGGCATCGAGGATGGGCGGCAGCCCGGTGAGCCAGGCCGGATCGTCGTTCATCGGCGCGCGAGGGATGGCGGGGCGACCGGGGCGCAACGCGGGGCCGGCTCGGCCGGCAATGCGCTGCGCCCCCGCGCGGCTAGGCCGACAGGGCCAGCATCAGGCCGTTGATGCGCTTGACGAAGCCGGCCGGATCGTCGAGCGTGCCCCCCTCGGCCAAGGTGGCTTGTTCAAGCAGCAGGTTGGCCCAGTCATCGAAGCGGGAGTTTGCGTCGCCGCTCTCGGACTTCAGGCGCTGCACGGCCGGGTGGTTCGGGTTGATTTCCAGGATCGGCTTGCTGTTCGGCGCCTGCTGGCCGGCGGCCTTGAGGATGCGCGCCAGGTTGCCGGAGAGATCATGCTCGTCGGCGACCAGGCAAGACGGCGAATCGGTCAGGCGGAGCGTGACGCGCACGTCCTTGACCTTGTCGCCGAGCGTGGCCTTCACCTTGTCGAGCAGTTCCTTGTACTCGCCGGCGGCCTTCTCGGCCTCCTGCTTCTCGGCTTCGTCCTCGAGCTTGCCGAGGTCGAGTCCGCCCTTGGCGACCGACTGCAGCGGCTTGCCGTCGAACTCGGTGAGATTGCCGGTGACCCATTCGTCGACGCGGTCGGACAGCAGCAGCACTTCGATGCCCTTCTTGCGGAAGATTTCGAGGTGCGGGCTGTTCTTCGCGGCGGTGAAGGTCTCGGCGGTGACGTAGTAGATCTTCTCCTGGCCGTCCTTCATGCGCGCCACGTAATCGGCGAGCGAGACGGTTTCGTCCGGCGTGTCGGCGTGCGTCGAGGCGAAGCGCAGCAGCTTGGCGATGCGTTCCTTGTTGGCGAAATCCTCGCCGGTGCCTTCCTTGAGCACCTTGCCGAATTCCTTCCAGAAGCCGGCGTACTTCTCCTTCTCGGCGGCGTCGTCGCTGTCGGCCAGGCTTTCAAGCATGCCCAGCACCTTCTTGACGCAGCCGCCGCGGATCGTCTCGATGTCGCGCGATTCCTGCAAGATCTCGCGCGAGACGTTGAGCGGCAGGTTGTTCGAGTCGACGATGCCGCGCACGAAACGCAGGTAGAGCGGCATCAGCTGCTCGGCGTCGTCCATGATGAAGACGCGGCGCACGTAGAGCTTGACGCCGTGGCGGGCGTTGCGGTCGAAGAGGTCGAAGGGCGCGCGCTGCGGAATGTAGAGCAGCTGCGTGTATTCCTGCTTGCCCTCGACCTTGGCGTGCACCCAGGCCAGCGGGTCCTCGAAGTCGTGCGCGACGTGCTTGTAGAAGGCCTTGTACTGCTCGTCGTCGATCTCCGACTTGGGGCGCGCCCACAGGGCGGAGGCCTGGTTGACCGTCTCGTCCTCGTCGGTGACGACCTGTTCCTTCTTCTCCTCGTCCCACTGCTCGGCCTTCATCAGGATCGGCAGCGTGATGTGATCGGAGTACTTGCGCACGATCTGCTTGAGCTTCCAGCTCGAGAGGAACTCGTCCTCGCCTTCGCGCAGGTGGAGGATGACGTCGGTGCCGCGCGTCGCCTTGTCGACCATCTCGACCGAGAACTCGCCCTCGCCCGCCGACTCCCAGCGCACCGCCTGCCCGGCTTCCAGCCCGGCGCGGCGCGAGATCACGGTGACCTTGTCGGCAACGATGTACGAGGAGTAGAAGCCGACACCGAACTGGCCGATCAGGTGCGCGTCCTTGGCCTGGTCGCCGGTCAGCGCCGAGAAGAACTCGCGCGTGCCGGACTTGGCGATGGTACCCAGGTGCTCGATCGCCTCGTCGCGCGACAGGCCGATACCGTTGTCGGAGATGGTCAGCGTGCGCGCCTCCTTGTCGAAGGCGAGGCGGATCTTCAGCTCCGAATCGTCGCCGTAGAGGGCGCCGTTGTTCAGCGCCTCGAAGCGCAGCTTGTCGCAGGCGTCCGAGGCATTGGAGATCAGCTCGCGCAGGAAGATCTCCTTGTTGCTGTACAGCGAGTGGATCATCAGGTGCAGCAGCTGTTTGACTTCTGCCTGAAAACCGAGGGTTTCCTTGGTGGCTCCCATTGAAGACTCCATGAAGGGGTTGGTCCGGAAAACGGGCCGTCCGGCCGCTCGCGACAAGCGGCAGGGCAGCGACCGGAAGGAAATGGGGGCGGCTGGCGGGCTTTTCAAGCCCCCGGCCGGTCAGTCGCTCTCGACGCGGTTGCGGCCGCCGTTCTTGGCCGCGTAGAGCGCCCGGTCGGCGCGGGCGAGCAGCGAATCGAGGGTGTCGCCCGGCTGGCGGACGGCCGCGCCGAGACTGACCGTGAAGCGGATCGGTGCGCCGCCCTGGAAGACGAAGCTCGCCGCCTCGACCGCCGCGCGCAGCCGCTCGGCCACCTGCAGGGCGTCTTCCCGGCCGGTTTCCGGCAGGACCACGGCAAATTCCTCGCCGCCCAGGCGGCCGGTCAGGTCGACGCTGCGCGTCTCCCGCCGCAGGATGTCGCAGAACAGCCGCAGCGCCTCGTCGCCGGCGGCGTGTCCGAAGCGGTCGTTGATGCGCTTGAAATGGTCGAGGTCGGCCATCAGCACCGAGAGGACGTGGTCGAAGCGCTCGCTGCGGCGCAACTCGGCCTCGGCGGCCGTCATGAACTGCGAGCGGTTGAACAGGCCGGTCAGCGGATCGGTGGTCGCCAGGCGGCGCAGCTCGTCGATCTGCCGCCAGCGCTCCACGGCGATCGAGGCCAGCCGCGCAGCATGGGCGATCGCGCTCTGCTCGCGCGGATTGGGCCGGCGCGGTTGCCGGTAGTAGATGGCGAAGGTGCCGAGCACGCGACGCGCCGAGGACAGGAAGGGCGTCGACCAGCAGGCGCGCAGCCCGTAGGTCTCGGCCAGCGAGCGGTAGTCGTCCCACAGCGGGCTGCTGGCGATGTCCTCGACGATCACCTGTTCGCGGCGATGCACGGCGGTGCCGCAGGATCCGGCGTTCTCGCCGATGGCGGCCCCGTCGATGCTGCGCGAATACTCGAGCGGCAGGTGCGGCGCGGCGCCGTGGCGCAGGTGGATGCCGTCCTCGTCGAGCAGGAGGATGGAGCAGAGGGCGCCGGGCAGGTGCGTTTCCATCTGCCGGCAGAGCGCGTCGAGAATCACCGGCAGGGACTCGCCGGCGGCGATCAGCTGCAGGATGTGATGGCTGCTGACCATCAGGGCGTCGGCGCGCTTCCAGTCGGTGACGTCCATCGAGACGCCGATCAGGTAGGCCAGCCCGTCCACCTCGACGAGACGCTTCTGGGCCAGCAGGATGCGCCCGTCGTCGAGCTGCTCCTCGCGGATCAGCGTCTCCTTGCCGGCACGCACGCGCGCATCGTCGGCGTTGAGCACGCTGGCCATGTCGGACGGCAGCAGTTCGTCGTTGCTGCGGCCGATGATCTCCGAGAGCGGCCGACCGAAGGTCTGCGCCACCATCTCGTTGGCGACGATCAGGCGTCCCGATTCGTCCTTGACGAAGACGTTGATCGGCAGCGCGTTGAGGATGGCCTCGGTGAGGCTGGCCTGGCGGGCGATCTGGCGCTGCGACAGCTTGAGGCTGCTGGTCTGCCGTTCGAGCTGGGTGAGCAGGTCGTGCACGTACTCGTGCTCGACACTGTCGAGGATATCGCGGAAGGAGAGCAGGCCGACCAGCGCCCCCCCCTCGTCGACCACGCCGAGATGCCGGATGCGGTTCTGGGCGAACTGGTCGCGTGCCTGGAACAACGTGGCGTCGTGCCGGATCACCTGCAGCGGGAAGCTGGCCAGCTCGCCGGCAAGGATCTCGACGCGCCGGGCGGCCAGCACGCCGATCACGTCGCGCGGGGTGACGATGCCCAGCTCTTCCCCGCGCCGGACCACCACCGCATCATGCTGACGCTCGACCATCATCTGGCGCAGCTGGTCGAAGGACAGCCCGGCATCGACGCAAAGCGGTGCGTTGTGCAGCACGGAGGAGACCCGCCGGGCATGCAGGAAGAAGGCGACCCCCTGGTGGCGCACGACGTCAGTCTCGGAAATCATGCCGAGGTGGCGCCCCGCCTCGTCGACCACCAGCAGATGGCGTACCCGCTCCTGACGGAAGCGGCGGCTGGCCTCGCCGAGGGTGACGTTGGGCCCGACCGTGCGGACCGGCGATTTCATGAAGGCGGAAATCGGCTGCTCGAGATCGCCGGCGGCGCGCCAGTCGCCCATCAGCGCATCGCTCTCCGTCCAGATACCGACCGGCACGCCGCCGGCCATCACGACGATGGAACCGCAGCGCGCCTCGCGCATGCGCTCGGCGGCCTCGCCGACCGGTGTCTGCGGCGCGCACTGGAGCAGGTCCCGCTGCATGAAATCGGAGACGGGATTGTCGATGCTCATGAATCGAGACTCCGGTACTCGACCGCCAGCACCTCGATCTCCCGCCAGCCCGAGGGGCTCTGGAAACGCACCAGGTCGCCCTCGCGGGCCTTGAGCAGGGCGCGCGCCAGCGGCGACACCCAGCTGATGTGTCCGCGCGCGATGTCGGTTTCGTCCACGCCGACGATCCGGTAGGTCTGCTCGCCACCCTGCTCGTCGCCGATGGTGACGGTGGCGCCGAAGAACACCTGGTCGACGTTGGTCTGCGCGCACGGATCGACGACCTGGGCGATGTCCAGCCGCCGGGTCAGGAAGCGGATGCGCCGGTCGATCTCGCGCAGACGCTTCTTGCCGTAGATGTAATCGCCGTTCTCGGAGCGGTCGCCATTGGAGGCGGCCCAAGCGACCACCTCGACCACCTGCGGCCGTTCGGTCCTCAGCAGATGGTCGAGCTCCGCCCGCAGGCGCGCGTGGCCGCCCGGGGTGATGTAGTTGCGCACGCCCTGCGGCAGCTTGAGCGAGGGTTCGAGATCCTCGTCGTCATCGCTGTCGCCGTCGGCTTCGCGGGTGAATGCCTTGCTCATGCTTTCAGCCTAGCAAAGAACGCCAGCGCGGAGTTTATCGCAGATCAATTGACGCGACAGCGGGCCGGGGCACGGGCCCGGGGGATGCCCCGGCGGACGGATCAGCGTCCGGTGAGGCGGCGGAAGAAGGCGCGGCGGGTGCCGTCGGTGTGCGGGGGCGGTGCGGCCGGCACGGACGCCACGCCGGGGGGGATCGGGACGGCGGCAACGCCGGTCGTCGCCGGGGGATCGTCGACGGCGTCCGGCGCAGGACGCAGGATGGTTGCCAGCGCCTCCTCGGCGGCGGCACGCGCGGCCGTCTGCGTGGCAAAGCGGTCAACCGGGGCGAACAGCGGACAGTACAGATGGCTTGCCACCTCGGCCGTCGGCGCAGCATCGTTGTCGGCGATGAACTCCAGCTCGCCGACCGGAAAGGCCAGGCGGACGCGCTCGCCGGCCGGCCGGTCCTGCCACAGCTCGCCGCCGCCGGGCAGGACGAAGAGGTTGAGGAACCAGGGCGTGATCACCGCACCGAGCCAGTCGCCGCGCCAGCGCTGGAAACCGAGCGCCTCGACCTCGAGGGCCGGATTGACGAAGGGCATGTCGCGCATCCCCTGCACCCAGACCCGCCGGTACATCGCCTCCAGGCGCGGCGACGGATCGCCGGCGATGGCGACGGCGGGCGCGGGCTGCGGCGCCTGCCAGGCGGGGATGCGCAGGCGGCGGTTCATGCGGGACCGACGGATTCGGTGGATTCAGTGGATTCGGCGGAAAGATCGGCGAAGTGCCGGCCGGCGTCGTAGTTGCCGTCGAGCGAGGCGGCCAGTGCCGACAGGGCGTCCTCGATCAGGGCGCGCTCGGCGTCGTCGATGACTTCCTTGGCCAGGCCGAGCGAGGCGAGAATCCAGGTGCCGACCGGCTGCGGGCCGATCAGCATCATGTTCACCAGCTCCCGGCGGTGGCCGTCGCCCTCGTTGCGCTCGACCCAGGCGAATTCGCCCTGGCATTCGACCACCTGCATCGGAATGCTCAGGCACATGCGGCAGCCTCCGCGACCTCGACGCCCGATGCGCGCAGCTCGCCGACGATTTCCGCGAGCACGGCGGGAATCGCCGCCTCGACTTCCGGGGTCAGATCCATCCCGGTTTCGATCAGGTTCGGCTGGATGCAGATCAGCGACAGCTTCTTCGGCTGCCGTCCGGTGAAAATCAGCGACCCGAGCACGTCGGAAATGCCGATCTGGTGGGGCGAGATCTTGGTCTTGAAGAAATTGGGCACCGCCTCGTCGCGCAGCACGCTGACCGTTCCCGGCGGCTTTCCCAGCCGCGCGCAGTCGGCGATGATCAGGTGGTCGAGGTTTTCCAGCGCCTCCAGCATCTCCATGCCGGCGGTGCCGCCGTCGAGCACCTCGATGCCGTCGGGAAGGCGGTAGCGCCGCTCGAAGGCCTCGACGGCGCGCACGCCGACGGCCTCGTCGGTCAGCAGCAGGTTGCCGACGCCCAGGATGACGATTCTGTTCATGGACTACACAGTCTCCTTGCAGGTGATGAAACGGCGCGGCGGACGGCCGAACCGCCCGCCGCGCCGTGCCCTGCCCGGCGCGAACGCTTACAGCGCGCGCACCTTGACGATCTCCTTGTGCTCCTCGTCGACGACGTGGATGGCGCAGGCGATGCAGGGATCGAAGGAGTGTACCGTGCGCAGCACCTCGAGGGGCTTTTCCGGATCGGCGATCGGGTTGCCGATCAGGCAGGCCTCGTAGGCGCCGGGAACGTCCTTCTCGTTGCGCGGTGCCGCGTTCCAGGTCGAGGGAACGACGCACTGGTAGTTCTTGATCTTGCCGTCGTTGATCACCACCCAGTGCGACAGCACGCCGCGCGGGGCCTCGTGGAAGCCGACGCCGGCAATCTCGCCCTTCGGGAAGACCGGCTTGTTGAAGGTCTTGAGATCGCCGGTGGCCATGTTGGCAAGCAGCAGATCCCACTGCTTGGCCAGCTCGTCGACCTGCACCGCGCAGGAGACGGCGCGCGCCGCGTGGCGGCCGATCGTCGAGTGCAGCGCGCCGAGGCCGACCTTGGTCTTGGCCAGTGCCGACACGGTGTCCAGCGTCTGCGTGGCGTACTTGATGGTCGGCTCGTGCTTGGCGGCGACCATCGCCAGTACCCGGGCCAGCGGGCCGACCTGCATCGGCTTGCCGTAGAACGACGGCGACTTCAGCCAGGAATACTTGCCGTTGTCCTGGAAGTCGGTGTATTTCGGCGTCGTCTCGCCCTTGTAGGGATGCAGCGATTTGCCGTCGCCTTCCGAGTAGGAATACCAGGAGTGCTTGACGGCCTCGGTGACGCCGTCGCGGAAATAGGCGTCGTTGAACGAGGTGATCGGCTTGTAGGTGGCGAGGTCGGCGTTGTCGATGTAGCCGCCGGGCAGCGCGAAAGTGGTGCCCTTGCCGTCGAGCGGAATGTCCGGCACCGACAGGTAGTCGACAATGCCGCGTCCGTAGGTCGTCCAGTCCGGGTAGAAGGCGCCGACGGCGGCGACGTCGATCAGATAGACGTTCTTCACGAAGTCGGTCAGCTTGTCGATCCACTCCTTGACCGCCAGCAGGCGCTCGACGGTGAGCACCGACTGCGAATCCACGGCGAGCGCGTTGGCGACACCGCCGACGGCGACGTTCTGGATGTGCGGCGACTTGGAACCGAGGATCGAGACAATCTTGCTCGCGTAGCGCTGCACTTCCAGCGCCTGCAGGTAGTGCGAGCAGGCCAGCAGGTTCACCTCGGGCGGCAGCTTCATCGCCGGATGACCCCAGTAGCCGTTGGTGAAGATGCCGAGCTGGCCGGTGCCGACGAAGCCGGTCAGGCGCTCCTTGACCTTGCGGAATTCGTGCTTGCTGTTGCCGCTCCAGGTGGAGAGGCTTTCCGCGAGCTGCGCGGTCTTGTCCGGATCGGCCTTGAGGGCGCTGGTCACATCCACCCAGTCGAGCGCCGAGAGGTGGTAGAAATGCACGATGTGGTCATGCACCGCGTGCGCCAGGATGATCAGGTTGCGGATGTACTGGGCGTTGACCGGAATCTCGAGCTGCAGGGCATTCTCGACGGCGCGCACCGAGCAGATGGCATGCACGGTGGTGCACACGCCGCAGATGCGCTGGGTAATCGCCCAGGCGTCGCGCGGGTCGCGGCCGATCAGGATGGTCTCGACGCCGCGCCACATCTGGCCGGACGACCAGGCCTTGCTGACCTTGCCGTTCTCGACTTCGACGTCGACGCGCAGGTGACCCTCGATGCGGGTGACAGGATCAATGGTGACTCGCTTGGACATGCTGTGTTTCCTCCTGAAATCCGTTTAGCGGGCCGCTTGCGCGGTGCCTCCGGTGTCGCGCGGCAGGACCGGGTAGCGACGGGTGATGATGATGTAGCCGAGAACCTCGATGGCGAACATGCCGATGGTGACCAGCAGCTCCGGCACCGACGGGAAGTAGTTCCAGCCCGGACCGGTGTCGTAGCCGATCAGGAAGCCGTTGATGCGCAGGAAGATGCCGCCGAGCATGATGGCGACGCCGGCAAGGAAGAGCCGCGCCGGATTGCGCCGCGCCGCGTCGCTGCCAACGAGGAAGAAGGGCAGCACGAAGCACAGGTTCTCGATCCAGAAAGCCAGCGCCACGACGTTCGGGCGGAAGGCCTCGGCCAGCGCGCCGCGCACCACCAGATCGCCGAAGCGCACGACCAGGAAGGCGGCGAGGAAGCCGAGCATGACCCGGGCCAGCGGCCGCAGGATCGGCGTTTCGATCTCGCGCCGGTAGGCCGACGAGGCGACGCAGGATTCGAAGAGCACGACGCCGTAGCCGATGGTTACCGCCGAAAGCAGGAAGATCAGCGGCAGCAGCTTGGTCTGCCAGAGCGGGTTGATCTGCACGCCCATGACCACCAGCAGGGTGCCCAGCGACGACTGGTGCATCATCGGCAGGACGGTGCCGAGGGCGATGACGAAGAAGAGCACCTTG
>JAPKHL010000095.1 GCA_026646875.1 Rhodocyclaceae bacterium | reverse complement strand
CCGCCGGCGAACTCCGCCACTACGCCCTGAACCATGCTGCTGCAACGCTCGAAGCTCGCTGCGACGCCCGTTGAGCGGCCGCGTCTCGCGCCGCCGTGGTCGATCGGCCTGCTCGGGACGCTGGTCGCCGTGGTGCTGACCGCGATCTTCCCGCATCAGACGCTGGTCAAGCGCGTACTCGACGCACCGCCGGGCGACATCACCGACGCCTACCTCGCCAACCTGCTGCGCACCGAGCCGGACAATCCGCACCTGCGCCTGGCGATGGCCCGCAAGCAGCTGCTCGCCGGCCAGCACGAGCGCATCGCGCCGACCATCGCCCCCGCCCTCGCCAGCGCCGACCCGACGGTCCGCCAGCAGGCCGCCTGGCTGCGCTGGCAGGCCGACGAGCAACGCTTCTTCCGGCAACCGGAGGACGATCCCGGACGGCCCGCCGCGCGACAGGCGCTGCTGGATGCGCTGCGGGCGCTGGCCGACGACCCGCTGCCCGAACTCCTGCTCGCGGAGTTCGCGCGCAAGGCCGCCGCGCTCGGCGACACGGCCCTGGCACGACGGTTATTCGCGCGCCTCGTCGAGGAGGGCGGCGCCCACTCCGAGGCCTGGTACGCCGAAGCCGCACGCAGCGCGCTGGCCGAGGGGGAGTACGGTGCCGCCGCCAACTACTACCTGATCGCCCTGCAGCGGGTCGCCGGTCTCGCCGAGCAGCGCCGCTATCTTGCCCTCGCCATGCAGGCCCTGGTCTCCGGCAACCGCACCGGCGAGGCGCTCGAACTCGCCGAACGGGCCTTCGAGGTGGCGCCGGCGCTGACCGACGACCCCGAGACGCTGATCACCCTCATCGAATACGCGCGTGCCGCGCGCCGCCCCGACCTCGCCGACCGCTACGCGCGCCGCCTGCTGCGCCTGAGCCTGCGCGAGCAGTTCGAACGCAGCCGGCTGGTCTACGGCGAGCTGATCGAAGTGCGCCGGGTGGCGCTCGGCGACGGACCGCAGCTGCCCTTCGACGACCGCATCTACACCCTAGGCTTCGAGGCCTTCCTCGATAACCGCAAACCGGAGGACGCCTGGAAGGTCGCTGCCTCGGCGGTGCGCCAGGCGCCCGACAGCCTGGTCTGGCGCGAACGCCTGGCGCGCGTCTCCGAATGGACCGGCCGGTCGCAGCTGGCGCTCGAGCACTGGCTGCACATCGCCCGTACGAGCGACCGGGAGGAGGCCTGGCAAAACGTGCTGCGTCTCGCCCCCGGCCTGTTCGACGACGACGCCCTGCGCCTCGCCCTGCGTCGCGAACTGACCCGCCGTCCCGGCGACGAGCGTCTGCTGCGCGAGCTGGCGGCCATCCACGAACGCCTCGGCGACCCGCGCGGCGCCATCGTGCTGCTGGAAAGCGAGCATCGGCGGCGGCCGCGCCCCTGGCTGCTCGAGGAAATGGCCAGCCTGGCCGAGCGGGCCGGCGATGCCGCGCAGGCGATCGAAGGATGGCGCCGCTTCATCGACAGCGGCGCGGCGCAAACCGCCCACGTCGTCCGCCTGGCCACCCTGCTGGTGCTGCGCGGCGACGACGCCGGTGCGCTGGCCGTGCTGCGGCCGCACGAGGCCACGGCAGCCCCCGGCGACACCGCCTACTGGCGGCTGACCGCCGAACTGGCGCGACAGCTGGAGGCGGACGCCACTGCCACGCGCGCCTACCGCACCCTGCTCGCCGGCGACAGCGCCGAGGAGCGCGATTACGACGCACTGCACGCGCTGCTGCAGCCGCAGCACCCGCTCGACGCGGCGCGCGTGGCGATCGCGGCCTGGCGGCGCTACCATCGTCCGCTCGACCTGCAGCGCGCATTGTCCGGGCTGATCGGCGCAGACGCCTGGGAGGAAGCCGGCCGCCTGCTCGGCGACCTCGACGCCGCACAGCTCGCCCGGCTGCGCCAGGATGCCCTGCTGCTGCGTCTGACCGCCCGCTACCACCAGCACCGCGGCGTGCTCGCGGCCGCCCGCCGCGACCTCGATGCCGCGCTGGCGCTCGCGCCGAACGATGCGGAGACGCGCACGGCCTGGCTGTGGCTGCTGATCGACAGCGGCGACGCGCAGGCGTTGCGGCGCGCGCTGGCCACCCTGGAGCCCGACTGGCGGCAGGATCCGCAGCTGCACGACGTCCTCGGCACCGCCTACCAGTACCTGTCGCGCCCGGACGTCGCGCTCAAGCGCTACTTCAACCCGCATCTGGCCGAGAAGCGCGGCGATTTCCTGTGGCTGATGAACTATGCCGACGCACTCGAGCAGAACAGCGAGCCCGACAAGGCCTGGCGCCTGCGCCGCCATCTCCTCGCCGGAGAGCGCCCGGCGGCGCGCCCGCGGGACTGGCTGAGCGCCCCGGAAGCGCGCGGCATGCGTCGCATCGCCCGCGCGCGGCTGGCGATCGCGCAGGCGCAGGGCGGCGACATCGGGCGTGCCGTGCTGCGCGAGCTGCTGCGCCTCGACCGCGACGCCGAGCGGCGGCTGAGCGATGAGGCGGCCACCGTGGCCACCGCCTGGCTGCAGGAGCAACAAGCCTATGCGGCCGAGCGCGGCTGGCTCTGGCAGCAGTTCGCCCGCAGCGTGGCCCGCCCGCTGTGGGGAGAGATCACGCTGGCCCTGGTCGACGACGACCGGGCGGCAAGCGGCGCTCTGCTCGAGCGGCACGGCGAACGCCTGCCGCGCTACGACCGGATCAACGCGGCGCGGCACATCGACGACGTGCGCCTGGCGCAGAGCGACGCCTTCGAGACGCAGGGCGACCAGCCCGACGACGATCCGCTGCACCTGCAACTGACCGACGCCCTGCTGGCGCACAGCGATCACGCCGGCGGCGAGCGCCTGCAGCGCCGCATCGGCAGCATCGAAGAACGCGAAACCGCGCTGCGCTGGCATCTCGCCCTGTCGCCGCGCCTCGCGCTTGACCTGGCGCTGGGCAGCATCGCGCGCGGCAACGGCGACCCGCTCGCGCTCGGCAGCGTGCCGGACGAGAGTTTCCGCAGCGCCCGCCTGACCTGGCGGCACGGCGACGGGGAAACGCGCCTGGGCATCGACTGGCGCGACAGCTTCGCCGCCTACCAGCCGCATTTCGTCGAGCACGAGCAGCGCATCGACGAGCGCCTGGCCCTGACCTTCGGAATCGGCCGGCAGCTGCCGGCCGCCGACTCGACGCCGCTGCGGGTCGCCGGCATGAAGGACCGCTTCAGCCTGAGCCTGCGCTACCGTCCGACGCTGCGCGACCAGCTGGTCGCCGAATACAGCCACGAGGATTTCCGCACGCAGACCGGCAGCGACGTCGGCAGCGCCCGCCAGTTCGCCGTCGAGTACCGGCACGCGCTGCGCCTCGAACCACGCGATCTGGAATTGTCGCTGTACTGGAGCACACGCCGCCACCAACGCGTCGAGACAATCGAGGATGCCGCGCTGGCACCGCTGGCGCCGCTCGATGCCGAGGATCCCGGCCGCTTCGCCGGCAGCTTCTTCCTGCCCGAGGACTATCGCTTCGCCAGCATCCGCCTGTCCACCGACGTCCGCTTCGCCGGCGACTACACGCGCGCCTGGCGTCCCTACGCCACCGTCGCGCGCACCTGGAACAGCCTGCTCGGCCCCGGCTACGATCTCGGTGCCGGCATCGCCGGCAGCGTCTTCGGCGCCGACCATCTGCGCATCGGCTGGAACCTGGCACGCGGCGGCCGCACCGGCGGCGGCAGCGTGCGCGAGCTGGGCATCGCCTACCGTATTCACTATTGACCGATCCACCGGAGGGCCTCCCCCATGAAAACACCCCACCCCATCCTGCTCCCCCCCAGCCTTCGCCTGCTCCTGCTCGCGCTGCTGGCGCTCGCCGCCAGCGCCTGTTCGACACTCGAGCGCAGCGCGCCGCCGAAACTCGCCGCCGACGCTGCCTGGGTCGTCCTGCCCTTCGCCAATCACACCGAGACGCCACTGGCCGGCGGTCGCGCCGAATCGGTGGCCGAGGGCCTGCTGCGCGCGCTCGGGGTGGCCAAGGTGCGCCGCTATCCGGCCGCCCTGCAGCAGGAGGCGCTCTTCGAGGGCGCCGACGCCCGCCAGCAGGAAGCCGCGCTGGCCTGGGCCCGCGAGCAGGGCGCCCGCTACGCCTTGGGCGGCAGTGTCGACGAATGGCGCTACAAGGTCGGCGTCGATGGCGAGCCAGCCGTCGGCGTGACCCTCTCGATCATCGACGTGGCGAGCGGCGAAACGCTGTGGAGCGGTGTCGGCGGCAAGAGCGGCTGGAGCCGCGAAGCCCTCTCGGCGGTCGCCCGGCAACTGATGCACAAGCTGCTGGCGGGCGGACTCGCCGACCGTCAGGACTGATCGCCTGCTGTGAAGATCGCACGCTACCTGGCGCCCTTCTCCAACCCGTGGGCGGTCGCCGGCGAATCGCTGATGCTGCCGCTGCTCGCGGTGGCGCTGGGCATCTGGCTCAATCCGCTCGATCCGTTATGGACCACCGCCGGCTTTCCCTGGGCCTGGCTCGCGCCGGTCATCCTGGCCCTGCGCTACGGCCCCTTTGCCGGTCTGGCCGGCGCCGCCGTGCTGCTGGTGGCATGGCTGGCCTTCAACCTGACCGGCTGGCTGCCCGGCGAGTTTCCCAAGGTCAACTTCCTCGGGGGGCTGATCCTGGTCATGCTCTGCGGCGAATTCTCCAGCCTGTGGGTGGCGCGCACCCGGCGGGCCGAGGGGGTGCAACTCTACCTCGACCAGCGCCTGGAGTATCTGACCCACCAGTACTACCTGCTGCGCCTGTCGCACGACCGCCTGGAGCAGGATCTGATCGGCCGTCCGATGGCCATGCGCGATGCGCTCGGCGCGCTCAACGCCCTGATCGCCCGGCAGGCCGGCGACACGCTGGCCACCGACGGCGCCGGCGCGGTCGCGCTGCCCGGCGCCGACGGCCTGTTGCGGCTGTTCGCCCAGTATTGCCAGCTGGAAGCGGCCGCCCTGCACGCGGTGCGCGACGGTGTCGTCGAGGCGCTGCCGGCGGCGCGCATCGGCCCGGCACCAGCGGATTTCGATGCCGCCGATCCGCTGCTGCGCCGGGCCCTCGACAACGAGCGACTGTCGCACGTCGCCGCCGATCTCGCCGCCGGCGAAAACCCCAGCCGCTATTTGGTCGCGGCGCCGCTGACCACGCTCGACGGCCGCGTGCTCGCGGTCCTGCTGGTCGAGCGCGTGCCCTTCTTCGCGCTGCACGAGGAGATGCTGCAAACGCTCAACCTGCTGCTCGGTTACTACGCCGACGGGCTGGCCATGCACAGCCTGGCGGCGCCACTGCGCGCCGACTGTCCGGCCTGCCCGCCCGAATTCGCCTTCGAGCTGCAGCGTCTGTGGCGCGTGCGCCGCGATTCGGAAGTGCCGAGCGTGCTGGTGGCACTGGAATTCCGCCCGCATCCGCAGTTCGACGGACTGGCCGAGCAGATTGCCCGCCAGCGCCGGGCGCTCGACGTCAACTGGCTGATCGAGGCGCCCGCCCACAAGGTGCTGCTGACGCTGATGCCGCTGGCCGGTGCGGCCGCCGCCGAGGGCTATCTGGCGCGCATCGAGTCGCTGGTCCGTCCGAAGGGGGTGGATTCGCTGAACGCAGCCGGGGTGTTCGCCCACGTGGCCCGCGTCGACACCCAGCCGCCGCTTGCCCTGCTCGCCCATCTGTTCGAGGTTTGCGATGTTCCAGCCGAAGCTTGCGCTGTACGCGCTGACGCTTGAGACCGGCGCCTGGCTCGGGATCGCCGCCGGCGGCAACAGCGACCGCGCGCTCCTGCTCTACCTGCTGGCGCATGCCGGCAGCAGCGCCCTGCTCGCCCTGCTCGCCCTGCCGATGCTGCCGCAGCGGCTGTCCACACCGCGTCGGGCGACTGCCCTGCTGCTCTTCGCCACCAGCTACGCGGTGCCGCTGCTCGGCATCCTCGCGGTGATCGCCGGCATCTGGCTGCTCAAGCGCCTGCAGCCGACCGCGCATGGCGACGTCTTCCAGGCGCTCGACCTGCCCGAACTCGATCCGCAGCAGCGCCCGGGGGTCGGCTTCCGCCAGGCCGGGATGCGCGCCTTCCTGGCCAACGCGCGGGCGCCGGTCGCCACCCGCCTGCGCGCACTGGTCGCCCTGCAGAACGTGCCGGGGCGGGTGGCCTCGCCGCTGCTGCGCGACGTGCTGAGCGATGCCTCGGAGGACATCCGCCTGCTGGCCTACGGCATGCTCGACAACAAGGAGCGGCACCTCAACGAGGCCATCCACCGCGAGACGCAGCGCTTCGAAGCCGCCAGCCCGGACGGTGCGGAACATGCCGAGGCGGCGCGGCGCCTCTCCGACCTGTTCTGGGAGCTGGTCTACCAGGAACTGGCGCAGGGCGACCTGCGCACACACGCGCTGCACCGCGCCCTGCACTTCACCGACATCGCGCTCGCCGCGACGCCCGACGATGCCGGCCTGTTCCTGCGCATCGGCCGCCTGCGCCAGTCGCTCGGCGACCCTGACGCGGCACAGGCGGCATACGCGCGCGCCCAGGCCCTCGGCCTGCCGAAGACGCGCATCCTGCCCTACCTGGCCGAGCTGGCTTTCGCGCGCAACGATTTCGCGACGGTGCGCACGCTCATGCACGAACTCGGCGACTGGCAGTCGCTGCCGCGCCTGCAGCCGGTCATCCGCTACTGGAGCCAGCCATGAGCCTGCCCCGCGCCACCGACGCCGACATCGCCCTGCTGCTCGAGGGCACCTTCCCTTATGTGAGCGGCGGCGTCTCCAGCTGGGTCAACCAGATCATCCGCGCCTTCCCCGAACTGCGCTTCGCCATCGTCTTCATCGGCAGCCGGCGCGAGGATTACGGCGAGATGCGCTACGTCCTGCCCGACAACGTGGTGCATCTGGAAACGCACTACCTCTACGATTTTGCTCCGGCCAGCGCGAAGATCGCGCCGCGCGCCGGCGACGCGGACGCCTTCGCGCACTCCAACCGCATGCACGACGGCTTCTTCGAGGGCAACGACGGCGGCGACTGCAGCGCGCCGCTCGCCGCCTTCCGCGCGCTGGCGCCGGAGCTGCTGCCGGGCGGCAAGCTGCCGCTCGACGATTTCCTGCACAGCGAGGCGGCGTGGAAAATCATCGGCGACCGCTACCGGCAGCACTGCACCGATCCGTCCTTCGTCGATTATTTCTGGACGGTGCGCATCATGCACGCGCCGCTGTGGACGCTCGCGCGGATCGCGCACGACTTGATCCCGGCACGCGCCTATCACAGCGTGTCGACCGGCTACGCCGGCTTCCTGGGCGCGCTGCTGCACCAGATCCGGCGGCGTCCGCTGATCCTCTCCGAGCACGGCATCTACACCAAGGAACGCAAGATCGACCTGTTCAAGAGCGAGTGGATCCGCGACAACCGCAACGTCTTCCAGCGCGACCCGACCGAGTTGTCATACTTCCGCCAGCAGTGGATCCGCTTCTTCGAGTGGATGGGGCGCTTCTGCTACGACGCCGCCGATCCGATCATCGCGCTCTACGAGAACAACCGCCTGCGCCAGATCGCCGACGGTGCGCCGCCGGAGCGCACCTTCAACGTGCCCAACGGGATCAGCCTGAAGCGCTTCGCGCCGTTGCGCGCGCTGCGCGCGCCGGCACCGGCGGCGCCGCCGCCGGTGCTCTGCCTGATCGGCCGCGTGGTGCCGATCAAGGACGTGAAGACCTTCATCCGGGCGATGCGCCGGGTGGTCAACCAGATGCCGTCGGCGGAGGGCTGGATCGCCGGGCCGGAGGACGAGGATCCGGCCTACGCCGAGGAATGCCATAACCTGACGGAAAGCCTGGGGCTCACCGCGCACGTCCGCTTCCTGGGCTTCCAGAAGGTTGAGGAGCTGATGCCGAAGATCGGACTGACCGTCCTCTCGTCGATCAGCGAGGCGCTGCCGCTGGTGATCCTGGAGGGCTACGCGGCAGGCGTGCCGACGGTATCCACCGATGTCGGTTCGTGTCGTCAGCTGGTCGAGGGGCTCGAGCCCGAGGACCGGGCACTCGGCCCCTCGGGCGCTATCGTCGACATTGCCGATCCGCAGGCACTGGCCGATGCGGCGCTCGCCCTGCTCGGCGACGCGGCGACCTGGCATGCCGCCAGCGCGGCGGGCATCGCCCGCGTCGAGCGCTACTACACCGACGATCTGATGTTCGGCCATTACCGCCGCGTCTATACACGGGCGCTGGCCGCGCCGGGAGGCGACTGATGGCCGGCATCGGCTTCGAGCTGCGCAAGCTGCTGCGCAAGGACACCCTGGTCGGCCTGCTGCAGGCTTACACCTTCGCCGGCATCATCGGCTCCGGTCCGTGGGTGCTCTCGATTCTCGGCATTCTGGCGATCGGTCTGCTCAGCCACGCGGTGGTGGTGCCGTCCTACGTCGTCACGCAGTTCCAGACCTCGGTCACCTACCTGATCGCCTGCAGCCTGATCTTCACCGGCGGCGCGCAGCTGGCATTCACCCGCTTCGTCTCCGACCGCCTCTTCGAGCGACGCAACGCGCTGGTGATGCCCAACCTGCACGGTCTGCTGATGACCGTCATGCTCGCTGCCGCGCTGCTCGGCACGGCAGCGCTCTTCCTGCTGCTGCCGGGGCTCGGCGTGCTCTACCGGCTGCTCATGCTGTCGGCCTTCATCCTGCTCTGCGCAATCTGGATCGTCACCATCTTCCTGTCCGGCATGAAGCGCTACAAGGCCATCGTCTGGCTGTTCGCGCTCGGCTACGGGATCACCGTCGCGCTCGCCCTGCTGCTGCGCCCCTTCGGACTGGAGGGCCTGCTGACCGGCTTCGTGGTCGGACACTGCGTCCTGCTGGCCGGGATGTGGCTGCTCACCGCCCACGATTTCCGCCCGCAGCGCCTGATCGCCTTCGATTTCGCCGACCGGCGCACGCTCTATCCGAGCCTGCTGGCGATCGGCCTGCTGTTCAACCTCGGGGTCTGGGCCGACAAGTTCATGTTCTGGTTCTTCCCGGACACCTCCGAGCCGATCATCGGGACGCTGCGCGCCTCGCTGATCTACGATCTGCCGGTCTTTCTCGCCTACCTGTCGATCATCCCCGGCATGGCGGTGTTCATGGTGCGCATCGAGACCGATTTCGTCGAGTACTACGACAAGTTCTACGACGCCGTGCGCGGCGGCGGTTCGCTCGAGTACATCGAGACCATGCGCGACGAAATGGTCTACTCGATCCGCCAGGGTCTCGCCGAGATCGGCAAGATCCAGACGCTGGCGGCGCTGGTCACCTTCGTCGCCGGCCCGACGCTGCTCGAGGCGCTCGGAATTTCCGAGCTCTACCTGCCGCTGCTGCACGTGCAGGTGATCGGCGCCGGTCTGCAGGTGGTCCTGCTGTCGGTGCTCAACGTGTTCTTCTACCTCGACCAGCGCCGCATCATCCTGTTCCTGTGCGCCGAATTCCTGCTGCTCAACGTGCTGCTGACCGGCCTCACCCTGCGCGCCGGGGCCGCCTTCTACGGCTACGGTTTCGCGCTGTCGGTGCTGGTCACGCTGGTGACGGCGCTGGTGATCCTCGACCGCAAGCTGTCGCGGCTGGAGTACGAAACCTTCATGCTGCAATGAGGTCTGACTGCTCCCGCGGTGCCTTACGCGCTGCGGGAAGCCGCCCTTCTGGGCTAGAATTTCCCCTTTGCCGCATCTGTTTCCGGATTCCCCATGACCGCCCGCCTGCGCGAAATTCCCTATAACTACACCTCGTTCTCCGACCGCGAGATCGTCATCCGCCTGCTCGGCGCGGAGAACTGGGCGGAACGGGTGACCGGCCGCTCGGCGCGCATGCTCTACGAGGTGCTCGGCGACATCTGGGTGGTGCAACGCAACCCGTACCTGGAAGACGACCTGCTGGCCAACGGCGAGCGCCGCCGCGCACTGATCGACGCCCTGCGCCACCGCCTCGCCGAAATCGAGAAGCGCCGTCAGGGCAACGAGAAGGTGGCCCGGCTGGTGGTCGCCGCGGGAGGCGCGGTCGACGCCTTTGCGCAGCGCTTCGAGGAAACGGCCCGGCTGCGCGCGCGGACGCTGAAGGCGCTGGCGAAGCACACGCGCCGCGACAACATCGCCTTCGACGGCCTCGCCCGCGTGTCGCACGTCACCGACGCCACCGACTGGCGCGTCGAGTATCCCTTCGTGGTGCTCTATCCGGACACCGAGGAAGAGATCGCGGCGCTCGTGCGCGGCTGCATCGAGCTGGGTCTGACCATCATCCCGCGCGGCGGCGGTACCGGCTACACCGGCGGCGCGGTGCCACTGACCCGCCTCTCGGCGGTGATCAACACCGAGAAGCTGATCGACATCGGACCGGTCGAGGAACGGGTGCTGCCCGGGCACAACGATGCCTACGCCACCATCCGTACCGGCGCCGGCGTGGTGACCGAGCGCGTCGCCGAGGCGGCGGCGGCGGCCGGCCGTGTTTTCGCGGTCGACCCGACCTCGGCCAGCGCCTCCTGCGTCGGCGGCAACGTGGCGATGAACGCCGGTGGCAAGAAGGCCGTGCTGTGGGGCACCGCGCTCGACAACCTGGCCTGGTGGAAGATGGTCGATCCGGACGGCAACTGGCTGGAGGTCGAGCGCCTCGACCACAACTTCGGCAAGATCCACGAACAGCACACCGTGCGTTTCCGCCTGCGCCGCTTCGACCCGACCGGGAAGAAACTGCTGTCGGAGGAGGAGCTCTCGATGCCCGGCCAGCACTGCCGCAAGGACGGGCTGGGCAAGGACGTCACCGACAAGTTCCTCGGCGGCGTGCCCGGGGTGCAGAAGGAAGGCACCGACGGCCTGATCGTCGCGGCGCGCTGGGTGCTGCACAAGATGCCGCCGGTGACGCGCACCGTCTGTCTCGAGTTCTTCGGGCAGGTGCGCGAGGCGGTGCCGGCGATCGTCGAGATCACCGACTGGTTCAAGCCGGGGGGCGAGGGCCACGCCGCCGGCGTGCTGCTGGCCGGCCTCGAGCATCTCGACGAGCGCTACGTGAAGGCCGTCGGCTACACGACCAAGGCCAAGCGGCACGGCCGCCCGAAGATGGTGCTGATCGGCGACATCGTCGGCCATGACGAAACGGCGGTGATGAACGCCGCTTCCGCCGTGATCCGCATGACCAACGCGCGCGGCGCGGAAGGTTTCATCGCCGTCTCGCCCGAACAGCGCAAGAAGTTCTGGCTCGACCGCTCCCGGACCGCCGCCATCTCAAAGCACACCAACGCCTTCAAGGTCAATGAGGACGTGGTGATTCCGCTGCCCCGCATGGGCGACTACTGCGACGGCATCGAGCGCATCAACATCGAGCTGTCCACGCAGAACAAGCTGGCGCTGTGCGATGCGCTGGCCGATTTCCTGTCGGACGACCTGCCGCTGCACACGGGCGATGCCGAGATCGACAAGGCAGAACTGATTGGCGACCGCCGCCAGGCCGCGCTCGACTACGTGCGCAGCGTACGCCGCCGCTGGCAGTGGCTGCTCGACAATCTCGACCTTCCGCTCGCAGAGGCCGAAAGGCAGTTCGCCGACTACGGCGTGACCGCGGGCGAACTGTCGAACCGCGCCGCCGATCCGAAGCTCTTCCACCGCCTGCAGGACTATTCGATCCGCACGTCCTGGAAAACCGAGCTGAAACCGCGACTGGCCAAGATCTTCGACGGCACGGTGTTCCAGCCGGTGCTGGCGCGCATCGAGGCGATCCACAAGGAGGTGCTGCGCGGCCGCGTCTTCGTCGCGCTGCACATGCACGCCGGCGACGGCAACGTGCACACCAACATCCCGGTGAACTCGGACAACTACGAGATGCTGCAGACCGCCAACCGGGCGGTCGACCGCATCATGGCGCTGGCACGCGCGCTGGACGGCGTGATCTCCGGCGAGCACGGCATCGGCATCACCAAGCTCGACTACCTGACCGACGAGGAAATGGCCTCGTTCTGGGCCTACAAGGCGAAGGTCGATCCACAGGGCCGCTTCAACCGCGGCAAGCTGCTGCGCGGCGCGGCGGCCAGCCCGTTCGCCGACGCCCGTCCGGCCAACCTCGACGACGCCTACACGCCGAGCTTCAACCTGATGGGCCACGAGTCCATCATCATGGAGCAGACCGAGATCGGCGAGATCTCGCACGACATCAAGGACTGCCTGCGCTGCGGCAAGTGCAAGCCGGTGTGCTCGACGCATGTGCCGCGCGCCAACCTGCTCTACTCGCCGCGCAACAAGATTCTCGGCACCTCGCTGCTGATCGAGGCCTTCCTCTACGAGGAGCAGACGCGGCGCGGCGTTTCGCTGGCGCACTGGGCGGAGTTCGAGGATGTCGCCGACCACTGCACGATCTGCCACAAGTGCGAGAAGCCGTGTCCGGTGGACATCGACTTCGGCGACGTCACGGTGAAGATGCGCAACCTCCTGCGCAACCAGGGCAAAAAGTCGTTCAACCCGGGCAAGGCGGCGGCGATGGCCTTCCTCACCGCCAAGGATCCGGCGACCATCAAGCTGATCCGCAAGGGCATGATCGAGTGGGGCTACAAGGCGCAGCGCCTGGGTTACCGCGTGGCCCGGTCGCTCGGACTGATCCAGGGGCAGGTCAAGGCGCCGCCGGCGACCCTCGGCAAGGCGTCCATCAAGGCGCAGGTCATCCACTTCATCAACAAGCCGATGCCCGGCGGCCTGCCCAAGCGCACCTCGCGCGCGCTGCTCGACATCGAGGACGACAAGATCGTGCCGGTGATCCGCGATCCGCAGAAGTTCCGCGAGGATTCGGACGCCGTCTTCTACTTTCCCGGATGCGGCTCGGAACGCCTCTTCTCGCAGGTTGGTCTGGCCACCCAGGCGATGCTCTACGAGCTCGGCACGGCCACCGTGCTGCCCCCCGGCTACCTGTGCTGCGGCTATCCGCAGACGGCGGCCGGCGAGGCCGATCAGGGCCAGAAGATCATCACCGACAATCGCGTGCTTTTCCATCGCGTCGCCAACACGCTGAACTATCTCGACATCAAGACGGTGATCGTCTCCTGCGGCACCTGCATGGATCAGCTGCTGAAGTACGAGTTCGACAAGATCTTCCCGGGCTGCCGTCTGCTCGACATCCACGAATACCTGCTCGAGAAGGGCGTCAGGCTCGACGGCGTCGAGGGCGTGCGCTACATGTATCACGAACCCTGCCATGCCCCGATGAAGACGATGCAGGGCATCAAGGTGGTCAACACGCTGATGGGCCAGCCGGTCGATCTCTCCGACCGCTGCTGCGGCGAGTCCGGCACGCTGGCGGTCGCACGCCCGGACGTGTCGACTCAGGTGCGCTTCCGCAAGCAGCAGGAAGTCGAGCAGGGGGCGGCGAAGCTGCGTGCCGACGGCTTCGCCGGCGAGGTGAAGATGCTCACCTCCTGTCCGTCCTGCCTGCAGGGCCTGTCCCGCTACAACGACGATGGCGGCATGCAGTCCGACTACATTGTGGTCGAAATGGCAAAGCACCTGCTCGGCGAGGACTGGATGGCCAGCTACGTGCACAAGGCCAACCACGGCGGGATCGAGCGCGTCCTCCTCTGACGCCCGGCGGCGGGCCGGGGCCCGCCGCATTTTCCGTGTAAACTCCGGGGTTTATCCCGATCATTCGGGCGCCGGCGTGACATCCTTCCTTCTCCAGAGCTTCGCCGCGCCGTATGCTCAGAAACACGAAGGATGCCATCGACGATGGCCGAGGACAGGACATTCCGGATCATGGCCCCCGAACCGAACGAGACGTGTGAATTGTGCGCCAGCCCCGGCGGAGCCGTGCTGCACAGCGAGCCGCTGTGCCGCGTGGTGCTGGTCGCCGACGCGGATTACCCGGCGTTCTGCCGCGTCATCCTGAACCGTCACGTGCGCGAGATGACCGACCTTGATGCCTCCGAGCGCCTGCGGCTGATGACGGTGGTCTTTGCCGTCGAGCGTGCGCTGCGCGAGACGTTGCGACCCGACAAGATCAATCTCGCGAGCTTCGGCAACATGACGCCGCACGTGCATTGGCACGTGATTCCCCGCTGGCGCGACGACCGCCATTTCCCGCAACCGATCTGGGGATGCGCGCAGCGCGAACAGCCGGCACGCCATCCGGCACCGCCGGAACTGGGTGCGGCCATCGCCACCGCACTGGCCGCAGCCGCCGCATAGAAAGGAGACTGCCATGAACGCAGTGATCAGCCAGGCGCCGGGCCCGCTGGCCATTCCCGACCTGCAGACCGGCCTCCAGATTCTCTCCCGCTTGCCGCTTGCCAATCCCCTGCAAGCCGAGGGTGAGCTCAACCGCTTTCTCGACAGTCTGCTGCAGGAGCCCCCGGAACCGGCGATTTACCTGACGCTGCTCGAGCAGACGCGGGTTCCGCTCTGTTTCGTCGAAGAGGAGCTGGCGCGCCGTTACATCGGCAAGCCGCTTCCGCTCGCCGATCTTGAGGAAAATGCCTTTGCCCAGGTTGTCGCCACCTGGCTCAAGGCGGCGCGTGCCTACGCGCACTGCGCGCAGCTGGACACGACGCGCGACGATCCCGAGCACGCCCAGCGCGTCGCACTGGTTCTGCACCGCTGCATCTACTACACCGGGATGGCCATCGTCGAGCATCTGCGCGCGCGCCGCATGCTGCGCCGCGGCCTGTGGCTGGACCTGCATGGTTATTTCGCCAGTGCCGAAGAATGGGGCGTGGCGACGCTGCCGGTTCCCGATGCGCTCGATCCGCTCGGACGCAGCACGCACTGCACGGCGGCCTATGTTTCCCTGTTGCTGTGCGAGCTCGCCGGACCCTACAGCCTGACGGTACGCGATCTCGGCCTGGTCCGGCGCTGGGCAGCCAACTGGGCGCCACTGGTCAGCCTGCAGCGTGCCCTGCCGGGTGAGCCGCTGCCGCAGTTTGTCATCGACCTGATGCACGACTGCGGCCTGCGCGCCACTGCCGATTGCCTGCAGACCGAGCACCTGCGTCGCCTCGACACGACCCGCCTGGCGCAGCAGCTGGGGCAGGTGCGCCAGCAGCTGGCAGAGAGGATGCCGCCCGCGCAGATCGGACTCGGCGAGGACTGCACGGCCGGTCAGTGCCGTCGCCTGCTCGAACAGCTGTCCCGTCCCTGGGCACAGGCGCGCGCACCCCGCCGTTTCCGGCGCCACGCAACGTCCGGGCTGGCCAGTGTCAGCAGCGGTTTCGAGGCGATGCACTACTTCATTTCGGGCAAGGAGTTCACGCAACCGGAAAATGTGCGCGTCTATTCGCGGCAGGAATACGACAGCCTGTTCGCCTTCCGCCATATGGTCGACCCGACGCAGCAGCTGCAGGTTCGCCAAGGCCAGCTCGGTTTTTCGACCGACCAGTGGGAGGTAGTCAACCAGTCGGCCAACGGTTTCCGCCTGATGCGCAGCCTGGCCGGCCGCAAAATGGAGCACGGCCAGCTACTCGCCTTGTGCCCGAGCGATGGTGAGCGCTACCTGCTCGGTTACGTGACCTGGCTGATGCAGGAGGACGAGGGCGGCCTGACGGCGGGTATCGCGGCCTTGCCGGGCATTCCCCAGGCGATCGCGGCCCGGCCGCTGACGCTTTCCGGCAGCCATGCAGAGATGTACAGCCGGGCCTTCCTGCTGCCCGCGCTGCCGGCCATCGGCTGCGAGCAGTCGCTGGTGCTGCCGCAGGGCTGGTACCACGCCGGTCGGGTCCTTGAAATCCATACCGACGGCCCTTGGCGCGTCCGCCTCCTGCATGTGCTGCAGGACGGACCGGATTTCGAGCGCGTCAGCTTCGCGCTGGCCTGACCGGTCCGTTCAGCCGAGAATCCGCTGCGGTGGGAAACGGGCAGTGAAGGTGCTGCCCTTGCCGGGCTGGCTCTGGATCTCGAGCGTCGCCTGGTGGCGCGTCAGCACGTGCTTGACGATCGCCAGTCCGAGCCCGGTCCCGCCGGTCTCGCGGGAACGGCTGCGGTCGACGCGGTAGAAGCGCTCGGTCAGGCGCGGCAGGTGCTGTGCGGCAATGCCGATGCCGCTGTCGCGCACGCTGAATTCCCCGAATCCGTCGCGGACCCGCCAGCTGAGTTCGATGCGCCCGCCCTCCGGGGTATAGCTGACGGCATTGCTGGCGAGATTGCCGAAAGCGCTGCGCAGTTCGTTCGAGCACCCGCTAAGACAGGCCGGGGATTCGATCGTCAGCGTGATGACGTGGCGTCCGCCAGAGAGCGCTTCCGCCTCGGCATGGATCGTCCGCAGCAGTTTTTCCGGTTCGACCCGTTCCTCGGTGTGCGCTCCCGTCCCGGTCTCGAGGGCGGAGAGCGTGAGTAGATCGTCGATCAAGCGCTGCATGCGTGCCGACTGGTCGCAGATGAGGCTCAGGTAGTGCTTGATTTCACCGGGGTCGTAGGCGGCAAAATCGTCGGCGAGCATCTCGGTGAAGCCGGCCACGACGGTCAGGGGGGTTTTCAGTTCGTGCGAGACGTTGGCGATGAAGTCACGGCGCATGGTTTCCAGGCGTTCAAGCTGGCTGATGTCGCGCGAGAGCAGGAGATTCTGTTCGTTGCCGTAGGGAATTACCTGGATCAGCAACGTCTGCCCTTCGCGCCGGTCGCTGCGATAGATCAGAGGTTCCTCGTAGCGCCCGGCCTCGAGATAGGCAACGAATTCCGGGTGACGGATCAGGTTGGTCAGCGCCTGGCCGCTATCGGTGGCGGCGGAAAGCTGGAAATGGCCTTCGGCGCGGGTATTGATCCAGATGATCTGGCGATGCTTGTTGAACGCGATGATCCCGTCGGGCAGCGCCTGTGCCGCGCGGTTGAAGCTTTCCAGTGTCTCGGTCAGTACCTGTTGCTGGCCGATGCGGATGCGCACGCGGCGGTGCAGCCCGGCAAAGACGACGTCCCACAGGCCACGGCTTTCCGGCAGCGGCGCGTCGAGCGGGCCGCGTAGCCAGCGGATCAGGCGGGCAAGCTGGTGGAGGTGCCAGGCCAGGAATCCAAGCACCAGAACGAAGACCGTCCACAGCGCCGCGTGCGCATCGACGACGAACCGTACCGGCAGGTAGACGAACAGGGCAATGCCGAGGGCGTAGGAAAACGCGCGCGACCAGACGGCTTTCATCGTGCGCCGGCTATTCGGTCTGAGCCGAGAAGCGATAACCGCTACCGCGCACGGTCTGGATCAGGCGGTCGTGCCCGGAGACCTCGAGCGCACTGCGCAGGCGCCGGATATGTACATCGACCGTGCGCTCCTCGACGAAGACATGGTCACCCCAGACCTGATCGAGCAGCTGGGTACGAGTGTGCACGCGCTCTGCGTGCGTCATGAAGAAATGCAACAGGCGGAATTCGGTCGGTCCGAGCTCGATGCCACGGCCATCGCCGGTCACCCGGTGTGTCGCCGGATCGAGGCGCAGGCCGCCGATCTCGACCGCATCCTCGGTCATCTGCGGTGCCCGGCGACGCAGCACGGCCTTGATCCGGGCGAGCAGTTCGCGGGGGGAAAACGGTTTGGTCAGGTAATCGTCTGCGCCGGCCTCGAGTCCGGCGATCTTGTCGTGCTCCTCGCTGCGCGCGGTCAGCATGATGATCGGCAGATCGCGGGTTCGCTCGTCGCTGCGCAGGCGGCGGGCGAACTGGAGACCAGCCATTCCGGGCAGCATCCAGTCGAGCAGAACGACGTCGGGCAGGGTTTCGCGCACCAGATGGATCGCCTCCTCGGCATCGTTGGCCCGCAGCACGTGGTGACCGGCATGGTGGAGATTGGCGGCGATCAGCTCCTGGATTGCCGGTTCGTCTTCGACGACTAGGATATTGGCTGGCATGGCGGTGCGGCTCCTCGATCAGTGGCCGCCAGTTTATGAAGACGCGGTTACAGAATGATGACAGGGAGAAAACGC
>JAPKHL010000094.1 GCA_026646875.1 Rhodocyclaceae bacterium | reverse complement strand
CGTCCAAGCCTTTCAGCCAATCTGGCAGGCTTGCGGGTTCTTTTTCAGGCGGGCGGTTTTCAAGCGGCGGCAACGGCGCGCGCAGTGTTTCGGGGTCAATATCCAGACCGGGCGCGCCGGCCATTTCCGGAGTCTCAGTCGCCGGCGGTGTCGGTGTGCAGCGGGGCCGCGGCGCCGGCGAGGAGGCGGGCGGCGGCCTTGCCGGCCTGCTGCAGCGCGCGCCGATAGGCGCTGGCCGCGCGCAGGCGCGCGTCCATGGCGGTTAGCGGCAACCGGTCCTGCGCGCCGGCCTCGAGCAGATCGGCCTTGAGGGCCTGGTAATCGCGCTCGCAGGCGGCGCTGGCCCGATGGATCCGTGCCGCCTCGGCGTCGAGCGCATCCAGCCGCGCTTCCTCTCCCCATTCGGGACCGGCTTCCGTACCCGTTCCCCCGTGTCCCTGCGGGGCTTCCGGATCGAGGCAGTCGAGCAGGGTGGCGGCGCTGGTCTGGAAGGTTCGCGCCGCCGCCACGCACTGCGCGCAGGGCTCGCCGCTTTCGTCGATGGCGCGGGCTGCCTCGCCCGCCAGTTCGGCCACCGTTTCGTAGTAGCGTGCAATGCGCAGCAGATGAGGCAGGCGCCGGGCGCTGTCGGGCGACATCCCCGAGCGGTGTAACTGGGCGATGAAATCGGCGATGGCCTGGTTGAGACGGGCGACCACCTGCTGGTCGCGCACCAGGCGCTGCGGATCGGCGTCGCCGCCTTGCGCGCGCAACATGCGCAGGGCGATGCCACCGAGACGCCGCACCTCGCGTTCGAGGGCATCGAGTGCGAGTGCCGGCACCTGGGCAATGTTCCGGTCGAGGTAGCGCGGGCGCGCCTCGTCTTCCTCGGCGCTGTGGAAGCACCGTTCGAGAAAGTGCGTCAGATGGCCGGCCAGCGGCCACATCAGCGCCACGCCGAGGAGGTTGAAAACGCTGTGAAAAAGGGCCAGCGTGGCGGCCGGCGCGGTATCGAAGCCAAGCGCGTCGCGCAGCGCGACGATCGCCGCCAGCAGCCAGGGCAGCAGCCCCAGGGCGACGATGCCGGTCAGCACGTTGAACAGCACGTGTGCGGCGGCAGCGCGCTTGGCATTGGGCGTCGCGCCGATGGCGGCGATCAGCGCGGTCACCGTGGTGCCGATGTTGGCGCCGATCACCACCGCGGCCGCTGCGTCGATGCCGACCAGGCCGCTCTGCGCGGCCGAGAAGGCGATGACCAGCGCGGCTGCCGAGGCCTGCATCACCACGGTCATCAGGATGCCGACGAGCAGCAGCATGGCGACACCGCCCATGCCCTCGGCCGGCGGCAGCACGAAGCCGTCGGCCGCCCCCGCGAAGCTGTCCTTGAGCAGGTCGATGCCGAGGAAGAGTACGCCGAAGCCGGCGATGGCCATGCCCAGCGCGCCGCGCCGGCCGCGCTCGCCGGTGAGGCGCAGGGCCATGCCGATGCCGATCAGCGGCAGCGCCAGCGCTTCGATCGAGAACTTCATGCCGACCAGGGCGACCAGCCAGCCGGTCACGGTGGTCCCGACATTGGCGCCGAAAAGCACCCACAAGGCCTGTCCGAGAGTCAGCAGGCCGGCATTGACGAAGCCGATCGCAGCCACGGTGACGGCAGTCGAGGACTGCACGGCCGCAGTGACCAGGACGCCGGTGGCCAGCCCGCGCACCCGTGTACGCGTCGAACTGGCGAGAATGCGCTCAAGCGCCGGGCCGGCGGCCAGGCGCAGCCCGTCGGTCATCAGTCCCATGCCGAGCAGGAACAGCCCGGCGCCGCCGAGGACGCTGGCCAGCGCGCTCACGTCGGCCTCCCGCACGGGCCCGCACGGGCCGCGCCGCGTTCCTCGGTTCCCATGGGGCGTCGACATGCGACGATACCCTGCCGGGCGTGGGGGAGACGAGGTGGATCGTGGGGGGGCACGGAAGGGGCCTTGCTCGCGCGGTCAGTTCCGCTGACGGGAGACAGCGGCCCGCATCAGCAGCATCGTCGTCACCGGCGCTGTGATCAGGATGAACAGGGTGATCAGCAGTTCATGAAACACCGGGCGCTGCGCCAGCGCCGTCGAGACGAGCATGGAGGCCATCAGTACGCAGCCGGCGCCGAGCGTGCCGCCCATTGTCGGCGCGTGAATGCGGGCGAAGAAGGAGTCGAGGCGCAGCAGGCCGAGCGAGCCGACCAGCGTCAGCAGGCCGCCGCAGATCAGCAGGGCGGCGGCGGGCAGGGCGGCCCAGAGGGGAACGTCGGCGGCGATCACGGTTCGATCACCTCGCCGCGCAGCAGGAACTTGGCCATTGCCGTCGAGCCGACGAAACCGAACAGGGCGATCAGCAGCGCGATGTCGAAATACAGGGCGGAACCGAGTCCGATGCCCAGCATCAGGATGGTCAGCATGCCATTGATGTAGAGCGTGTCGAGCGCGAGGATGCGGTCCTGCGCGGATGGGCCACGCAGCAGGCGGATCAGGGCGCAGAGCATGGCCAGTGCGAAGCAGGCGAGCGCGAAATTCACGGCGAAGGGGAGAATGGCATTCATTCGAAGATCTCCATCAGCGGGCGTTCATAACGGTCCTTGATCGTGCGGACCCAGGCTTCCTCGTCCTGCAGGTCGAGGACGTGCAGCGTGAGTATGTTGTCTGCCGGGTCGTGACCGGCCCACACCGTCCCAGGCGTGCCGGTGATGATGATGGAGAGCATCGCCAGACCGTGCGGATCGCTCAGCTGGAGGGGAATCCTGACGAAGCCGACGGTCGGCTGGCGGCGCGTGGCGCCGAGGATGACGCGGCCGACGCCGAGGTTCGAACGCACGATGTCGACGAACACGTGCCAGATCAGACCGATGGCGAGATGCAGGCGGCGCGGCCAGGCCGGCAGCGGACGGAGGGGGCGCACGGCGACGGTCACCAGCAGGGCGAAGGCGATGCCGAGCAGCAGGTGGCCGACGGACAGGCTGTCGTTGAGCAGCAGCCAGACGAGCGCCAGCACGACCGGCAGCAGCGGCAGGAGAAGCGGGCGCTTCACGGCCGGACCCCCGGGAGAACGGCACCGATGTAGCTGGCGGGATCGTGGAGGGCGCTCGCCGTCGCCTCGAACCAGGCCATTGCCGGGCCGGCGCCGAAAGCGAGCGCGAAACACAGCAGCACCAGTCCCCCCACCGGGCCGGCCTCCAGCCATTGCAGACGTGGCGCCGGCCGCTCGCTGTCCCAGAAGACGCGGATGCCGAGGCGCGACAGCGCGATCAGCCCGGCCAGCCCCGACAGGAGCAGCGCCGTGAACAACAGGGCTGCATGCAAGGCCGGTGCAAGCGGTGGGGCGGCGATGGCGGCCTTGAGCAGGGCGAACTTGGCAACGAAACCGGACAGGGGCGGCAGGCCGCTGAGGATGGCGGCACAGGAAAAAAAGGCCAGCCCGAGAAAGGCCATCGCTGCCGGAATGGCGACGCCGCTCATCTCATCCGGATGTTCCGATTCGTGCCGCTCCTGCAGGCCGAATGCCTCGAAGCTGATGGCGAGCAGGTCGGCGGCGGCGGCGCGGTTGCGTTCCGCCATTTCGATCAGCATGAAGAAGGCGGCGCTGCCGAGGACCGAACTGGCGAGGTAGTAAAGGGCAGGTCCCGTCAGCGTGGTGCCGGTGAAGCCGAAGGTGGCCAGCAGGGTGCCGGAGGAGACGACAACCATGAAGCCGGCGAGACGGTCGAGTTTTTGCGTGGCGAGCACGCCCAGCGTGCCGACGGCGATGGTGGCCAGGCCACAGTAGAACAGCCAGTCTCCCTTGAAGGGCGCCGGCGCGACGTCCTGGCCGAACAGGATGGAAAAGCGC
Source organism: Rhodocyclaceae bacterium (assembly GCA_026646875.1). Lineage (GTDB taxonomy): Bacteria > Pseudomonadota > Gammaproteobacteria > Burkholderiales > Rhodocyclaceae > 66-26. The sequence goes on along the minus strand of JAPKHL010000094.1, from coordinate 6,662 downwards.
AGCAGGGCATAAACGCCGACCTTGGTGAGGATGGCGAACACCGCGCCCACCGGGGCGCTGGCGGCGGCGTAGGTGGCGGGCAGCCAGAAGTTGAGCGGCCAGGCCCCCGCCTTGACGAGAAAGACGATGCCGAGCAGGAACGCGCCGAGTTCGAACAGCGCGCGGGCATCGGCGTCGAGGCGCGGCACGACGAGTGCCAGCTCGGCCATGTTGAGCGTGCCGGTGACGCCGTAGATCAGGGCGGCGGCAATCAGGAAGAGCAGCGAGGCGACCAGATTGACCACGATGTAGTGCAGCCCGGCCTTGACGCGCGGCGCCTCCGAGCCGTGCAGGGCAAGGCCGTAGGAGGCGGCCAGCAGGATCTCGAAGAAGACGAACAGGTTGAACAGGTCGCCGGTGAGGAAGGCGCCGTTGAGGCCCATCAGCAGGAACTGGAAGAGGGGCAGGAAATGGCTGCCGGCACGCTCCCAGCGGGCCAGCGCGTAAATCAGCGTGGTCAGGCCGAGGGTGGCGGTGAGTGCCAGCATCAGTGTCGCCAGGCGGTCGGTCACCAGCACGATGCCGTGGGGGGCAGGCCAGTTGCCCAGCGCATAGACGCCGATGCCGTCCGGCCCGGCGGGGGGGAACCCGCCTTCCGTGCCGGCCAGCAGCATGAGCGCGACCGCCAGTTGTGCCAGGGTGGCTCCCAGGGCCAACAGTGCGCGCGTGCCGTGACGGGCTTCGGTCGAGAGCAGCAGCAGGATGCCGGCCAGGAGCGGCAGCAGGATCGGCAGGAGGGGCAGGTGTTCGATCATTCGCGCTCCGGTTCCCGGCCGTCAACGTGGTCGGTGCCGGTCAGCCCGCGCGCGGCGAGCAGGACGACGAGCAGCAGCGCGGTGACAGCGAAGCCGATGACGATGGCGGTCAGCACCAGTGCCTGCGGCACCGGGTCGGTGTAGAGCGCCGGGTCGGCACCGCGTACCGTGTCGAGCACCGGTGCCGCACCGCTGCGCAGGCGGCCCATGCCGAAGATGAACAGGTTGACGGCGTAGGAGAGCAGCGACAGACCCATGATGACCTGGAAGGTGCGCGGACGCAGCAGAAGGTAGATGCCGGAGCCGGACATGACGCCGATGGCAAGGGCGAAAACGAATTCCATCAGCGCGCACCTCCCGTCGCGGCCTTGTGATGATGACTGCGCAGCGACTGGTGGGCGATGGCCACCAGCATCAGGACGGTCGCACCGACCACCAGCATGTAGACGCCGAGATCGAAGAGCAGCACGCTCGACAGGTGCACCTCGCCAACCAGCGGCAGCATGCCGTGCCAGGCTTGGCTGGTCAGGAAAGGGGTACCGGCGAGAGCACCGCCGATGCCGGCGACGGCGGCGAGCAGGAGACCGATGGCGATCCAGTAGAGCGGATGGATGCGCAGGCGCGATTCCACCCACAGCGTGCCACCGACGATGTACTGCAGGATCACCGCCGTGGCCAGGATCAGGCCACCGACGAACCCTCCTCCCGGCGCGTTGTGGCCACGCAGCAGGAAGAACAACGACGCCAGCATGGCCAGCGGCAGCAACAGTCGCACCAGCACGGCGGGCAGCATCATCGCGCCGGACGGCAGCAGTGCGTCCTGGTGGCAGCGGGAAGGCTGCCCATCCTGCTCATGCTGCTGTCGCGGCAGCGGAATGCTTTCGGGGGCCGGCCGGAAGCGGCGCAGCAGCGCATACACGGTGAGGGCGACGATGCCCAGCACGGTGATCTCGCCGAAGGTGTCGAAGCCGCGAAAGTCGACAAGAATGACGTTGACCACGTTGAGACCGCCGCCCAGCGGCAGGGCGTTCGCGACGAAGAAATGCGCGATGCCGTCCACGACGGGACGGGTCAGCACGGCGTAGACGAGGGCGGACAGCCCGAGGCCGCAGGCGCCGGCAAGCAGGATGTCGCGCGAGCGGCGCAGGCTTGGCGAGGCGCCGCCGGGCCCGGCGATGCGTTCGTCGCGGCGCGGCAGCCAGCGCAGGCCGAGGAGGATGAGGACGGTGGTGACGACCTCGACGGTGAGCTGGGTCAGCGCCAGGTCGGGCGCGGAGAACCAGACGAAGGTCAGGCTGGTGGCGAGGCCGGCGCCGCCGGCGAAGGCAATTGCGGCGAAGCGGTGATATTTGGCCTGCCAGGCCACGCCGATGGCGCAGGCGCCGCCGACCACCCACAGCAGCGCGAAGGCGGGGTCGAGCGGCTGCGGCGGACGGGCGCCCCAACCGATGCCGAAGGGCCGGGTCAGCAGCAGCGCGCCACCGAGGGCGACCGCGAAGACGAGCAGCAACTGCATCTGCAGGCGCGGAGAGGACAGCCCCAGCAGCATTCGCGCGGCGCCAGTCGTCAGCCCCTTCAAGAGGGCATCGAAAAGCTGGCGGCCGTCGATGGTTTCGAGCAACGGTACGGTCGTCTCCTGCCGCCGGACGAGGAATGCGCCGTGAAGCAGGACGCCGCCGCCGAGGGCGACCAGGCTCATCAGCAGGGGCGTGTTGATGCCGTGCCAGATCGCCAGGCTGTAAGCCGGTGCATCGGCACCGAGAATGGCGCCGGTCGCCGTGCGCAGATAGGGTCCGACGATGAGTTCCGGAACCACGCCGACCAGCACGCAGGCGGTGACCAGCAGCGCGCTTGGCAGCAGCATCCAGCGCGTCGGTTCGTGCGGCGCGTGCGGCAGGTCGCGTGCCAGTTCGCCGAGGAAGACGCGCTGGATCAGGCGCAGCGAGTAGGCGACACTGAAAATTCCGGCCAGGGTGGCGGCAAGGGGAAGGGCGATGCGCTGCCAGTCCGGCCGGTCGAGGAACACGGTTTCGGCAAAGAACATTTCCTTGGACAGAAAACCGTTCAGCAGCGGCACGCCCGCCATCGCCGCCGCTGCGACGATGGCCAGTGCCGCCGTGAGCGGCATCGCGCGGGCAAGGCCCGACAGGCGTCCGAGGTCGCGCGTACCGGTCTCGTGGTCCACGATGCCGGCGGCCATGAACAGCGAGGCCTTGAAGGTGGCGTGGTTGGCGATGTGGAACACGGCGGCGACCAGCGCCAGTTCGCTGTTCATGCCGAGCAGCAGGGTGATGAGGCCGAGGTGGCTGATCGTCGAGTAGGCCAGTACGCCCTTCATGTCCTGCTGGAACATCGCCAGGTAGCCGGCCAGCACCAGCGAGCACAGCCCGGCGCCACCGACGATCCAGAACCAGGCATCGGTGCCGGCCAGTACCGGCCAGAGCCTCGCCAGCAGGAAGACCCCGGCCTTCACCATGGTTGCCGAATGCAGATAGGCCGAAACCGGCGTCGGCGCGGACATCGCGTGCGGCAGCCAGAAGTGGAAGGGGAACTGGGCACTCTTGGTCAGCGCACCCAGCGCGACCAGCGTCAGCACCGTCGGGTACCACGGATGGGCCTGGATCAGCGGACCGGCGGCAAGCACGCGGTCGAGATCGTAGCCTCCCGCGATGTGACCGAGCAGCAGCACGCCGCCAAACAATGCGAGGCCGCCGCTGCCGGTGACGATCAGTGCCATGCGCGCGCCTCGCCGCGCCTCGCTCCGGTGGTGCCAGTAGGCGATCAGCATGAAGGAGGACAGACTGGTCATCTCCCAGAACATCACCATCTGGATCAGGTGGCCGGAGAGCACGACGCCGAGCATGGCGCCCATGAAGGCCAGGAAAAAGGAGAAGAAGCGAGGCACGGGGTCGGACGGCGACATGTAGTAGCGCGCGTAGATGACCACCAGGGTCCCCATGCCCGTCACCAGCAAGGCGAACAGCCAGGCGAAACCGTCCATGCGCAGGCTGATGCCGAGGCCGAGTGCCGGTGCCCAGGGCAGATTCAGGCGCACAACCCCCTCGAGCGCGACCTGGGGGTAGAGGCTGACGGCGATGGCCGTGGCCGCCAGCGACACGACGCCGGCAAGCCAGGCCTCGGCATTGCGCGCGTTTGACGGCAGGAACGCCGCGCACAGGCTGCCGAGGAAAGGGAGGAATAGAAGGAGAAGCAACTCCATGTCGTTCCACGCGGGGAGCGCCGCGCGCAGTGGGAAAGTTGCAATGATAGCGGTTCCGGAGGCGAAGCTCGCCACCGGGCCCGGGGGCTCCCGTCGCGGACCGCTTATCTCGGCTCGCTGACATGCGACCGGAGGGCGGCACCGAAGGATGGCGACAGGCAGCCATTTTTCTGAAAACGCACGATAATGCGCATTTTTCGGGACGACCTGCGCCGCAGGCCCTCATACCACGGGAGATCGCCATGGGCATTTCAGAAACCAATCACGGCATCGTCGTTGCCGCCACGGATTTGAGCGCAGCCGCGACCTTGGCCACTGAACAGGCCGCCCGCCTGGCCAGGGACCTGGGGGCCGGGCTCTGCCTGCTGCACGTGGCGGACACCCCGGGCGAGGCGGCCGGGGCGAGTACGCGACTACAGGAGCAGGCCAGGCAGGTCGGAGAGAAATTCGGCGTGCCGACCCGGGCGGAAACACGCGCCGGCGAGCCCGCCGCCGGGATCATCCATTTCCTGTCCGAGTGTCCGGCCCGGCTGGTGGTCGTCGGCGAGCACGCCCAAGGCTGGCTGCGGGAGGCGTTCATCGGGGGAACGGCCCTGCAGGTGCTGCACCGGGCGCGGATTCCCGTGCTGCTGGCGCGCACCCCGCTGCCGCCGGCATTGCGTCACGTTCTGGTGGCCGCCGATTTCTCCGACAACGCGCTGCGCGCCGTCGCTGTCGCGGGTGAGCTGTTTCCGTCCGCCGCGCTGACCATCCTGCATGCCTATTCCCTGGCCGCCATCGACCGCATGCGTCTCGACGGTGAGTCCGAGGAGAAGATGGCCGCCTTCAGGAAGCAACGGGAACAGACGGTCGAGGAGAGCATGGTCGCCTTCCGCAAGGCGCTCGATCCATCCCCGGCGAGGGAAATCGATTGGCGGGCCGAAAGCGGCCATCCGGTGACGGTGATCCTGGAGGAGACGCAACGCAATCCTCCGGACATCCTGGTGCTGGGGAAGCACCGGGGGAGCGCCCTGGAGGAGCGCCTGCTGGGCAGTGTCACCCAGAATCTCCTCTATCGCGCCGGCGCCAGCATCCTGCTGGTTCCCTGATCGCCCCCCGGCGGGCGGTTCGGGTTCAGGGCCTGCGCTCGCTCTCCTGGATCTGCAGTTCGACGCGCCGGGCGAGCGTGCGGCAGGTCTCGTCGCGGCAATCGTCGGCGACGAGCTCGCTGCCGTAGCTCGAGCGGGTGATGAACTGCCGGCTGGACACGCCGAGCGAGAGGAGTTCGCGGTAGACGGCCTCGACGCGCTTCTGTCCGAGCGCGACATTGTATTCGCTGCTGCCGAGGTGGTCGGTGTGGCCGATCAGCGAGACGCGCGATTCGCGGTCGGACTTCAGGCGGGCTGCCAGTGCCTGCAGCGTGGCGCGGCCGCGCGCGTCGATCTGCGCGGAGGCGGAGGCGAAATAGACGTTGTTGTCGTAATCAGGCTTTTGCGCTACAGGACGCGCCGGGGCCGGAGGCGCCAGTGGGCCGGGGGCGCTGCGCAGCACCGGTGCCGGGAGCGGTGCTGCGGGTGTCGGGGGCGGACTTGCCGAGGAGGAAGGCGTTTCCGGCGGAGTGGCGGGAGCGGATGGCTGCGGACCGGAGGTGGCGCAGGCAGTCAGCAGGAGCAGGATCGAGCAGGCGGCCGGAACGGCCCGGCGCGGGCGGCGGGCCGTCATTGGGCGATTGCGGCGGCAAGCGCCCGCGCGTTGTGCCGCATCATCTCGAGATAGGTCGGCGCCGGACCGGCATCGCCGGACAGCGAATCGGAGTACAGCGTGCCGCCCAGGCGGGCGCCGGATTCCTGGCGGATGCGCTCGAGCAGCCGCGAGTCCGAGACGTTCTCGATGAAGACGGCGGGAATCCTTTCCTTGCGGACCTGGCGGATGATGCGTGCGACGTCGGCGGCCGAAGCTTCTGCGTCGGTGCTGACGCCAACCGGGGAAATGAAGCGGATGCCGTAGGCCTTGCCGAAGTAGGCGAAGGCGTCGTGCGTCGTCACCACCCGTCGCTGCGCCGGCGGCAGCGCCTGGAAGGTCTGGCGGATCTCGGCGTCGAGCGTGGCAACCTTTTCCTTGTAGCGGGCGGCGTTGGCGACGTAATCGGCCTGCCCGGCGGGGTCCAGTTCGGCAAGCGCCTGTGCGATGTTATCGACATAACGCAGGACGTTGGCGGCATCCTGCCAGGCGTGCGGATCGGCGTCGCCATCATGGTCGTGGCCGTGCTTGTGCGCATGGCCGTGATCGCGTCCCGGACGACGCAGGGGCGTGATGCCGCGGCTGGCCACGACGACCTTGCCACGGTAGCCCGACGATTTGACCAGGCGATCCAGCCAGCCCTCGAAGCCCAGGCCGTTCACCACCACCAGCGAGGCCTGGGCCAGCGAGCGTGCATCGGCGGGCGTCGGCTGATAGACGTGCGCATCGCCGTCGCGCTCGACGAGGGCGTGCACGTTGACGCGGGAACCGCCGACCTGGCGGGCGAGATCGGCGAGGATGCTGAAGCTGGTGACCACGCGCAGCGGTTCGGCCTGCGCGCTGCCGGCGAACAGGCCGAGGGCCAGGGCGAGCGGCGGCAGCAGGCCGGCGAAGCGCCGCAGGAAGCGCGGGAAAGACACGGAGCGGAA
>JAPKHL010000093.1 GCA_026646875.1 Rhodocyclaceae bacterium | reverse complement strand
ATGCCGCCCGAATCCCACAGCCTGGCGCTTTCCGCCACCGACACCCCGCCGCTTGCCGCACACGCCGAGCGGCGCCTGCCCGGCGATCTGGCGATCTGGTTCTTCATCCTCGCCGAGCTGGTCGCCTTCGCGGTCTTCTTCCTCGCCTACGCCTTCGCGCGTTCCGCGAACGTCGAACTCTTCAACGAATCGCAGCGCACCCTCGACCTGAACGCCGGCGCGCTGAACACTGTTCTGCTGATCACCGGCAGCTGGTTCGTTGTCCTCGCCGTGCAGGCCGTCAAGCGCGACGATTCGCGGCGCGGCGCGGCGTGGCTGGCGGCCGGAATGACTTGCGGCTCGGGTTTTCTGGTCGTCAAGGTCATGGAGTACGCGGCCAAGTTCGGTGCGGGAATCAGCCTGTCGACCAACACCTTTTACATGTTCTACATCTCGCTCACCTTCTTCCACTTCATGCACGTCATCCTCGGCATGGTGATTCTCGCCATCCTGCTGGCAAAGACGATGCGCGGCGCTTACGGCAGCCGCGAGCACAACGCGCTCGAGAGCGGAGCCGCCTACTGGCACATGGTCGATCTGCTGTGGATCGTGCTGTTCCCGTTGGTCTATGTGATGCGCTGAGGAGCCTGCAATGACGACTTTCAACACTGCCGCCAACCGAGCCTGGATGGCCCTGCTGGTGGCCACCGCCATCACCTGGTGGCTGGGCGAGAGCGGAGCCGCCGGCAAAACCGGTACCATGGCGGTCCTGATCATGCTCGGGCTGGCGCTGGCGAAGGGCTGGCTGGTGATCTACGACTTCATGGAGCTGCGTCATGCGCCGATGCTCTGGAAGACCCTCCTGCTCGGCTGGCTGGTCTTCGTGCTCAGCATGATCGTGCTCGCTTACTGGATGGGACTGCACTGACTCTATGGATACCAAGGCACAGCACGTGGTTCACGACCTCCCCTTCTACGATCCGGCGGCCAACGAGATCGAGGTTTTCGAACAGGCCTTCCGCAACCGCCTGCCCCTGCTGATCAAGGGACCGACCGGCTGCGGCAAGACCCGCTTCGTCTCGCACATGGCGGCGCGCCTCGGCCTGCCGCTGTACACCGTGGCCTGCCACGACGACCTGACGGCAGCCGATCTGGTCGGCCGCCACCTGATCGGGGATGGCACCACCTACTGGTCGGACGGCCCGCTGACGCGTGCCGTGCGCGAAGGCGGCATCTGCTACCTCGACGAAATCGTCGAAGCACGCAAAGACACCACGGTGGTCCTGCACCCGCTCGCCGACGACCGCCGGGTGCTGCCGATCGACCGCACCGGCGAGCTGATCGAGGCTCCCGCTTCGTTCATGCTGGTGGTCTCCTACAACCCGGGCTACCAGAACCTGATGAAGGGGCTCAAACCCTCGACCCGCCAGCGTTTCGTCTCACTGCGCTTCGACTTTCCCTCGGCGGCGCGCGAGGAGGCGATCCTGGTCGGCGAAGCCGGTATCGACGCCGACCTCGCCCGGCGGCTGGTGTCGATTGGCCGTGCCCTGCGCGCGCTGAAGGACCGCGACCTCGAAGAGGTGGCCTCCACCCGCCTGCTGGTTTACGCGGCCACCCTGATCCGCTCCGGTCTCGATCCGATTGAATCCTGCCGCGGTGCGCTGGTCGAAAGCCTTACGGACGACATCGAAACCGCCGAAGCGCTGCTGGAAATCGTCACCGCGACGTTCGGGCGCTGACGGCACCTGCCCAGGAGCGTGCCATGGCCGACCGACAACCGCCGGACGAGCGACTCCCCGCGGGACAGAGCCTGGCCGTCGCGGCGCAGGCCCTCTTCCTCGTCAACCTGCTGCTTGCGCCGGGCATTGCCTTCGCCGCACTGTTCTGGCTGCGCCGCAGGCACCCTGAAGCACCGCCTCTCGCGCGCAACCATCTCGAGCAGACCTTCTGGGTCAGCCTGTGGGGCGGACTGCTGATCGTCGTCCTCAGCGCGGCCTTCCTCCTGCTCGGCGGCCTGCAGTGGGCCTGGACCTGGGTTGTCGTGATCCTGTATTTCACCTGCATCCACTCAACCCTGGTGCTCTGCGGCATGTTCGGCCTGGCCCGGGCGATGGCCGGCCGCACCTTCCGCTTCCCGCTGATCGGACCGCCGCTGGAGCGCCAGTGACTCAATGACGCAACAATGAAGAACACCTCCCTGCAACGCAGCCGCCTGTTCGCGCAGATGGCCTTCTTCGTGCTATTCGCCGTCACCCCGGTGTTCGATCTCTTCCGCTACGATCTGGTGGCCGGACACGCGTGGTTCCTCACCTACGAATGGCGGATCGGCCTCGATGACTTCCTGGCCGGGCGCAGCACCCCGCTCGAAGCGGGCGGCCGCGTGCTGCTGATGGTCTTCGTGCCGCTGCTCGCCGCCGCCGCCCTGGTGATCGGCGTGGCCTGGAAGTGGGGCCGACTCTACTGCGGCTGGCTATGCCCGCATTTTTCGGTGGTTGAGACGATCAACCGCTTGATGTTGCGCGCCACCGGCAAGCATTCGCTGTGGGACCGGCACCGCGTCGCGCCGTGGGAGCCTGACGGCAGTCCGGCAGTGCGCGATGCGCGCTACTGGCTGCTCGTGGTGCCCGCCGCGATCGCCTTTGCCTTCGTCTGGGCGGTGGTCTTTCTCACCTACCTGATGCCACCGTTCCAGGTGTATGCGGACCTGTTCTCGCTGCGCCTGTCGCGCAACGAAACCCTCTTCATCATCGCCGCGACGACGGTCATCTCGGCGGAATTCCTTTTCGCGCGCCACCTGTTCTGCCGCTACGCCTGCGCCGTCGGCATGTTCCAGAGCATCGCGTGGATGGGCAACCGGAAAGCGATGGTCGTCGGTTTCGACCGTGAACGGATCGGCAGCTGCGCCGACTGTGTCGGCGGGCGCACCAGTGCCTGCGACGCCGTCTGCCCAATGCGCCTGAAGCCGCGCAATGTGAAGCGCTGGATGTTCGCCTGCACGCAGTGCGGGCAATGTGTCTCGGCCTGTGCGACGGTCAACCGGGACAATCCGCAGGGACCGCTGCTGCAGTGGGTGAGCGGCGAGGCGGCAAAACAGAACGAAGCCGGCTTCAACGCGGCGACCCTGCACCGTCTGCGGCAGATGGACGCGGCGGAAGGCAACGAATCACGCGAGAGGCAGTGAATGGAAGAATTCGTCGGCAAGGTCTGGCACGACTTCATCACCGGCGCGGCCGGCGGCCACCATCCGGAGGCCGCCGTCACCCTGCGCGAGATGGAGAAAACCACCGGCATTCTGTTTCGAGCCCTGGGCGGAGACGCCGGATTGAAGGTCGCGGCAGCCACCACCGAGGAGCACGGCGCGCGTCGCACACTGCTGCAGCGCATCGCCGGCAGCAACGAGAAGGCCGCGCTGGCCCGCCTTGACGCCGAAACCCTGCGCCTGCCCCCGGAGATCGCCGTCTTCCCGGACCGCTCGCTGAATCGCGATCTCTACCTCTGGCTGGCCGCGCTGGCCGCTTGCGACGAGGCGCGGGCACAGCCTTGGCACATACGCAATCAGCAGGCCACACAGGCCGCCCTGGCGCTCTTTCCGGGCTTGCGACCACGCTACGAACGGCTGGTCGAGGCGTTGATCGGCCGCCGCATTGCTCCCGAGGCCATGGCCCCCGACGAGGCTGCGCAGGAAACCGCGCTGCGCCTGGCGCTGCGCGCGCCGGGCAGCGTGGACCGGCTGCCGCCGCTCTATCGCCGCGAATCGCGCCCGCCACAGCCGATCCCCCTCTGGCTGGCCGGCAGTCCGGCGGCGGCCGCGCCGGCCGCCGCCGGCAACGGGGACGCGACGCCGCCCGAGGGCGGTGGCACCCGCCCGGGCGAGACGCAGGCGCACAAGGCCGAAAAGGTGGACGATCCAAAGAACGACAGCCCCTTCCTGCTGATGTTCCGCGCCGAAAGCCTGCTCTCCTGGGGCGAGTACGTGCGCGTCAACCGTGCCTTCGACGAGGACGAGGACCCGAACGCCGCGGCGGCGGCCCGCGACATGGACCGGCTGTCGCTGGCGCGCGATGCGCAGACCGCCGTCTCGCGTGTCAAGTTCGATCTCGACCTGCCCTCGGCGGCCGAGGACGACACGCCGCTGGGTCCCGGCATCCCGCTGCCCGAATGGGATTACCGCAAGGGCACGCTGCTGGCGGATCATTGCCGGCTGCAACCGCTGATCGCCCTCGACGCGGCTGCCAGCGAAATTCCCGCCCACCTGAAGAAGACCGCGCACCGCCTGCGCCAGCAGTTTGCCGCCCTGGCCCCCGCGCGGCGCTGGCTGAAGGCGCAGCAGGATGGTCCCGAACTCGACCTCGACAACTGCGTGCGCAACATCGCCGACCGGGCGAGCGGCCAGACCCCCGACCAAGGTGCCTATCTCGCTCAGGCGCGCTGCGAACGCGACCTCGCTTGCCTGCTGCTCGCCGATCTTTCGTTGTCGACCGACGCCTGGGTCAGCGACACGCACCGCATCATCGACGTCATCCGCGAAAGCCTGCTGCTGTTCTCCGAGGCGCTGAGCGCCACCGGCGACCGCTTCGGGCTGTACGGATTTTCCTCGCTGCGGCGCGGCAACGTGCGCTTCCATCTGGTCAAGGATTTCTCGGCCCGCTACGACGGCATCGCGCGCGGCCGCATCCTCGCCCTCAAGCCCGGCTACTACACACGCATGGGTGCCGCGCTGCGCCAGGCTTCGCGCATCCTTGCCGAGCAGCCGGCCCAGCGCCGCCTGCTGCTGCTGATTTCCGACGGCAAGCCCAACGATCTCGATCTCTATGACTCGCGCTACGGTATCGAGGACACCCGCATGGCCATCATGGAAGCGCGTCGCATGGGCCTGCAGCCCTTCTGCGTGACCGTCGACCGCGAGGCCGGCGACTACCTGCCCTGGCTGTTCGGCCCGGCCGGGTATACGGTGATCCGCAAGCCCGAGGAACTGCCCGCCCGCCTGCCGCTGCTCTACGCCCAGCTGACGCGGCAGTGAGGGCGCAGGCCGGCCGGCGCGGCGTCAGTCGACGCGGGCCAGCCTGGATTTCGCCAGCGGCGGATTGGCGCGGAAGTATTTCTTGATCCCGGCCAGGATGGCGTCGGCGATCTTGTCTTGGTAGGCATTGTCGTTCAGGCGCTTCTCTTCCTCCGGGTTGGAAATGAAGGCCGTCTCGACCAGGATGGAAGGAATGTCCGGCGCCTTGAGCACGGCAAAGCCGGCCTGTTCGACACTGGCCTTGTGCAGGCGGTTGATGCCGCCCAGTTCGCCGAGCACCGCCTTGCCGAGCTTGAGGCTGTCATTGATGGTCGCGGTCTGCGAAAGATCGAGCAGGGTGCGCGCGAGCATCGGGTCCTTGACGTCGATATTGACACCGCCGATCAGGTCGGCCGCGTTTTCCTTCTGCGCAAGGTAGCGCGCCGCCGAACTCGAAGCCCCGCTCTCCGACAGCACGAACACCGAAGAGCCGCGGGCGTCCGGCTTGATGAAGGCATCGGCATGGATCGAGACGAAGAGGTCGGACTGGATCCGCCGCGCCTTCTGCACCCGCGTCTGCAACGGCACGAAGAAATCGGAATCGCGGGTGAGTACCGCCCGCATGTTAGGCTCCGCGTCGATGCGTGCCTTCAGACGGCGCGCCACGGCCAGCGTGACATTCTTCTCGTAGCTGCCGCCGCGACCGACGGCGCCGGGATCCTCGCCGCCATGGCCGGGATCGAGCGTGATGGTCACCAGCCGGTCCACCACCGGCTTGCCCTGGCGCCGCGTTTCCGCCTTCCCGTCGGCGGACGTCTCGTTCTTCGCCGGCGCCGGCTCCTCGGCGGGCAAGGGTTCCAGTTCGTGCTTGTCGAGCAGGGAAAGCAGCGGATCGGGGGGTTCCAGCGGATAGACGTCGAGCACCAGACGGCGGCCGTACTCGCCCACCGGCGCCAGCTCGAAAACCTGGGGCCGCACCTCGTTCTTCAGCTCCATGACCAGCCGGACGACCCCCGGTTTGAAGCGCCCGGCGCGCAACAGCCGGATGTTCGGATCGTCGCTGGCGATCTTGCTGGCGAGGTTGTCGAGAACGCTGTTGAACTCGATGCCTTCGAGGTCGACAACCAGCCGTTCCGGATTCTTGACCGTGAAATGCGTGTATTTGAGCGGACCATCGTACTCGATGGTGACCCGGGTATAGTCCGGCGCCGGCCACACCCGCACGGCGAGGATGCCCGAGGCGGCACGACCGCGCGTGGCACGGGCGACCGGGGTGACGGAGAGCAGCAGCGTGCTGCCGGCGAACGCGATCAGCCGGCGGCGGCCGGCCAGGATTCTTGCAGACGGGTCAGACATCGTTGCCCCTCCTCGCTTGTCGCCGCGAGTTCGATGCGGCGACCGTTGCCGGAAAAGCGGAAGTGCAGGGCGAGATCGGCCGGCGGCACGTGGCCAGCGGCTTTTTCAGGCCACTCGACCAGGCACACGGCGTCGCTGCGGAAGTATTCGCCCAAGCCAGCATCCTCAAATTCCTCAGGATGGTTGAAACGATAAAAATCAAAGTGATACCAGTATATGCTCGAAACTACATAAACTTCAACCAGTGTATAGGTCGGACTCTTCACCGGACCGCGGTGTCCGCGTGCGCGCAACAGGGCGCGTGTCAGCGTCGTTTTGCCCGCGCCCAGATCGCCGTCGAGCCAGACCACCATCCCCGGAACGAGCAGGGGCGCCAGGCACTCGCCCAGCGCCATGGTCGACCGTTCATCGGGCAGATCGATCGCCAGGGTGGAAAGGAAACCGGCGGCGCCGCCGGACGGGCTATCATTGGGCGTAGGCACGGAAACGGCTCCACGAGACTGGAAAACTGGTTGAAAACGGGCCGGGAACGGAATGGAAAGACGCAACGGCAGCGCAGGAAAGAACATGGAACCGCAACCGCGGGCAGAACGCCCGACCGCCGCCGGCCCGGATTACGCAGCACTGGTTGACGACATCCGACGCTGGGGACGTGAACTCGGATTTACCGGCATCGGCATCACGAATGCCGACGTTTCGGCGGCGACGCCGGCACTGCTGCGCTGGCTGGCACTCGGCCGCCACGGCGAGATGGATTATATGGCCAAACACGCTGCCCTGCGCGCGGCGCCAGACAGCCTGCACCCCGGCACGATCTCGGTGATCTCCGCCCGTCTGCCCTACTGGCCCGAGGCCGCCGCTGCCGACGCCGTGCTCGCCGACGGCGCGCTCGCCTATGTCTCCCGCTACGCGCTCGGACGCGACTACCACAAGCCCGTCCGCAACCGCCTGCAGAAACTCGCCGAGCGCATCCGTGCCGCCGTCGAACCGCAACTGCCCGACGGATTCGGCTACCGTGTGTTTTCCGACTCGGCACCGGTGATGGAGGTCGAATTCGCCCGCAAATCGGGGATTGCCTGGCGCGGCAAACACACGCTCTCGCTCACCCGGGAGGGTTCCTGGCACTTTCTCGGCGAGATCTACACCTCGTTGCCACTGCCGGCCGACGCGCCGATCGACGCGCACTGCGGGCGCTGCCGGCGCTGTCTCGACGCCTGCCCGACGGCAGCCATCGTCGCGCCCTACGAGGTCGATGCCCAGCGCTGCATCTCCTACCTGACCATCGAGCTCGCCGGCGCCATTCCTCCGGCACTGCGGCCACTGATCGGCAACCGCATCTACGGCTGCGACGATTGTCAGCTGTGCTGCCCGTGGAACCGCTTCAGCCACACCGGCGACCCCGATTTCGCGGTGCGTCACGGACTCGACCGGACGCCGCTCACCGATCTCTTCGCCTGGAGCGAACAGGAATTCGACGAACGCCTTGCCGGCAGTCCGATCCGGCGCATCGGACATGAGCGCTGGCTGCGCAACATCGCCGTCGCGCTCGGGAACCAGCTCCGTGGCGCCTCCCCCGAAGCCCGTCCGGGCATACTCGCGGCACTGCGGACCCGGACCGGGCACGCGTCGGCACTCGTCCGCGAACACGTCGACTGGGCCCTCGCGCAGGCCCCGGACCGCACCGAAAAAAACCAGAGGACCGCTTGATTTATTTCGTGAAATTGTCAAGAATGCAGGAGCCTGTCCGGCGAACCGGTTTAAATCGTTCCGCGCGCCGTCACGACAGTGCTTTTTATCGTTAACCGTGGTTGGCCATTCTGGAGTGCCAACCCCTGAAACAGGGCAAACCCGTTGAAAAGCGGGGACGCAAAGTCACCGGCCTACCGCCAATCGCCCGACGATCGGCCACGGCAGCGGGACCGCCAGAGAGAGAGGTTGATGGTGATCCATTCCTCGTCGCCTGCCGAAGAACGTGCCTCCGCCGTGGCTGCGTGCCATCGGTGCGTCGTGCCGTCCTTCCGGCCCGGGCCGCGTGGCCGGCACACCTCCGCCCTGCAGATTCACGCCGCAGCCCTGCTGACGGCTTCGCTTTGAGGACACGGCCATGGGCACGACTGCATCCAACAAGGTCATCTCGCTGAACGGTCTGGGCCGCGAACGCAGCCCGGGGCAGCGCATCATCGCGGAATGCCGCGACCAACTGGTCGACGCCCTGTCTGACTGGCTGCGCGAGGCCGCGGCGCCGATCTCCGAAGAGCTGTTCGTGCTGGCAGACGGCACCCGCGAACGGCTGAAGCAGACGCGCTATCTCGATCTGCGCGCGCACATCGAGAAGGATTGGCAGCACCTCATCGAGTCGTTCCGGCGCGATTTCTTCGACGAATCGGAAAACGTCCTGCAGCGCAGCGGCCTGGCCGCCACCAACCCCGCCGCGCCACTCGAGGTTCCTGATTTCGCGGGGCTACAACTGGTTGCCGACGAGGATCTCTCGGAACACATCGTGATCCGGGAGTTTTCCGCGCAGCTCTCTGAAAGCTGCGACAGCGAACTGTACGGGCTCGACCGGCGGATCGCCCTGCTGCAGGGACTCGAGGAGCCCGAAGATGGCGGCAATCCGCTGGCGCCGCCAGTGGTCTGCCAGGCCCTGACCGACGCCTGCGCCGCCCTCGGCTCCGATGCGGAGAGCCGGCTGCTGCTCCTGCGACGCCTGGAGCGCCACCTGCACGCCGCGCTGCCGCCGATCTACCAGAACATCAATGCCCGCCTGATCGAGCGCGGCATCCTGCCCGACCTGAAGCGGACCTACCAGCGCAGCGGCACGGCCAAGCCTGCCGCTGGCGTCGGCGCTGGCGGTGGCGGCGCACTCCCGGCCGGTGCTCCGGCGATGGCCGGTAGCGATGCAGGCGCAGCCCCCCCCCTCCTCGGCGGCGAGGCTATCCTTGCCGCCATGCAGCGGCTGGTTCAGGCCCGCACGGTCGCTCCCGGACTGGCCGGCATGGCGCTGTCGCCCGACGTTCCGGCGATACCTGGAGCCGGCATACCGGCGGCCCCCGCCGATGCCGCCATGCTCAGCCACCTCTTCCTGACCTCGCTGGAGGACATCCAGCACGCCCCGGTCAGCGACGGCGCGATGGTCAACCGCGTGCGCATCGTGCGCGATTCCGAGGCGGCTCGCCAGGTCGGTCCGCTGGAGGCAGTGACGATCGATATCGTGGCGATGCTCTTCGACTTCATCTTCGACGACGAGCACATCCCGACCGCCATCAAGGCCTTGGTCAGTCGCCTGCAGATTCCCGTGCTCAAGGTCGCCATGCTCGACCAGAGCTTCTTCTCCGACCGCGCCCATCCGGCACGCCGCTTCCTCGCTGGAATTTCCGGCATCGCCATGCGCTGGGGCCAGGCGGTCGACGAGAGCGACCCCCTCTATCTCAAGCTTGCCGCGCTGGTCGAGCGCATCCAGGACCAGTTCGAATCCGACGTCGGCATTTTCGGCACTGCCCTCGAGGAACTGGAAGCCAGCTTCAGCGAGCGCGAGAGCGAGGAGGAACAGACCGTGCGCGCGGCAGCCGATCTGGTCATCCGGCGCGAGCGCGAAGCCAGCGCACTGGAGGCGGCCGAACGCTCGGTCCGCAGTTTCCGCACGCGCACCCTGCCGCCGCTGATCGAAGCCTTCGCCACCGAATTCTGGGTCGGCGTCATGCAGCAGGTCGCCCTCGAGCATGGCACCGAGGGGGCTGCCTGGCAGAGCGCCCGCGAGGTCCTCGACGATCTGGCCTGGAGCGTCCTTCCGAAAAAATCGCAGGAAGAACGGCTCAAGCTGATCAGCCTGCTGCCCCGCCTGCTCACCCACATCAACAAGGGTCTGGACAGCATCGCCGCCGATGCCGAGAAACGGCGGGCTTTCTTCGACGCGCTGGTCGAGAGCCACTCGGCTGCCCTCAAGGGTGAGGCGCGGGCACAGACGATCGCGCCGCCCCCGGCCGACGAGACCGCTGCTTCGACCGCGACGGCCAGCAGTGAAGGCGACCTGCAGGTCATCCGCAGCAGCGGCGAGAACGGTGTCGAGATCGAGGAGGTCGTTCTTGTCGGTGCCAGCCCGGTCTGGCGCGCCGATGACCGCGAGGCCTTCCGCCAGGTCAGTGAGCTGACCCGGGGCCAGTGGGTGGACTTCCGCCAGGAGGACGGCAGCGTGGCCCGCGAACGGCTCAACTGGATCAGCCCGCAGCGCGGCATCCTGGTCTTCAGCAACCATCGCTCGGCCAAGGCCATTTCTTTCTCGCCCGAAGCCCTGGC
>JAPKHL010000092.1 GCA_026646875.1 Rhodocyclaceae bacterium | reverse complement strand
CAGGTTTCCTCGCCGGACAGGCCGGGCATGCTGATGTCGAGCAGGACGAGGCGGGGCGCCAGCGCCGGAAACAGCGCGATCGCCTGTTCCCCGCTGTCCGCCTCGGAGACCGTCCAGCCCAGCTTGCGCAGGATCGTCGCAGCAAGCAGGCGGTTGGTCGCATTGTCGTCCACCACCAGGGCGGTCTTCATGTTCTCTCCTCCATGGGCTCCACGGGCAACCGGAGGGTGAAGGTCGATCCGGCGCCGACGGTCGATTCTAGCGTGATCCGCCCGCCCATGCCCCCGGCCAGCTGACGGGCCAGGGCAAGGCCGAGGCCGGTGCCCCCGTGCGTGCGGGTGGAGAAATGCTCCAGCTGCTTGAACTTCTCGAACACCGTCTCGCGACTCTCGGGCGGGATGCCCGGGCCGCTGTCGCGGATGGCGAAGACGATCTCGTCGCCGGCGCGGGCGACCGTGACGGCGATCTGGCCCGCCTCGGTGAATTTGGCCGCGTTGCTCAGCAGGTTATTGAGGATCTGGCGCAGGCGCAGCGCATCGACGCGGATTTCCGACGGCAACCCCGCCTCCAGCCGCAGTTCGAAGGCCACACCCTTGGCCTCGGCGGTAATGCGGTGCACCTCGGCGCACTCGCGGAGCAGCGGCGCCAGCGGCGTGGGGGCCGGCACGAAACGCATCTCGCCGGATTCGATCTTGGCGAGATCGAGGATTTCGTTGACCAGCGCCAGCAGGTGCTCGCCGCTCTGTCCGATCACCCCGGCGTATTCGCGGCATTCGCGCTGCGCCGGGTCGTCGAGCTCGTTCTTGAGCAGCTCGGCGAAACCGAGGATGCCGTTGAGTGGCGTGCGCAGTTCGTGCGACACCGTGGCCAGGAAGGCCGATTTCTGGCGGCTGGCCTCCTCCGCCTTCTGCCGGGCCTCCTCCAGACGGCGGAACGATTCCTCGACGGAGTCGGCCATGCGGTTGAAGGACTGCGCCAGCTCGCCCATCTCGTCGCGGGCGCGGGCATCCAGCCGGCGCCCGCGCTCGCCGCGCTGGAAGGCGTGGATGCCCTCGATCATGCCGGTGATGCGGCCGGTCAGCAGATTCGCCATCCACACCGCGATACCGATCACCAGCACGATCATCAGCGCGGTCGATCCCCACAGGCCGAGCGCGGTGCCGGTCAGGCCGTGCTCGATGTCGTCGAGCAGCGCGCGGCGCTGTGCGCCCAGGCTGGCGTCCTTCTCGACGATCAGCCGGTTGATGCGCTCGGCCGTCTCGGTCGCGGCCTTGTGGAAATCGTCGACGTTGGCGCCGATGGTGACGAAGCCGAAGCCCTGCGGCGTCTTGCCGTAGCGGCCGGTATGGTAGGGAATGGCCGCCGCCGTGGTGAGCTTCCACAGGCCGGAGAAGAAGATCACGAAGGAGCCGGAGCCGCCGTGCTCGGTCAGCGCGTTCCAGCCGTCGCACTGCGGCGAGAAATTGAGGTAGCGGCAATCCAGCCCGACCGTGCCGGCCTGGGTCAGGGCCTTCGCCGGCTTGCGCTGGAGGTTCTGGTCGCGGAAGGGCGGCACGCCGGCGAGGAAGACGTGGGCGGGCTGGCCGCTCTGCTGCCATTCGGCGTACAGCGCCTCGTCCATCCACGGCGTCGCGGGCTGGCCGGTCCGCGGGTCGTAGCCGACGATGAAGTAGTCGCGCGGATGGGAAATCGAGCGGCTGCGGTGGTCCCAGATGAAGGCGTAGTTGCCGCGGATCGCGTCGGCGATCGGCGTGTAGCGCTCGTCGGTCGGCAGCAGCCGGTCGGAGAACTGGCGGATATGGTCATGATCGAGCGCCAGGGTCACGTAGCCGTCGATCCGTCCGTTGCGGACGACCGGCATGGCCCAGCGGACGATGCCGCGAAACCGCTTGCCGACAGGATTTTCCGTGCCGGCATAGGCGGATTCCTCGGGGGCGAAGGGCTTGCCCGCCTTGGCCAGGGCCGCCGGCAGGTAGGGGCCGATGAGGTGGGTCGGCACGTAGGCGCCGATCACCTCGGAGACATGGATCTCGCCGGGCTTCAGGTCCTTCAGTTCGGCGAAATAGGTTTCGGCCCGCACGAAGGTGTTGCGGCGGTCGGCGACGTTCCTGGGCGCGGGGTCGGTCAGGTCCCCGGTCGTCACCTTGATCCGCTCGTTGCCGGCGAGATCGAGGTAGGTCATTTCGACGAATAGCGGCCGCAGCTCGGTCTCGCCCAAGTACTCGGGCGGCCGGACGTGAAAATCGCGGGCGTTGTCCGGCAGCACCGGCCGCGTCACCATCGCCTCACGCACCGGTGGCCGGGCGGGAACCCAGGATTTGCCGTCCTCAGCGAGCACCCAGGGGGCGTGCCGGTGCAGGCGTCGCGCGCGTTCGGACAGGAAACGCCGGTAGGCCGCCTCGCCCGGCTCGAGCTGCGCCGCCTGGCGGATGTCGCTGTCGCGGTCGTAGAGGAAATCGGCGATCTCCCGCGCGGTGTCGGTGGTCAGCGCCTCGATCGCCTCGCGCGAGCGCAGGTCGAGGGCACGGATCGAATCCTCGGTCACCGTCTTGCCCACGCTGTTGATCGTCGACAGCATCGCCTCGGCCATGCCGCCGGCGCGCTGCGAGACCTCCTCGCCGAGCCGGCTGGCGGCGTGCCAGGCGAACCATGCCAGCAGCAGCAGGGGAATCACCTTGATCAGGACGAAGATCGCGATCAGCTTGCCGCGAATGCCGCCGGGGAAGCGGCGCGGGCTGTCCGCGGGCGCCTCGCCGCGCGCCGGTTGTCCGGGGGAATTCGTCGTCATGTGCCGAAATGCTCAGGACCGTGCTTCTTCCCGCCAGGCCAGCGCCCGCTCGTAGAGGGCGTTCCGGGCCGCGCCGGTGATCGCGTGCGCGAGCTTCGCCGCCTGCTTCACCGGCAGCCCGTCCGCCAGCAGCAGGCGCAGCACCCGCTCGCCCTCGCCGCCCTCCGCACCGTTGTCCGCCGGCGGCGCGCCGGAAACGAGCAGGACGAACTCGCCGCGCTGGCGATTGGCGTCGGCCCGCAGCCAATCGAGCGCCTCGCCGAGCGGGCAGGCGTGGATGCTTTCGAAGAGCTTGGTCAGTTCGCGCGCGAGCACCAGCGTGCGCTCCGGACCGAGCACCGCGCACAGCGCCGCCACCGTCTCGAGGATGCGGTGCGGTGCCTCGTAGAAAACCAGGGCATGCGGCAGCGCGGCCAGCTCGCGCAGGGCGTCCTCGCGCTGTCGGGCCTTGCTCGGCAGGAAGCCGTGGAACAGGAAATGCGGCTCGGCCAGGCCGGCAGCCGAGAGCGCGACGACCGCCGCGCAGGGGCCCGGCAGGGGAATCACGCGCTGCCCGGCGGCACGCACGGCGGCGACGATGCGCGCACCGGGATCCGAAATGCCCGGCGTGCCGGCGTCGGAGATCAGGGCCACCGATTCGCCGCCGGCCAGGCGGTCGATCACCTGCTGCGCCGCGCCGGCCTCGTTGTGCTGGTGCGCGGCGAGCAGGCGCCCGTGCGCGCCGAGTTGCCGGAGCAGCGGCGCGCTGTGCCGGGTATCCTCGGCGGCGATCCATGGCACCGCGCACAGCACGTCGATGGCGCGTTGCGTCAGGTCGCCGAGATTCCCGATCGGCGTCGGCACTACATATAATGCGGGGGATTCAATCGTCATGGCGGACGGATGGAGACTCCGGTGAGCGGCAAAGATACCACGGGTGACCCCGGCCGGCAGGCCGAGGCACTGGCGGCACGGCATCTCGAGGGACGAGGGCTGCGCATCCTGGCGCGCAATTTCCGTTGCCGCGGCGGCGAGATCGACCTCGTCTGCGCCGACGGCCCGACGCTCGTCTTCGTCGAGGTGCGCCTGCGCCGCAACGCCGGCTACGGCGGCGCGGGCGCCAGCATCACGCCGCGCAAGCAGCAACGGCTGATCCTCGCGGCACGACACTACCTGGCCGCGCACGCTGACGCCACGCGTCCCTGCCGCTTCGACTGCGTGCTCCTCGACGGCCTGCACGGGGATGCCGTCGACTGGCTGCGCGACGCCTTCGCCGCCGACTAGCCGTGTGTTCCGCCCGGCCCCCCGCATGAAAGCGCCACTCCGCGCGGCACTCGCGATCCTCGCCGTCACCCTGCCCTGCGCGTCGATCCCGCCCGCCGCTGCGCAGACGGTGGGCGTCCTGGTGCAGCAATCGCCGCTGGCCGGCAGCCAGTACCACGCGCTCGCCAGAATCCCCGAAGTCGCCGACGCCCTGCGCGTCGGCGACCGCCTGACGCTGACACGCGAACCCGGGAACCGGCACGACCGCAACGCGGTGCGCGTGGACTGGCGCGGGCACCCGCTCGGCTACGTGCCCCGCGCCGAGAACCGCGCGGTGGCCGCCGCTCTCGACCGCGGCGAGCGCCTCGAGGCGCGCGTGGTGCGCCTGCGCGCAACGCGCGACCCGTGGCAGCGGGTCGAGTTCGCGGTCTATCTGATTCTCTAGTGCTAGAATCGGACCCTTCCCAACCACGCCCGCAGCACATCTTCATGGATTTGATCGCCCGCATCAGCCAGAACTTCCAGGACAGCGCACAGACCAAGCTGGACGCCATCGAGATGCTCGCCGCGCCGATCGCCGGCGCGGTCGAAACGATGGTCGCCTGCCTGGTCGGCAACGGCAAGATTCTCGCCTGCGGCAACGGCGGCTCGGCCGGCGACGCACAGCACTTCGCCGCCGAACTGGTCGGCCGCTTCGAAGCGGAACGGCAGGAGCTGGCGGCGATCGCGCTGACCACCGATTCCTCCATCCTCACCGCCATCGCCAACGACTACAGCTACAACGTCGTCTTCGCCAAGCAGGTGCGCGCGCTCGGCCAGCCGGGCGACGTGCTGCTGGCCATCTCGACCTCGGGCAACTCGGCCAACGTCATCGAGGCGATCCGCGCCGCGCACGACAACGACCTGCGCGTCGTCGCGCTGACCGGCAAGGGCGGCGGCAAGATCGGCGAAATGCTGCGTGAGGAAGACATCCACATCTGCGTGCCGGCCGAGCGCACGGCACGCATCCAGGAAACCCATCTGCTGGCGATCCACTGCCTGTGCGACGGCATCGATTGCCTGCTTCTCGGAGTCGAAGAATGAATCGCAAACGCCTGCTGCTCACCCTCATCCTCGGCGCCACCGCGCTGCCCGCCCTGCAGGGCTGCTTCCCGGTCGTCGCCACCGGCGTCGGTTCCGGCGTCCTCGCCGCCCTCGACCGCCGCTCGCTCGGCACCCAGACCGAGGACGAGACCATCGAATGGAAGGCCAGCGCCCGCCTGCGCGAGAATTTCGGCGAGAAGGTGCACGTCAACTTCACCAGCTTCAACCGCAAGGTGCTGCTCACCGGCGAGGCCCCCTCGGCCGAAATGAAGGCCGAGGTGGAACGGCTGACCGCCGCCATCCCCAACGTGCAGGGGGTCTACAACGAGATCGCCATCGGCGGCGCCAGCAGCTTCTCCGCGCGCAGCAACGACGCCTTCGTCACCTCCAAGGTCAAGGCCCGCTTCGTCGATGCCAACCGTTTCAGCGCCAACCACGTCAAGGTGGTCACCGAGGCCGGCGCGGTATTCCTGCTCGGTCTCGTCACCCAGCGCGAGGCCGATGCGGCGATCGACGTGGCGCGCACCACTGCCGGCGTGCGCAAGGTGGTCAATGTGATGGAGATCATCAGCGAGGCCAAGGCACGCGAGCTCGACCCGCCGCCCCCCGACAAGAGCCGCCAGGTCGAACCGGGCGGCGGCTGACGGCCGGCCGCCACGGGTAGCGCCCGCGGCTCAGGCGGACAGCAGCCGCCTCAGTCCGCGCATCAGCGGACCGACGGCGGGCAGGTGCGCATAAAGCTCCTCGGCGGCATCCCAGTAATCGCGGTGCCAGGCCACCCGGCCATCGGCCGCGAACCTGAGATGGGTGGCGCCGCGCATCACCTGCGTCTCGCCCCGCCCCCACAGGCGCATGCGGTAGTAGAACTCCCAGATCAGACAGGCGCCGCCGGCGTCAACCACCCGCTCGAGCACCACGAAGCGCGGCTCGCCGACCTGCCGGAACAGGTGCGTGAAGATCCGCTCGATCGCCACCAGCCCCCGCACCTCGTTGAACGGATCGCGAAAATACGCGTCCTCGGCGTAGAAGCGGGCGAAGTCCGGAATCGTTTCGGGCCGCAGCGTCTGGTAAAAATCGATCAGTCCGTCGAGATCGACGGCGACGGGCGCGGCATCGGGCATTTTCGTTCCTGGCTGGCTCATTCCTTCCTCCTTCGTGGCGACCCGTTCCGGCCCCGGCCTCAGGCCCCGGTGATGCGCCGGATCAGCGGGAAATACAGGGCCCGGGGCAGGCAGCCGAGCAGCTTCATCAGCCGGGTGAAGCGCTTGGGAAAATCGATCTCGAAGGCTCTCCCGGCAAATCCCCGGACGATGGCCTCGGCGGCCTCCTCGGGCGTGAGCAGCGCCGGCATGCGGAACTCGTTGCCGGCGGTGAGGCCGGTGGCGACGAAGCCGGGGCTGATCAGGCGGACGCCGACGCCGCGCGGCGCGAGGTCGAGGTACAGGGCCTCGGCAAAGTTGATCAGCGCCGCCTTGGTCGGCCCGTAGATCAGCGACCTGGGCAGGCCGCGATAGCCGGCGACACTGGCCACGAAACCGATCTGCCCGCCCTGCCGCTCGAGCATCGCGGGCACCACGCAGGCGGCGAAGCGCAGCGCCCCGTGCAGGTTGACCGCCAGCATGCGCTCGGCCGCCGGCCACTGTCCGGCAAGATCCCAGGCGCGCAGCGGGCGGTAGTCGCCGGCCACGTAGATCGCCACATCGACGCCCTGCCAGCGCGCCGCGAGTTCGTCGCGGACCGCCCGCAGGCTGTCGCCGTCGGTCGCATCGCAGGGCAGGCGCAGCACCTCGCCGGCATCCGGCGCCACCCGCGCCAGGCGTTCCGCGTCGCGTCCCGAGACGGCGACGCGCGCCCCGCGCGCCAGCAGCGCCCCGGCCAGCGCGGCGCCGATGCCGCTCGATGCGCCAAGCAGCCAGACCCTCTGCCCGCGCCAGTCGACGATCGGCGCGTTCATGGCGCGCGCCGCGCGAGGCTCAGCGTCACCTCGCCGAGATGGACGCCCCACTTGCTCATCGCCGAGCGATTGAGCATCACCCGCTCGTCGATCAGGAACATCCAGTCGTCGAAATCGACGTGCCAGACCTTGCCGTCCACCGGCAGGGCCAGCACGTAGCGCCAGCGCAGCGCGTTGCCCGCCGCCTCGCCGCGGGCCGTGCCGACCACGTCGTCGGCGCGGCCGCTGTAGCGGCCGTCGCCCTCGCGCACGAGGGTCCAGATCCGCCGCGAGGTCGTCCCGTCGGCCCAGGAGAAATGCTCGTCGAGGGTGCCGACCGGCCGCCCGTCGCGCACCTCCCAGCGCGCCTCGATGCGCACCGTGAAGCGCTTGATCACCTCGCCCGAGCGGTCCTGGAACATCCCCCAGCCATCGAGGGTGCCGTTGAAGTACTGCGCGAGATCGAGGGTCGGCTGCGCCGCCCGGTAGCGCTCGACCGGAACGCCGGCGCAGCCGCCGAGACCGAACAGCGCCGCCAGGCTGAGCACCGCCAGACGGCGTGACGGGCGGCCCCCGCCGGCGGGGAAAACGGAACGGGAAAACCGGAAGGCAGGATTCATGACGGCAGCTCCAGGGAAGTGCGCCAGCGCCACAGCAGCCCGCCGGCGAGCAGTTTGAAGGCGACCGGCAGCAGGCAATAGACGGCGGTCAGCGCCGCCGTGCCCTGCCCCGCCGGCACGCCCGGCGCATAGCCGAGCACGGCCAGCAGCGGCAGGGCCAGGCCGGCGGCCAGCGCCAGATTGAGCTTGCCGACCAGGCTCCAGCAACCGAAGTAGGCACCGCCGCGGCGCCCCCGCGCTGCCCGTCCGGCCAGTTCGGCGAGCAGCGCCGCCGGCAGCACCAGGTCGGCACCGAGCGCCGCGCCGGAAAGCAGGCAGACCAGCGCGAACGGCCACAGATCGCCGGGCCCGAGCCCGGCGGCGGCCACGAAGGTCAGCGCCGCCAGCAGCATGGCGGCCAGCCAGGCCCGCGCCCGCCCGAGGCGCTGCGCCAGCGCCGTCCACAGCGGCAGGCAGAGCACGCCGCTGAGGAAATACAGGGCGAGCAGCGGCCCGCTGGCGTGCTCGACGTCCAGCACGTCGGCGACGAAGAACAGGAAGAGAGTCGCCGGCAGCGCCGTGGCGATGCCGTTGAGGATGAAGACGGCAAGCAGGCGGCGGAACGCGGGCTCGGCGAGGATGTCCGCGAGCGCGGCGGCCAGGGCTGTGTTGCCCCCACCGTCCGCATCGCCCGCTGCGCGCGGGATCGCCGGAGTCGCGGCGCGGCGCGGCACGCCGAGCAGGGTCACGGCGGCGGTCGCGGCCAGCAGGAGGAGATAGAGCCAGGCAAAGCGCGACAGCGCCTGGGCACTGCCAGCCGCCAGCAGCGTCGGCGCCAGCCCGGCGAACAGGATGCCGACGAGGCCGAAGCCCTCGCGGCTGGCCACCAGCCGCGTGCGCTCGCCGGGCGTGGCGCCGAGCTCGACGCCCCAGGCCTGATGGGCGATGCTGGCCAGCGAGAAACCAAAGCCGGTGAGCAGCAGCGCGCCGAGCAGCCAGGGGGCCGCGCCCGTCGCCGGCGGATGCAGCACGGCGAACAGGCCGCCGGCGAGACAGGGCAGGGCCAGCAGGATCAGCGGCTGGCGCCGGCGGCCGCGGTCGCTCCAGGCCCCCAGCAGCGGATCGACCAGCGCATCGACGAGGCGCGCGGCGAGCAGCAGCGTTCCGAGCAGGGCCAGGCCGACACCAGCGCTGTCGGCATAGAGGTAGGGCACCTGAACATAGAGCGGCAGCGCCGCCATCGCCAGCGGCAGCCCGAGCGCGCCGTAGGCCAGCCGGTGCGGCAGGGAGAGCGGCAGCGCGGGCGCCGGCGCGTTCATCTCGCGCCCCCGTCGTCCCGGCCAGCCGCTGCATCCTGCCGGAGCAGTGCGGCGCGCAGGCCCGGATGACGGGTGGCCGGATCGAGCCAGATGGCGAAGAAGCGCGGGCCGAACTCGCCGTCGCGCACTTCGCCGCGCAGGCGGTCCTGGTGATAGAAGCGCACCCCCTCGCCAGGCAGCAGCACGCCGACGATGCGCTCGCCGGCGCGCACATCGGGAAAGACGCCGGCCAGCGCCGGCGCCCAACGCCGCAGGCGCGCCTCGTCGACCCCGAGCCGGCGCATCTCGTCGATGCTGGCGGCGACCAGACGCTCGCCGGGAATGTCGCGCCGGTAATCGAGCTGCAGGGCAAGCGGCGTGCGCGTGGCGGCGTCGTCGGTCAGCTCCGTCGCTGCCGCGTCGGCCCAGAGGGTGGCGCGATAGAGGGCGATGCCGAACCAGCGCAATTCGCCGCTGCCCCATTGCCGCCAGTCGCCGCCGGCCGGCGGCGGCGCGGCCCGGGCCAGCGTGGCGCAGGCGAGCAGCAAGACGGCGAGCAGTCTCACGCCGGCCGCTCCAGCGTGAACTGCGCCACATCGGTGGTACCGGTCGCGAAACCGGCCTCGCAGTAGGCCAGGTAGAACAGCCACAGGCGGCGGAAACGTTCGTCGAAGCCCTGCGCGGCGATCGCCGGCCAGGCGCGCTCGAAGGCATGCCGCCATTCGCCCAGGGTGCGCGCGTAGTCGGCGCCGAAGGCATGCGCATCGCGCAGCAGCAGTCCGCCGCGCGCCGCGCCGCGCGCGAAGGCGGACGGACTGGGCAGCATGCCGCCGGGGAAGACCTGCTGCTGGATGAAATCGGTGCCGCGCCGGTACTGCGCGAAAAGCTCGTCGCGGATGGTGATGCTCTGCACCAGGGCGAGCCCCCCCGGGCGCAGCAGACGGCGCAGGCTGGCGAAATAGGTCGGCCACCAGCGCTC
The DNA here is from genome assembly GCA_026646875.1 of Rhodocyclaceae bacterium. Lineage (GTDB taxonomy): Bacteria > Pseudomonadota > Gammaproteobacteria > Burkholderiales > Rhodocyclaceae > 66-26. The sequence continues at coordinate 819 of JAPKHL010000092.1, read as the reverse complement.
GCCGACGGCCTCGAACATCTCGATCGAGACGATGCCGTCGAAAGGCTCGGACTGGAAGTCGCGGTAGTCGCACAGTGCGAGCGTCACCTGCCCGTCCAGCCCGGCGGCCTGCATGCGCGCTTGCGCGTAGGCCAGCTGTGCCGGCGACAGCGTCAGCCCATGCACGCGCACGCCGGCCTCGCGCGCCGCCAGCTCGGCGAAACCGCCCCAGCCGCAGCCGATCTCCAGGATGCGCTGTCCCGGCCGGACGCCAAGCGCGCGGAGGATGCGCCGGTACTTGGCGCGCTGCGCGCCCTCCAGCGAGCGCCCCGGGTCGCCAGCGTAGAGCGCGCTCGAATAGCTCATGGTCGGGTCGAGCCACTGCTGGTAGAAGGCGTTGCCGAGATCGTAGTGCGCCATGATGTTGCGCCGCGCGCCACGACGGGTGTTGGCATTGAGCAGGTGGCGCAGGCGCGCGGCGGCGAGCGCCCACCAGCGGCCGTGGATGGCGCGCGCGAGCGGCGCGCGGTTGGCGGCGAACAGGGACAGCAGGGCGACCGGATCGGGGCTGTGCCAGTCGCCCTCGACCCAGCCATCGGCGAGACCGATGTCGCCGCGCGCCAGCACGGCGTCGAACACCCGCCAGTCGGCCACCTCCATGCGCGCCACCCGCTGGCCGTGGCCGCAGGCGACGAGGCGGCCATCCGGCAGCTGCAGTTCGAGGCGGCCGTGCGCCAGGCCTTCCAGCAGGTGCAGCACGTGCTTCGCGCTGCGCGGCAGCGCGGCCGGATCGGGCAGCGCCAGGGTATCGGGCAGGGAGTTCATCGCGTGGTCTCCTCG
>JAPKHL010000091.1 GCA_026646875.1 Rhodocyclaceae bacterium | reverse complement strand
CCTTGCCGATGCCGGCGCTCGTGCCTTGCGGGGTGAGCTCGCCGCTCGGCGAGGCGCCGAACCCGAGGCTCACGCCGCTCGCCTTGCCTTCGAATCCGGCTTCGTTGTGGATGTCGGTGAGACTGAGTCCGCCGCCGGTTTCGAAACGGTTCTTCGCGTCGTCGATGGCTTGCTGCGTGCTGACGATGACGCCGCCCACGAGGCTGGCGTTGCCATGGATGTCGATCTCGAAGCCGCCGTCTCCGGCGTACAGGCCGCTCTGTTCGGTAACGCTTTGGTGGCTGCTGTGTATTCTGCTCTTGCCCGCCGTGACGCTGCCGCTCAGCGGCAGGCCGCCGCAAGGCGGCAGGCAGAGGCTGAGGTTCAGTCCGCTGCTGTCTTGCCGGCTGTCGTGCCGGCTTTCGTCCTGCAGGCTTTCAATGTGGAGGTCGCCGCCAATGTCGGCGACGATCCGTGTTCCGCTGCCCCGTGCGCCCTGCAGGGTGAGATCGCCGCCGCTGAGCAGCCACAGGCTCTCTCCGGCAGCAAGATCGGTGGCGATCCAGGCGTGCCCATGACCTTCGGCGCTGCCTTCGCTGCGGCTCAGGCCAAGGTCCAGGCTCGGGCCAAGACCCTTTTCGCCAAGACCGAGGCTCACGCCGATGCTGGCGCCGCCGCCGCTGTTGCGGCTCTGCCAGCGGTGCTCGTCGCGGGCAGCCTGCAGTTCGATGTCGCCGTCGGCAAGGAGGATGAGGTCGCCTCCGGCATGGGCGCTGAGGCCTCGCAGGAGGATGGCGCTGTCGCTTCCGCCGCTGGCGAGGAGGGTGAGGTCCCCTCCGGCCTGGAGCAGGCCGCCGCTGGCTGTGTCGCTCTGCTGTTCGCTCTGGCTTTCCTGGTGGCTCGTGCCCACGCCAAGACTGAGCCGGAATCCGCCAGACTGCATGGCCTTGGCGGGGCTGTCGGCCGTGACCAGAGCAGCAAGGCTGCCTGCGTTGCCATGCACGGCAAGCGCGGCGCTGGCCGCCGCCAGCGCTTGCATGCGCGGGTCCCGGGTCTTGCCCGCCGCTTCGCTCATCTGCAGCACCGTCTGGACGGCGCCGATCGCGGGGCTGCTCAGGGAGAGGGTGAGGCCGCTTTGGCGACTGTGGATTTCAATCCGGCTGCGGCTGCTGTCGCGCGCTTCGTTGATCTCGATCCGTCCGGCAAAAATACCAATATCGCCTTGCGGGGCGAGGAGGCTGCCTCCCGTCTGCGCGTAAGCGGATCCCGCCATCAGCATGACGTCGCCTTCGATGCTGCCCACGCCGCTGCCAACGGCAATCCGCCCTTCCTCGGTCCGGTATTCTCCGTATTCGCGCTGGCCCAGCGTCACGCTCAGCCCTCCGCTTGAAAACAGGCCTGTCATGCTTTCTTCGTGACGGTAGATGCTGCTGTATTGCGCGTGTGCTGCATCGAGAACCAGATTTCCGCCAGCCAGCAGATGCACGTTGCCATCGCCGACAATCTCGCTGCCGGTGACCCCCAGGTCGCCTGCGGCCGAGATGCCGATCTCGCGGCCGGAGATCAGGCTGCCTTCGATCCGCGTCTCGTCGACGATGCTCATCGTGGTGCTGCGATAAAGGCCAAATCCGCCGGAGGAAAACCCCAGGCCGCTGCGCTCGCGGTAGTCCTCGATGATGGAGCGGCTGTAGGTCGGCAGGATGTCGAGATGCCGGCCGGCCTGAAGGTCGATGCGGCCGCTGGCGGAGACGATGTGCGTGCCTTCGAGCGTGGTGTCGCCGTCGGAGCGGGAGCGCACGTCGTTCTCGCTCTGGAGTTGCGTGACCAGGGCGCTGTCGTGCGTTTCGGCATGCCGGTCATGGCCACGCTGGAAGGTGAACCCCAGAAATCCGCGCGAGGTATGCGATTCGTCGAGACTGTAGTGGTGGTGCTGGGCAGCGAGGTAGCGGATGTCGCCGCCGGCCCGCACCGTGAGGTCTCCGGTGCTTTCAAGCGTACTGGCGGTGAGGGTGAGGCTGCCCTGTGCGGCAAGCTCGAGGCTGCCTGCGCTGATGAGGCTTGGCAAGGCTTCGCGCGACTCGCGGATGTGGTGGGTGCTTGTCTTGCGTTTGATCAGGAAGCCGCTGCTGCTGCTCGTGCTCCATTCGTCGTACCGGTAGTCGGTTCCGGGGTCGATGGCGATGTCGCCGCCGGCGAGGATGCGGGTGGCGCCGCTGCTGACGGATTCGACATGGCTCAGATGGATGTCGCTGCCCGCGCCGATGGCGAGCAGGTCGACCGTTTCGGCCTGGAGGGTGGTGGCCCGGGCCTCATCCCGCACATGCCGGGCATTTTCTTCGCTCCATTCGGCATGGCGGCTGCCGCCACGGACGACAAGATCGCCCTGGGTAGCGATGGTGAGGTGTCGCCCGGAAAGATCGCTGCCGGAAATTTCGACTCCAGCCTGGCTGACCAGCGTGAGATCACCACCGGCGGTCAGCGCGCTGGCAGCGGATGTGGGGGTGGCGTGGCCGTCGAGAGTGTCGGGGGCGGCCGGGACAAGCGCCGGGTCGGGCACCAGTCCGCGTACGTGCAAGGCGCCCTCGGCGGTGGCCACGAGGTGGCGGCCGGAAACAAGGCTGCTGCTGTCGATCAGGAGGTCGCCGCCAGCGTGCATATCGAGGTCCCGACCGGCCTCGACCGCAAGCCCGGCCAGTTGAAGCCTCCCCGTTCCAGCGCTGAGATCGATGTTGGCGCCCTGCAGGCGTCCGGCGTGTCCGCCGGATTCGAGCGTGAGGGTCGAAACGGTTTCGCCGGCGATGGAAAGTGGCTGGGAGATGGCGCGCGCCCCCGTCTGGCCGCCATGTGGGCCGCTTTCCGTGATGCGCGCACCGCCACGGACGGCATTGATGCTGAGATCGCCGGCGGCATGAAGTCCGATATCGCGCCAATCACCGGGCACGCCACTGAGGAGGTTGACGCCGCTGAGCGTGAGGCTGCCTTCCCCGGACGATCCCGACTGGCGGCCGGCGCCCTGTCCGGCGCTCATTCCGGCGGCCTGCCGTGCCTGATCGATACCGCTCAGGAAGCCATCACTGAAGGGATTGCCGTGCCCGGCATCGAAAGCGATGCCTTCACGCGCGGCAAAATTACCGCCGTGGTATTCGGTTGTCTCTCGCTGTTGACGGTCTTCTCCGTCCGTCGGAAGGAGGCCGTAATCCTCGCCCGCGGCAGGCAGGCGATGCCGGGTGCGCGTTTCGGTGCTGAGCAGGGCAAGCGCAGTGGCATGGATATCGTGACCGGCGACAGCCGTCAGCTGCCCGCCGGCGGCATGGGCATCGACACCGGCAAGCAGGAGATCGTTGCCAGCCAGCAGACCAACGCTGCCGCCGGCGGAGATGCGCCCGCCGCTGGCGATGGCGATGGTGCTTTCCATTTCGGTGTGGAACGCATCGCTGCTGGCTGAGGTATCGATCTGGCGGGTCCATGTCGTGGCGGCCAGGGCAAGGTCGCCGGTGGCGGCGCCGAGCAGCAAGTCGCCGCCGGCGGTGATGTCGAGGCCGTTGAAGGCGGCATTGCCGCCGGCGATCAGCGAAAGATCGGCGCCTGCATGCAGATCGGCGGCGATGAGCAGGCTATCCGTTTCCCGATGCAGGCCGCCTGGGCCTTGTGCGCCGCCGGCAAGGCCGATGGCGGTGATGCCTTGCTCCTGGTGGCGGGTTTCCAGCCGGAGGCCATCGATTCGGATGTCGCCGAGCACGAGTCCGTCGAGATTGCCGCTGGCGGAGAGGTCCGCGCCTGTCATGAGCAGGGAGCCTCCAACATGCAGGGAGAGATCGCCATGACGTGCGGTGATGCCGGCTCGTGGACCGCTGCCGCCACGACTGGCGTCGATCAGTACCGGCCCCTCGGGACGCCATTGAAGCTCTCGCCATGCCCGGTCGGAGTCAGCTTGGGTGTGGTTGAGGAGATCTTCGCCAACCTGGAGGACGAGGCTGCCGGTGTCGATGCGGCCGCCGGTATTGTCGAGCGTGCCTCCGATCTGGATACGGGAACTGCCGGCAATGTCGATTTGCCCTCCACGGTTGACGACCCCGCTGCTGAAGACGGCATCAAGGATGTTGCCGGAGATGTGTCCGCCCTGATTGTCGAGCGCGCCCCCGAAAAGCGCCACATGCTCGCCCGCGATCGAGCCCTGGTTGTTGAGGGTGTTGCCAGCCTGCACCAGGGTAAGGCCATGTGAGCTGATCTGTCCGGTATTGATTACCTCCCGGCCGCCGATCTGCAGGCCGGCATCGTGATGCCAGTACGCATGGTTGGTGACGGTCCCGCTGAAAACCAGGGAGACGCGGCCCCCGGCCTCGAAGAAACTCTGCCCCGGGGTGTAGGTATAGTCGCCGTTGAGCGCGGCACTGAAATCGCCGAGACTGGCAATGCGCCCGTCAAGGCTCACGCTGGCCGCCCCGATCGCAAGGCTGCCTCCGGCAGTGAGAACGCCGCCGGCATTGATCAGCATGAGTGTCCGGCCAGCCGGTCCATTGCCGGGATCGGCAATGACCGCGCTGCCATTCGAGGCAATCACGCCGTCCGTGTTGTCGAGCACCTCGCTCCCGCTCAATACCAGGCCCTCGTCCGCATGGATGTTGCCTCCCACGTTGCCGATCCGGTCGGCGACGATTCCGATGCGGTCGCCGGAGACCTCGCCACCAGCATTGTCGAAATGACCCGCGGAAACACTTACCCGCGCGCCATCCCGGCCAATGCTGCCGTGGTTGCTTACGGACCCGGCGCTTACAAGGACATCGCCGCCCTGGCTGCCAATGCGCCCACGATTGTCGATGGCCTGGCCGGCCAATGCCGACCCTCCGATATCGCCATCATTGATGACGCTGCCGCCGGCCGAGACGGTGCCGCCGATGGTTCCGGCATTACCGAGATCACCCCCTGCCCAGGCGGACCCTCCGATTTCCCCGGAGTTGCTCAGTCCGCCTCCAGCCGAGACAGAGCCGCCGATACTGCCTGCATTGCCAACGTTGCCGCCGGCCGAGACGGAGCCGCCAACTGTGCCGGTGTTGCCGAAATTCCCTCCTGCAGAGGCGGCTCCGCCGATGCGTCCGGAATTATCGAGCCATCCGCCAGCCACAGCGGAACCACCAATGTTTCCGGCATTGCCCAGGGCATGGCCGGACGCTGCATTGCCGCCGATCTCGCCCTGATTGACAAGCATGCCACCGGCAAGCGCATCGCCGCCGATCCTGCCTCGATTGTCAAGCCTGCCGTTGGCCTGGGCATGTCGTCCGATGGTTCCGGCATTCGCGAGATCCGCCTCCGCGGTCGCTGTTCCGGCTATCCGTCCGGAATTCGACAGGCTCGCCCCGGCATGGGCATTGCCGGCGATCACGCCGGGGTTTTCCAGGTTGTGGCCGGCGTGTGCATTGCCTCCAATCCGACCGCTGTTGAGGAGCGTGTCCGCCGAGACGTCGCCACCGATCATGCCGCCATTGTCAAGCGTTCCGCCCGCGCTCGCCGCACCGCTGATCAGTCCATCGTTATCGAGATCGCCACGAACGCCGACGCTGCCATCGATCGCCCCGGAATTGCCAAGGCTGCCGGCCAGTATCGTGGCGCCGCCGTATCCGGCAATCGATCCGCGGCCGTTGTCGAGATGACCAGCGATATCGACGGTCAGCACACCGCCTGAGTTAATGCTTCCCGCATCATTCAGCAGGCTGGCGGCGCTCAGGGTGAAGGCGGCATTCCCGGAAAGCACGCCGCGTCGATTGTCGATCTCTCCGCCGATGCTCAGAACGAAGGGATCGCTACCGCTCTGGTGAATCAATCCGCCCAGGTTGCTCAAACGCCCCGCCTCGATGTCGATACGGTTGGCGATGACGCGGGCCTCGTCGGTTCGGAGCAGGCCATCGGTTAGCGCCGTCAGCATTTCGTCGGCAATCAGAGCGGCCCCGGCAAGATCGATTCCGGAACTGCTGGCAAGCATGGTGGTTCCATCAACCCCGGTTTCGCCGGAGGAACGCCGGCTGCGTGTACGTCGGCTGTTTGGAATGGCTTCGAGATGGATGTAACGCGCCGTGGTGGTACTGCCACCAAGACTGATCTCGGGGCTTTCGGCCGCGATGCGGCGCGGGGCGCGGTTGATACCCCGGGCCTGCAGACGGCGGCCGGCCTTCAACGAGAGATCGCCCTCGCCGCCGAGCGTGCCATCTTCCAGCAGCCCCGCAACGAGCAGCGACTGGTGGCTGCTGTTGATCTCCCCCAGGGGTCCGGCGGCTTCAAGGGATACATCGGCCGCGGCTCCGATCAGGCCACTGTTGTCGATGGTCCGGCGAGTCGTGACGCGAATCGTGCCGCGTGAGTAAAGCGTGCCACTGTTGGCAAGCCCACCGCTGACATCGATCTCCGCATCGGTATGAGAAATGATCTGGCCACTGTTCTCGAGACGACCATCGGCGGTGATCACCACTTCGCCAGTGCTGGCGGCAATGGTGCCGGCATTGCGCACGCCAACGCCAGCCTCGGTTCCAATCATGCGGATCTTGCCGGCATACATTCCGCCGAGGGCCGAGACGTCCAGCGCGAAGGCAGGCGCCGGGCCGCTGCCGGCAATCGGGGTAACCTGGTTGTGGTCGGCACTGACCTGGTTGGCGCCGGTAATGACCTTCAGCTCCTTGGCATGAACCGCACCATTGACCTTGACGGCACGTGCGATGATTGCCGCATAGTCTGTCTGACTGGCATCCAGACCGCCGCCATGAATGGTGATGGTTCCCTGCCGGACGGCATATCCTTCGAGGTTGCCTTTGCTGACGGCGGCAACCCCGGTTGTCAGGGTGGCGCGGCTGGCATTGATGAAACCGCCGCCATCGACATCGATCCCCGCCGGGTTGGCAATGACCACCTCGGCGCGATCGCCTCCCACCTCGATGATGCCTCGCAACTGGCTCGGATCGCCGGAAACCACTTCGTTCAGGATGACCTTTGCCGTTCCCTTCGCCAGCCATGGATTGCCCGCCACCTGACCGGCCAGGTGTGTCTGGGCCCCCTTGCGGGAATTGTTGAGAATGACCCCGTTCTGCTGAACATCGAACTGGCTGTAGGTATTGCGTGAAACCCCGGCATCGCTGGGGGTCTGAATATTGACCAGCGGGACGCCATTGCCGGCATCGAGAACGGTGGGACGCTGATTGCCCGGGGCATTCCGATAGGCAACGATCTGTGCGGCGGCGTCGAGCGAGGCGAAGGCCAGCGCGACAACGAGCGCCAGTGCATGCAGGCGATGCGATGAAACGCTCTTCCTGCGTTGTTCTCCAGGCGCTTTCCGCCGTCCGCGCGCGGTTTCCGCGACGGCCATCGGCTGGCCACGGCTGTGGCTGAAGATGAGGCGATGACAACCGTGATTCATCCTGTTCTCCCGGGAAGGCGCTAGAAGCTGTAGTTGATGCGGAATCCGGCGGCCACCGTGGCGGTGCGGAAACCATCGGGCTTGTGCAGGGGGACACCGAGGAATGCGTCGTAGGCGACGCCGTAGGCGCTGCCGCGTAAACCGACAATGGCTCCGGCCAGATGCCTGCCCAGCAGAAGTTCGCTGGTTGGTCCTGCCACCACGCCGTAGTCCATGCCGGCATAGCCTTCAATTCCGGCGATGCCCAGAGGCAAGCCAAGCTCGTTGCGGAGCAGCCAGCCCCGTTCGGCCGAGAGCACCATTTCTCCATCGAAACCGCGCACCGTATAACGGCCACCAATGGCGAACATATCCTGCGGCGTCAGCCGCGTATGGTTCCATTGCCCACGCCAGGCGCCGCGGTACTGCAGGGTGCGTCCTGCCAGATCGAACGGGATTTCGAGGCTCACCTCGGCAGTGCTCAGGCGCATGCGGGAAGTTCCCTCGCCAAAGGCCTCCTCCGGCGCGGCAATTGCACCAAACGCTCCGGTGCCGCGTTTGTGGGAGATGCTCGCATCGAGCGTGGCGCGTCCGAAAAACCGGCGATGATTCGCGGAGAATTGCCAGCCACCCACGGTTCGCCGCTGAACCTCGACCTCGGTGTCGTCGATGAAATTACGTGAAGCCCGCCGAAAAGCCGCGATGGAAATCAAGGTTTTCTGCCTGGCATTGCGATGAATGAGTCGAGACAGTTTTATCTCGGCGGTGTCGTGCTGTCCGCGATAAAGGTAGTTTTCGTGCAAACCGGAGACTGTCTGATGATCCCGGTTGTGGCTGACTGTCGCGGCGGCACTCCAGTACCCGAACGGCAGCGAATAGTGTGCAAGCGCCGATTCGGTGCCACGGCTTCCAACGCCGGATCGCCCTCCCAGATCGTGACCGATGGAGAGATAGGCCAGATCATTGAGCCCGGCGGGGTTGTCCCAGGACACGGTGAGATTGCCCTGTCGCTTTCCCGTGCTGCGCATACCGCCATCGTCGGCCGCAAGCGCGAGGCGCAAGGGACGGGCACTGCGGTAAACAATCACCAGGTCACTCTCACCAGGTGTCTCGGCGGGTTCAATGCGGATGTCTGCGTCGGCGCCGGAGACTCGCTTGAGATTTTCCAGCGCCTGCTCAATGTCACGAAGATTCAGGACATCTCCCGGACGCGCCGGAACGGCGGTACGCAGCGAAGTGCTTGCAAGACTCTCTTCGGCGAGACGGATGGCGTGGATCCGCCCGGGATTCAGGCGCAGGGCCAGCGTTCCAGCCCGGAGATCCTGTGCTTCGGCCACGATCCGGCTGGTGATGTAACCTTCTGCGATCAGGGCATTCTGCAAACGCCTCAGTACGAGATTAACGCCACGACTGCCCAGACAACGGCCTTGGGGAGCATCACGCCCATCCGGCCCGGCAGCGGCCTCCAAGAGCCAGGAAAACTGGCTGTTCTCATCACCGTTCAGGCGGATATGCTCGACCAGCACGCATGGCTGCTCATCCAGTGGAAGCGCGGCCATTTCCTCGGGGGCCTGCTCCAGACGGCGAACATCGTGCCCCCGCTCCTGTTGACGCCGGAGAAGATCGATCCGTTCGAGTTGTCGTCGCTGCTCGAGGACATCGCTGGGAGCCCCGGGAGACGCAGACGATTGGGCCAATGCATGGCCGCCGCCCAAGCTGCAGGAAACCAGTAAAAGGGACGCGAAAAGACGCGGGACAACCGCGAATCCAGGACGCAAAAAGTCATGAACGCACATTCAACCACTCGACAGGGGCATCAGGGAGGGATAATGTTAAATGGATATGCTCAAGGCATTCAATCTGACTTTCGGCAGCCCTTGCGGGCTTCCGGACCCCGCCACTGCGCGCACGCAACGCTCGCCTGCTTGTTTTTTGACGCCGAAGGAGCGGTTGACGGTCGCGGCGCGCTTGCCTTCCCTTGTCCGTTTTTTTTCGCTAGGATAGCCCGTCAGTTGTTTCAGCCCTCCCCCGTTGGCGGGGAATGACTCCCCCGATTTCAATTCCAGATTCCGCAAGAGGCTTTTCGATGAGCGAACACATCCATTACGTGACCGACGACAGCTTTGGCACCGAGGTGCTGCAGTCGCAGCAACCGGTCCTGGTCGACTACTGGGCCGAGTGGTGCGGTCCGTGCAAGATGATCGCCCCGATCCTCGACGAGATCGCCAGCGAGTACGCAGGCAAGCTGAAGGTGGCCAAGCTGAACATCGACGACAACCAGAAGACGCCCGCCAACTACGGTATCCGTGGCATTCCGACGCTGATGCTGTTCAAGAACGGCAACGTCGAGGCCACCAAGGTCGGTGCGCTGTCCAAGTCGCAACTGACCGCCTTCATTGACAGCAACCTGTAAAGCCGTTAACCTCCGCCTGGAAGTTCTCCCGCGCCAAGACCAGATACCAACAGGCCTGCACAGAACTTTCAGGCGCGGCAGCGCTCCTTGCCTGCCACGCGCCGATTCCGGCAAGACCCCCGCACATCTCGACGCGTTCCTCGCGTCGCCGCGCCCGGCGCCTCGTGCCATCTCCTGGTTCCACCCTTCCTCCCTCCCGCGCAAATGCATCTATCCGAACTCAAAGCCCTGCATGTAAGCCAGCTTCTCGACATGGCCGTCAGCAACAACATCGACGGCGCCAACCGCCTGCGCAAACACGAGCTGATCTTTGCGCTACTGAAGAACCAGGCAAAGAAGGGCGAGAGCATCTTTGGCGACGGTACGCTGGAGGTGCTGCCGGACGGCTTCGGTTTCCTGCGCTCGCCGGACACCTCGTACCTGGCCAGCACCGATGACATCTACGTCAGCCCCAGCCAGATCCGCCGCTTCAACCTGCACACCGGCGACACCATCGAGGGCGAGATCCGCACGCCGAAGGATGGGGAACGCTACTTCGCGCTGGTCAAGGTCGACAAGATCAACTACGAACTGCCGGAAGCCTCGAAGAACAAGATCCTCTTCGAGAACCTGACGCCGCTGCATCCGGCCGAACACCTCAAGCTCGAGCGCGATATCCGCGGCGAGGAAAACATCACCAGCCGCATCGTCGACATCATCGCGCCGATCGGCAAGGGCCAGCGCGGCCTGCTCGTCGCCAGCCCGAAGAGCGGCAAGACGGTGATGATGCAGCACATCGCCCACGCCATCACCAGCAACCATCCCGATGTCTCGCTGATCGTCCTGCTGATCGACGAGCGCCCCGAGGCTCGACCTTCGACGAACCGGCCACGCGCCACGTGCAGGTCGCCGAGATGGTCATCGAGAAGGCCAAGCGCCTCGTCGAGCACAAGAAGGACGTGGTCATCCTGCTCGACTCGATCACCCGCCTGGCGCGCGCCTACAACACCGTGCAGCCGGCCTCCGGCAAGGTACTGACCGGCGGCGTCGACGCCAATGCGCTGCAGAAGCCCAAGCGCTTCTTCGGCGCCGCGCGCAACATCGAGGAAGGCGGCTCGCTGACCATCATCGCCACCGCGCTCATCGATACCGGCAGCCGCATGGACGACGTGATCTACGAGGAATTCAAGGGCACCGGCAACATGGAGATCCACCTGGATCGCCGCATGGCCGAGAAGCGCGTCTATCCCGCGATCAACGTCAACCGCTCGGGCACCCGCCGCGAGGAGTTGCTGCTCAAGCCGGACGTCCTGCAGAAGATGTGGGTGCTGCGCAAGCTGCTGTACAACATGGACGATCTCGAGGCGATGGAATTCCTGCTCGACAAGATCAAGTCCACGAAGAGCAACGGAGAATTCTTCGACGCCATGCGCAGCGGCCGCTGAGCCAGCGGCGGCACTGGACATTGCCATGATTCTCAAGGATAATGGCGCGTTTTATGGGGTCGGTCACAACCGCCGGCCAAGTCAAGACTCACTGGAAGACAGACGATGAAACCCGAAGGCCATCCCGACTACAACGAAATCCAGGTGACCTGCTCGTGCGGCAGCACCTTCACCACCCGCTCGACGATGAAGAAGGCACTGCACGTCGAAGTGTGCTCGGCCTGCCATCCCTTCTACACCGGCAAGCAGAAGATCGTTGACACCGCCGGCCGCGTCGAGAAGTTCAACCAGAAGTACGGCGCCATGCGCAAATCCGCCTGAGCGGACATGCGGGTCAGCCGACTCGGCCACGAAAGGCAGCCACCGGCTGCCTTTTTCGTTTCCGCGCCACGGGCGCGCTCCGCCTGACCCACCCCTCCCGCTCCTCCCGTCACTCACCGGCGTCCCCGCACGATGCCCATCCGCCCCGATCCGCAACCGTCCCGTGGCATTGCCCTGCCGCCGCGTGGCTGGGTGCTTGCCCTGCTGCTGGCGCTCTACATCCTGCCCGGACTGACTGGACACGATCCGTGGAAGGTGGACGACGCCGTGACGCTGGGCGTGGTGCACGACATGGTGTCACACGGCAACTGGCTGCTGCCCCAGCTTGCCGGCCGCCCTTGGGCGGATGCACCGCTCTACTACTGGATCGCCGCCGGCAGCGGCCAGATCTTCGCCTGGCTGCTGCCGCTGCACGACGCGGCACGCCTGGCCAGCGGCGCTTTCACCCTGCTGGCACTCAGCTTCATCCTGCTGGCTGCGCGCGAGCTGCACGGCCGGGATCAGGCGGCGAGCGGCCCGCTGATCCTCGCCGGCAGCATCGGTTTCATCTTCCATGCGCACGAGGCGCAACCCATGCTCGCCGCGCTGACCGCGCACGCCGCCGCCTACTGGGGACTGGCCATGCTGCCCCGGCAGCCCCGGCGGGGCGCGGGAATCTTCGGTGCCGCACTCGGCGGCACCTTCCTCGCCGGCGGGTTGCTGCCGGCCCTGCTCCTGCTGCCGGTCGCGCTCGCAGCGCTGTGGCGAATGCGCGCCAACGGCGCCCAGCCGCCGCTCGCGACACCGCTCCTCGTGCTGGCGGCCGCCGCCACGGCCGTCGCCGCGCCTTGGCTGCTGGCCATGCAGATCGCCTCGCCCAGCCATGTCAGCCTGTTCTGGCGCGACGAGCTGCGCTCCTTGGGCATCCTGCCGGAAGCCCTCAACAACATCCGGCGCTATCTGGGCACGCTTGCCTGGTACGCCTGGCCCGCCCTGCCCATCGCGGCATGGGCGCTGTGGTCCCGCCGGCGGATGTTGCGGGGTTTCGCCCTGTCATTCCCGCTGCTCGCCTTCCTCGCCGTGCTGCTCGGCCTCGGCCTGCTGGTCGGCATGCGCAGTGCTCCGGCGCTGCTGCTCCTGCCGCCCCTCGTGCTGCTCGCCGTCCCCGGTGTGGCCGCCCTGCGGCGCGGCGCGGCGAATGCCTTCGACTGGTTCGCGATGATCACCTTCAGCCTGTTCGCCGGGCTGGTCTGGATCGGCTGGTGCGCCATGGTCTTCGGCTGGCCGCCCCGCCTCGCCCGGCAGGTGGTGCGCCTGGCGCCCGGATTCGAGACCGGGTTTTCCCTGTTCGCCTTCCTGCTCGCGCTGGCGGCGACGCTGGCCTGGCTCTGGCTCATCGTCACCAGTCCGCGCTCGCCGATGCGCAGCGTGACGCACTGGATGGCCGGCGTCACGCTGTTCTGGTTTCTCGTCGTCCAGCTCTGGATGCCCTGGATCGACTACGGGAAGACCTACCGCCCCCTGGCAGCGAGCATTGCCCGCAGCCTGCCGGCGGACCCCGGCTGCATCGCCGACGGCGGGCTGCCGGAATCGATGCTCGCCTCGCTCGACTACTTCGAGGGCATCCGGCTGACCCGCGGCCGAACGGCGCCGTCCCGGTGCGACTGGCTGCTGGTGCAGGTTTCGACGCGCTCGGCGGCGGCCTCGCCCGGCGAGCCCTGGCAACGGGTCTGGGAAGGCCACCGGCCGAACGACCGCCACGAGCGCTTCCGGCTTTACCGCCGGGCGCCCGCGCCGTAACCCGGCGCCAGGCCGCTCAGGAGGACGCGCCGCCGCCCGAGCCCTCGCTCAGTTGCGCCTGCAGGTAGTTGGCCAGTCCGACACGCTCGATCAGGCCCAGCTGCTTTTCCAGCCAGTGGGCATGGTCCTCCTCGGTATCGTCGAGCATCCTTTCCAGCATTTCCCGGGTCACGTAGTCCCCGAGCGCCTCGCAGCGGGCGATTGCCTGCTTCAGCTCGGCGACCACGGCGTACTCGACCGCCAGATCGTTGCGCAGCATTTCCGGAACATCCTTGCCGACCTTTGGCGCGGGAGACGGCACGACCTGCGGCGTTCCCTCGAGAAAAAGGATGCGGCGGATCAGCCAGTCGGCATGCCCCGTTTCGTCCTCCATCTCGTGCCAGATGCGCTCGTAGAGCTTGCGGTAGCCCCAGTTCTCGTACATCCGGGCGTGGATGAAATACTGGTCGCGCGCCATCAGCTCACCGGCCAGCAGGCCGTTGAGCAGCGCAATGATTTCCGGATTGCCTTGCATGACCGTCTCCTCAGGCGTTGATGAAGTGCGTGCGGTAGTACTGCAGTTCGGCGATCGACTCGCGGATGTCGGCGAGTGCCGTGTGATCGGCCTTCTTCACGAACCCCTTGGCCACCTCGGGGCGCCAGCGCCGGCACAGCTCCTTGAGCGTGCTCACGTCGAGGTTGCGGTAATGGAACCAGGCCTCGAGGCGAGGCATGTAGCGGACCATGAAGCGGCGGTCCTGACCGATCGAGTTGCCGCACATCGGCGAGGCGCCTTGCGGGACATGCTCCGCCATGAAGGCCAGCGCTGCCGCCTCGACGGCAGCCTCGTCCAGCGTCGAGGCGCGCACCCGGTCGATCAGTCCGGAACGCCCGTGCGTATTCTTGTTCCAGTCGTCCATGGCATCGAGCACGGCATCGGACTGATGGACGACCCACACCGGCGATTCGGCAACCGGGTTGAGGTCGTTGTCGGTCACGATCATCGCCAGTTCGATGATGCGCTCGCGTTCGGGCTCCAGCCCGGTCATCTCCATGTCCAGCCAAACGAGGAGGTTTGCATCCTGTGCCATATAATCCGCCTGAACTCGGTAAAACGATATTCTGTCACAGCCGTGTGACCCACTGCCCCAGAGACCCCGATTTCATGTCCGATTCCGCCGCGCCCCACGCCCTTGCCCCCTCCTTCACCATCGTCTTTCTCGCCGCGCTCGGGTTGATGGCCTTGCTGCGGCTCTGGCTGGCCAGCCGCCAGATGGCGCACGTGCGCGCCAACCGGGAAACCGTTCCCGGCCAGTTCGCCGACCGGATTCCCCTCGCCGCCCATCGCAAGGCCGCCGACTACACCGTGGCCCGCAACCGCTACGGGATGCTGGCGCTCGCCCTGGAAATCGTCGTCCTGCTCGGCTTCACGCTCGGTGGCGGACTGCAGGCGCTGCACGTTTTCTGGGATGCCCGGCTGAGCGATCTTGCCTACGGCCTGGCGATGATCTTCAGCGTGCTGGCGATTTCCGGCGCGCTCGATCTGCCGCTCGCGCTCTACCGCCAGTTCGTCATCGAGGAACGCTTCGGCTTCAACCGCATGACCCCGCGCCTCTTCTTCACCGATCTCTGCAAGCAGACCGCCCTCGGCGCCGCGATCGGCGCCCCGGTGATCCTCACCGTGCTCTGGCTGATGGAACGCATGGGTACGCTCTGGTGGCTCTATGTCTGGCTGTTCTGGAGTGCCTTCAACCTGCTCGTGATGTTCGTCTACCCGGCCTGGATCGCACCGCTGTTCAACAAGTTCGTGCCGCTCGAGGAAGGCGCGCTCAAGGCACGCATCGAAGCCCTGCTCGCCCGCTGCGGTTTCGCCAGTTCGGGCCTCTTCGTAATGGACGGATCCAGGCGTTCCAACCACGGCAACGCCTATTTCACTGGCCTCGGCAAGAACAAGCGCATCGTCTTCTTCGACACCCTGCTCGCCCGTCTGCAGCCGAACGAGATCGAGGCCGTGCTCGCCCACGAGCTGGGCCATTTCAGCCACCGGCACGTGCTCAAGCGGATCGTCCTGATGTTCGCCGGATCGCTCGTCCTGCTTGCCACTCTGGGCCAGCTGATCGACGCCCCGTGGTTCCATGGCGGACTCGGCGTCCACGCGCAGAACACCGCCCTCGCACTGATCCTGTTCTTCCTCGTCGTCCCGGTCTTCACCTTCCTGCTCACCCCGCTGCTCAGCGGCCTCTCGCGGCGCGACGAATTCGAGGCCGACCGCTACGCCGCACGGCACGCCTCGGCCGACGATCTCGTGCAAGCGCTGGTCAAGCTTTACGAAGACAATGCCTCGACCCTGACGCCCGATCCGCTGCATTCGCTGTTCTACGACTCCCACCCGCCCGCCGCTCAGCGCATCGCCCGGCTGCAGGCCATCTGAAGACCACTGCAGCGCGCCCGCAGCCCCTTCGAGGAGACACTCATGCCCCCGCTCACCGCCCCCCTCGCCACGGAACGCTGCCAGCCGCGCCGCGGCGCCGAACACCGGATCGCACCCGAAACCGCCCGAGAGCTGCTCGCCGAACTGCCCGGCTGGACGATAGCCGACGAAGCGCTGTGCCGTGAATTCCGCTTCGCCGATTTCCGGACGGCGATGCTGTTCGCCAACACCGTTGCCTGCCTGGCCGAAAGCGAGAAGCACCACCCCGACCTCGAGATCGGTTATGGCCGCGTCCGGGTGCGCTACAGCACGCACGATGTCGGTGGCCTGTCCCGCAACGACTTCATCTGCGCGGCGAAAATCCAGGCGCTGCCCGCCCTTTGAAGCTCACCGGCACCATCATCGCTGCGCACGGGCGGCAATATCTCGTCGAACTGGCCGACGGCGAACGGCTGCGCTGTTTTCCGCGCGGCAAGAAAAGCGAGCTGGCCTGCGGCGACCGCGTCGACCTCTCGCGCAGTGGCGACGCCCAGGGCGTCATCGACCGTGTGGAAACGCGGCACAGCCTGCTCTACCGTTCCAACGAATTCAAGCAGAAGCTGATTGCCGCCAACGTCACGCAGATCGTCATCGTCGTGTCGCCTGCGAGCCCACCTTCTCCGACGATCTTGTCACGCGCTGCCTGGTGGCCGCGGAAAGCCAGGGACTCCGTCCGCTGATCGTGCTGAACAAATGCGATCTTGCCGAGCGCCTGCCGGCTGCCCTCGCCGTCCTTGCGCCCTACGTCCGGCTCGGCTACCCGGTGCTGCAGCTCTGCGCGCACAGCGATGCGGAGCGTCTGCGCCCCTACCTGGCGGCGCAGACCAGCGTCCTCGTCGGACAGTCGGGCATGGGAAAATCGACGCTGATCAACGCCCTGGTTCCCGGCGCCGGCGCGGCGACCCGCGAGATTTCGGCCGCCCTCGACTCGGGCAAGCACACCACGACGCACGCCACACTCTACCGGCTGGCGGGCGACGCGCAACTGATCGATTCGCCCGGCTTGCAGGAATTCGGTCTGCGTCACCTGTCCCCGCAGGAGATCGAGCACGCCTTTCCTGAGCTGCGTCCGTTGCTCGGGCAGTGCCGCTTCCGCGATTGCCGGCACGACCGCGAACCGGATTGCGCCGTGCGTGCCGCCGCCGCGCGCGGTGAGATCGACGCCCGCCGCCTGGCCACCTTTCTTGCCCTGTGCGCGGCGTCCCGCTGAGCCCACCGCCCCCGTCCATCCACCTCACACCAAGAAACGCCGTCCCGCCATGAGCGACATCGTCATTTCCCGCCAACACGAAAAATCCCTCGCCGACGCCCGGCAGGCCGCCGAGCGCCTGGCCGTCAAGCTGCAGGGAAAATTCGACCTCGCCTACGCCTGGGAGGGTGACACCCTGCGCTTCACCCGGCCCGGCGTTTCCGGCGAGCTGATGCTGCACGAAAAGGAAGCCACCCTGCGCATCCGTCTCGGCTTCCTGCTCAACGCCGTGCGCCCGGCCGTCGAACGCGAGGTGCACCGCTACTTCGACGAGAACTTCACGGCCTGACGCCTGCCCCCGCGCGGGCCGGGGCAGCGGCTGCGGGGAAGACCGCCTCAGGCCGCCCGCAGCGAATCGACCAGTGCCACGTACTGGCGCATCGCCTCCTCGCTGGCCGTGCCCTGCAGCGCGGTCCAGGCGTCGTACTTGACGCGCCCCACCATGTCGGTGAATCCTGGTCGCGGCCCGGCGGCATCGCCCGCGCTGGCCTGTTTGTATAGCGCGTAGAGCTTGAGCAGGGTGGCATTGTCGGGACGCGTGGCAAGCGTCCTGGAATCGGCGACGGCAGCCTCGAATCGGGCTTTCAGTTCGCTCATGGGCAGTTCTCCTGTGATTTGTCGTTGAAATATCGCTGCAATGGCTCCGTGGCTGCACCGGCAAGACAGGCACCGCCATCGGGCCTTGCTATTATAGCGATACGTCATTAGCGGATTTGCCGCGATGCCCGCCCCCCCTGCCCATCCTGCCGGTCACGAACGCATGTCCAGCGTGGACTACGCCTGGCTGCGCATGGACCGCCCCGGCAACCTGATGCAGATCATCGGTGTGATGATCTTCGACGGGCGCATGGACTTCGAGCGCCTGCGCCGCACCGTGGCGCAGCGCCTGCTCCGCTATCGCCGCTTCCGCCAGATCGCCGAGGTCGGCGACGGCGCGGCCTGCTGGCGGGACGACCCGGATTTCGACATCGATGCGCACCTTCGGCGTGCCGTCCTGCCGCCTCCCGGCGATCAGGCCGCGCTGCGCAAATTCCTCGCCGGACTGGCCAGCGAACCGCTCAACCCTGCCCGTCCGCGCTGGGAGTTCATCCTCGTGGAGACCGCCGGCGATTCCGCGCTGATCGCCCGCTTCCACCATGCGATCGCCGACGGCATCGCACTGGCCGGCGTGATGGATGCGCTGACCGACACCCTCCCGGAAACCGCCACCCCGCCACCGCCAACCCCCCTCCCGGCCGAGGCGGCCGATCCCTTCGGATCGCGGCACCTCGCCGCGTTGACCGAAGCCGCACTGGCTCCGCTGCGCACGGGCAGCGCGCTCTGGCGCGCCTATCTCGACACGCTTGCCGATCCGGCGAGGATTGTCGGGCACTGGCAGACCGCCGGCTCGCTTGCCGGCGAGCTCGCCCGGCTGGCACTGATGCCGGACGACACCCGCACGCGCCTCAAGGGCACGCCAGGCACGCACAAGTGCGTGGCCTGGTCGGCGCCGATCTCCCTGCCCGAGGTCAAGGCGGTGGGACGGGTACTGGGCTGTTCGGTCAACGACATGCTGCTGGCCTCGGCGGCAGGGGCCTTCCATGGCTATCTGCGGGAGAAGGGCGATGCGGTGGCGGCGGACAGCGAGCTTCGCGCGCTGGTCCCGGTCAACCTGCGTACCTCCGCCGATGCCGGGGAACTCGGCAACCGTTTCGGGCTGGTGGCGCTCGAACTGCCGGTCGGCATCGAGAACCCGCTCGCACGCCTCTACGCCACGCGGGCGCGCATGGAGCGCCTGAAGGAATCCAGACAGGCCTGGCTGACCTACGGCATCATCGGCGTTGCCGGACAACTGCCCGCACCGCTCCAGAACCGCGTCCTCGACCTGCTCGCCGGCAAGGCCACCGCCGTAATGACCAATGTCCCCGGACCGCAAGGCCCCCGCTGGCTGGCGGGGGCCCGGCTGCGTCAGCAGATGTTCTGGGTTCCCCAATCGGGGGACATCGGCATCGGCGTCTCGATCCTTTCCTACGACGGCCAGGTGCAGTTCGGCCTGATCACCGACAAGGGCCTGGTCGACGACCCGGAGCGCATCGTCGCGCGCTTCGCCAAGGAGTTCGAGAAACTGCTCTGGCTGGTCCTGCTCGAACCCGACGAACGCCTCGGCGACCCTGCCTCGGTCGAGGCCGCCGTTCGGGAAACGCTCGTCGGCAGCACCGCCGCCGATTGAGCAGCCGCCGATTGAGCAGCCGTCGCCGGGCGGCCGCATGATCCGCATCATGTCCGGTACCGCGCGCATGCCCTACAATCACCGGGTTTCATTCCGGACCCTGGCAATGTCGCACCCGCACACCGCTTCTCCCGACAATCCGTCCCGCCGGCACTGGCTCGCCGCCGGCGCTGCCTGTGGCGGCGCCCTCCTTGCGCCCGCCATCGCACGCGCGCGCGAATTGCTGCCCGCCCCGAAAAACCGCCGGGTGGTGATCGTCGGTGGCGGCTGGGGCGGCTTGAGTACGGCCCGGCACCTGCGCGAGCAGGCTCCGGGGCTCGACGTCGTCGTCATCGAACGGACCAGCGCCTTCTGGTCGCACCCGCAGAGCAACAAATGGCTGGTCGGCCTCGACGGCGGCACGACGCTGACACATGACCGGCAAACCGCGGCCGAGGCCTTCGGGTATGCCCTGCTGCACGCCGAAGTCATCGCCATCGACCGCGACAACCGCCAAGTGGTCACGGCCCAGGGCACGGTCGCCTACGACTGGCTGGTCCTCGCCACCGGCGTGCGCTACGACTACACGCCGTGGTTCGGCAATGACCGGCGGGCGGCCGACTTCGCCCGCCGCAATTACCCGCCGGCCTTCATCGGTGCCGAGGAAGCGCTGGCGCTCAAGCGGAAACTGGAGGCCTTCACCGGCGGCGACCTGCTGATGACGGTCCCGCCCATGCCCTATCGCTGTCCGCCGGCGCCCTTCGAGCGGGCTTGCATGATTGGCTGGTGGCTGAAGACCCGGAAGATCCGCGGCCGCCTGATCGTTCTCGACCCCAACCCGCCGGCGCTCGGCTTCGACCGGATCTTCCGGCAGCACTACGCGGACCAGATCGTTTACGTCCCGCAGGCCACGGTGAAGACACTCGACCCGTTCAGCAAGCGGATCAGCACCGATTTCGACACCTTCGATTTCACCGACGCGATCCTGATGCCGCCGCAGCAGGCCAGCGACCTCGCCTGGCAGGCTGCGCTGATCGGCCGCGACGCGAGCGGCGCCCCGAGCGGCTGGGCCGCGCAGGATCCGCTGCGCCTGCAATCGCTCAGCGATGAGCGGATCTGGCTGGTCGGCGACCTGATCGACCGGGCCTCCTTCCTGTTCGGCCACTACCCGAAGAGCGGCCATCTGGCCAACCGCCTGGGACGCATCGCCGCCGGCCAGATCGCCGCACGGGCGCACGACAAGCCACTGACGCCGGGCTTGCCCGACAGCGTCTGCTATGTGCACGCAAAAGTCGAACCACTGGAGATGATCCGCATCGACACGGCTTTCCGCCTGCGCGGCGATGGCGTCATCATGCAGACGGTGAAACAGCATTACGACCCCAACCCGCGCGGCGAGGATGCCGCCTGGGCCGCGGGGATGTATGCGGAATTCCTCGCTGCCCCGCGCTAGATCGGACCAGCCCCTCAGTGCCGGGCGAAGACGCTGCTGTTGCCGCGGGAATCGATCAGCAGGGTATTGAACATCTCGCGACGCGGCTCGCGTTCGCTGGTCGTGCCGTCGATGATGGTGCAGGCGGTGTCGCAGAAGGGGGTTTGCACCTGCCGTCCCGGCGCCCCGGCCGGCAGGCCGGGGACGGCGATGCCGCGCGCCTTGGGTTTTTCCAGCAGCAACTGCTTGATATCCTCGGCCGGCACGTGTCCCTCGACGAAATATCCGGCGACGGTTGCCGTATGCACCGATTCGACATCGGCCGGCACCTTCAGCCGCTGCTTCAGCGCCGCCATGTCCGGGGTCGGCGTCATCCGTACCGTGAAACCGTTCTCACGCAAATGTTCGGCCCAGTCGATGCAGGCCAGGCAAACCGGCGGGTGGAAAACCTCGACCGGCGGCAACGGCGCCGGCCCGGCGGCGTGAAGCGGAAAGACGGCAAGCATCGCGCATGTGAGGGCCAGTGAGCGAAGGTGTCTGATCATTGCAGGGTTCCTGAAGGAGGGTGCCGCCCGGCGGCGCAGCCAGTCTGCCGCGAGGCGCTCGCTCCACCGCACGGGGAGCGGACGGGCAGGCTATTTTTTCGTGTCGCTCTTCAGCGACTCCATCTCGCGCGCGGCCCGCACCACGTCGGCCTCGAGAACGCCGGTATCGGTGCCGAAACAGCGCACGATCTGGATTTCCTCGATATCGGGGAGATCTCCGAAAGCCTCCCGGTCGGCAGCGGTCACCGCCGCCACGGCCTGTGCGGCGCGCAGTTCAGCCTCGCCGAGTCCGGTCTGCATGCCCTCGGGCACGGTCGCACCCAGTTCGACAAGCAGGCGGACGACCTCGGTGCGGCCGCCCCGGATGGCCATCGACAGCGGTGAGACCGGCTCGCGGTTATCCGCAAGATTCACGCGCGCACCGCGCCGGACCAGTTCGCGAACAATATCGGCATGCCCCATGAAGCAGGCGATGCCCAACGGCAGGCCGGGCACACCCAGGCCGTCGTTGAGTTCGACCGGCGCGCCGGCATCGAGCGCGGCCACCACGGCGGCGATTTCGCCGCTGCGGACCGCCTTCACGAGATCGTTCTGGGGGGGCACGAATACTGTCTCCGGAGTACGCAACGTAAATGCAAAAGCCTATCGGAAAAAGTATCCGGAACCGCCGCCCGGCGGTCAAGGCAATCGATCACGCCGGATCGGCTTCCAGCCATTCGAGCAGCGGTCCCCACTGCTCGACGTCGCGACGGAAGCGCGCGCGCGGCGGGTCGAAGACGGTCTGTCCGCTGGCCGCCACGTTGACGTAGTTCTGGGTGTTGCGCAGATGTGTTGCGCAGATAGCTGAGAATCGGAATGTCGAAATGCTTCAGGAACTCCTCGAGCATCGCCGCCGCCCGGGTGCGCGGATCGACGCGCATCGCGACGATGCCGATGGCACCGCGCCGGCCACGCATTTCCTGGCGAAGCGCTCCGAGGAAATCCTCCGTGGCGGCCATGTCGAAGACCGACGGCACCACGGGCACCACCACCTTGTCGACATGGCGCAGGGAGTCGGTCAACTTGTACCCCTGCAGGCCGGCCGGTGCATCCATGACCACCCAGTCCGGCTCGCGCGGGAGGTTGATCAGCATCTGGTTGCCGGCGAAATAACCGGTCACCGGCGGCATGGCCGGATCGCGGAAGGCCATCCAGCGCAGCGAGGACTGCTGGCGATCGAGATCGCACAGGGTCACGCTCCTGCCCGTGTTGGCGAAATGTCCGCAAAGATTGGTCGCCAGCGTCGTCTTCCCGGCGCCGCCCTTGGGATTGGCTATCAGAACTGCTCGCATCGGCATCTCCCTCGCATGAAGCCTCGATTATGCCGGATTCTCGGCCACTCTCGGCCGGCTGCATCCGCTCCTGCGTCGATCGCGCATGGATTGCGGACGGCCACTGCCCAGCCGGGACGGCAGTCGTTACAATGGCGCGTTCGAACGCCCAACGCCATGTCATGACCACCGAACCTCCCAAGCAACGCCAGGGCATCCAGTCCATCGAAGTCGGCACCCGCCTGCTGCGCGCGCTGGCCGCCAACGGCCGCCCGATGATGTTGCGCGACCTGGCCCGCAACGCCGCGATGCCCGCCGCCAAGGCGCACCGCTATCTGGTCAGCTTCATGCGCATGGGGCTGGTCGAGCAGGATGCCAACACCGGACGCTACGACCTCGGCGGCTTTGCCCTCGATCTCGGACTGGCCAGCCTGGCCCGGCTCGACCCGGTCCGCCTGGCCGCGCCGATTCTCGAGGATCTCTGCGAGAAGATCGGCGAGACCGTGGCACTGGCGATGTGGGGAACGCATGGCGCCACCTGCGTGCGCTGGGTTGAGGCCGGCGGGCCGATCACGGTGACCCTGCGCACCGGCGTCGTCCTGCCCCTGATGACCTCGGCGACCGGCCGCTCCTTTGCCGCCTTCTATCGCTCGCCGTACATGAAGAAGATGCTCGACCGGGAGATCCGCCTTGCCGCCGAGGCGGCGGGAAGCACCCCGACCGCCGTTGCCCGCGAGCTCGAAACCCTGCTCGAGGATATCCGCCGGCATGGGATCTCGCGCGCCAGCGGCAGCCTGACCCCCGGCATCAACGGTTTCAGCGCGCCGGTGTTCGACCACAGCGGCAACATGGTGGCCTCGATCACCTCGCTGGGCCCCGTCGGCCATTTCGACACGGACTGGGACAGCCCGCTGGCGGAGAGTATCAAGCAGGCCGCCGCCGCGCTCTCCCGCCGGCTCGGCCACGGCGAGCAGCCCGCTGTCTCCGGTGAGCTCACCGAGACACGCGCCTGAACGGCCGAGCAACGTTTTTTTGAGCAGAAGCGAAAAAATCAAAAAAACGCTTGAAAACGCGCACGGGGTCTGTATAATTCGCGGCTTCAAAAGGCGCTGCGCCCGTAGCTCAGTTGGATAGAGTACTTGGCTACGAACCAAGGGGTCGGGCGTTCGAATCGCTCCGGGCGCGCCAGAAACAATGAAAAAACCTGCAGAAATGCAGGTTTTTTCATTTCCAGGCCACGAATTGCCGATTTCAACGGGGTACGCCCGCTCCCCGCCCGCCGTGTCATACCGACGCCGTGGCTGGCGGTCCCGCCCCCCCCCATTACGCCTGCCCCTCTCCACCCTCCGCACGCACGCCGCCATGACCACGCTGACCGACCCGCTGACCGAGATCCTGCCACGCGAAATCCAGACGCAGGCCGCGCGCCACGTCCAGGACGCTTTCTCACTGGCCTTCCGGCTCGGGCTGGAAGCCCGGCCCGAGGCCCGGCGCGCGGCCATGGTCGAAGCCGCCGGCCGTCTCGCCCCCTGGATCGCCGGCATGGGCGAGAACGAACGCATGGCCGAAGCGCAGGCGCTACGCGCCGCCCTGCTGCTCGGCGGGCTTGATCAATGGGGGCTGGTCTATAGTCAGATTTTCGGCCCCGACGCTCTGAGTGGCCTCAGCGAACTCGTCGCCTGTTTGCGTGAAGGCCCCTACGGTGCCGACGCCCTGCCGGCGCTTGAGCGGATCGAGGCGGAGGAATCCTGCGCATTCGCATTCAAGGCCGATCTGCACAAATCGATCCACCTTGCCCTGTGGCACGCGATGATCGCCGAGGAGAACGCGGAAAGCGCCACCGCCCTGCTCCGCCAGCTGGGTGGAATGATGCTGGGATTGGTCGGGAGAATGCCGAAGCTCGGCTGGATCGTCCTCGCCAACACACTGGCCGACATCCAGATCCGCTGCCTCGCACACGGTCTGGCCGCGAGCGGGCTGGCGCAGACGCTGACCGAGCAGCTGTTCGGCGCGCTCAGCCAGCAACTGCCGGCCGAACAACGTGAAAAGGTAATGCCGGCCGCGACGCGGACGGTGATTGCCTGGCAGCAGTCCACGCGCCAGCAGAATCCGCTCCACTGACCCGGGACGGCGCCCGCCCGGCGACGCTCAATCCCGCTCGAACAGGGCGATCGACTCGACGTGCGAGGTGTGCGGGAACATGTTGATCACCCCCGCCCCACGGAAACGGTAGCCCTTGACGCTGACGAGAATGGCGGCGTCGCGGGCCAGCGTTGCCGGATTGCACGACACGTAGACGATGCGCCCGGGCGGGGGCGGCGTCCCCTCGCCACCAAGCGCCTTGACGAGCTCGACGGCACCCTCGCGTGGCGGATCGATCAGCATCTTGTCGAACGGTCCCAGTGCGGCCAGCGAGGCCGGCGTCGCCTCGAACAGATTGGCCACGGCATAGTCGACCCGTCCGGCCAGTCCGTTGGCCACGGCATTCTCGCCGGCGCGCCGGACCAATGCGGCGCTCCCCTCGATGCCGACCACCGTAGCGCCGGAGCGCGCGATCGGCAGCGTGAAGTTACCGAGACCGCAGAACAGGTCGGCGATCCGCTCACCCGGCTGCGGATCGAGCAGGCGCAGGGCACGCCGCACCAGCACGCGGTTGATCGCATGGTTGACCTGGGTGAATTCGGTCGGAGAAAAGTGATGCTCGACGGCGAATTCGGGCAACGTGTAGGACAGCGCCGGCGCATCCGCCGGATGGAAGCGGCAGGCCGATGCCGGCCCCTTGGGCTGCAGGTAGATCACCACGCCGTGGCGGTCGGCGAAATCGCGCAGCCGGGTTTCATCGACCGGCGTCAGGGGCTCGAGAATGCGCAGGACGAGTGCGGTGACGCGCTCGCCGACGGCAATCTCGACCTGCGGCACGCGGTCGGCAATGGACAGTCCGCCGAGCACCGCGCGCAGCGGCATCAACAGCGCCGAAACGTGGGGGGGCAGGATGTCGCACTGGTGCATGTCGGCCACATAGCTGCTGCGCCGTTCGTGAAAACCGAGCAGCATGCCGCCCTTGCCGGGCACCAGACGGGCAGTCAGGCGGGCCCGATGCCGGTACCCCCAGGGATTCCCGTGGATCGGTGGATAGAGCTGGGCAGGCCGCACCCGCCCGAGGTGCCAGAGGGTGTTTTCCAGCACACGCTGCTTGACCGCAACCTGCGCGGCCGGGTCGAGATGCTGCATGCTGCAGCCGCCGCAAATGCCGAAATGCGGGCAGCGCGGCGTCACCCGGTTGCCGGAGGGCCGCACGATCCGCTGCAGGCGGGCAACCTCGTAGGTCGGCTTCCGCTTGTAACTCTCGAACTCGACGCACTCGCCGGGCAAGGCCCCCTCAACGAAGATGGTCTTGCCGTCGAGCCGGGTGATGCCCCGGGCTTCGTGGTCCAGCGATTCGATGATTCCGGTCGGCATGCGGCGTTCGTCCCTGCGAAAACGCGCGATTTTACCAGCCCGCAGGGCCCGGAGAGCCGCCAGCGAAAACGGCCGGAACAACCGGCCGTCGTCGTCGGTGCGCGAAGCCGGGGGTCAGCCGAAGCGACCGGTGATGTAGTCCTCGGTTTCCTTCTTCTTGGGCTTGATGAAGATCTGGTCGGTGACGCCAAATTCGATCATCTCGCCGAGGTACATGTAGGCGGTGTAGTCGGAAACCCGCGCGGCCTGCTGCATGTTGTGCGTGACGATGAGGATGGTGACCTTTTCCTTGAGCTCGGTGATCAACTCCTCGATGCTGCCGGTGGCGATCGGGTCGAGCGCCGAGGTCGGCTCGTCGAAGAGCATCAGCTCAGGATCGGTCGCCAGTGCGCGGGCGATGCACAGACGCTGCTGCTGGCCGCCGGAGAGGTTGGCGCCAAGATCCTTCAGCCGATCCTTCACCTCGTTCCACAGCGCAGCGCCGCGCAGTGCGGCCTCGACCTTGTCGTCGATCACCGAACGGGCGGTTTCACCGCGCACACGCAGGCCGTAGGCGACATTCTCGTAGATCGACTTCGGAAAGGGATTGGGCTTCTGGAAAACCATGCTGATGCGCATGCGCACCTCGATAGGATCCACCTTCGGCGACAGCAGGTCGGTGCGGTCGGGATGGAATTCGATGGCGCCCTGGTAGCGGTTGCCCGGATACAGGTCGTGCATGCGGTTGAAGCAGCGCAGGTAGGTCGACTTGCCGCAGCCCGAGGGACCGATCAGGGCGGTGACCTTCTTGTCGTACACCGGCATGTTGATGCCCTTCAGGGCATGGAAGTCGCCGTAGAAGAAGTTGAGGTCGCGCGCCTCGGCCTTAAGGGTCAGCTTGGGGTCGTGCTGTGCGGTTGCGGTCATTGGATTCACTCTATTCCGTAAGAATTCTTACCACTTGATGTTCTTGCGCAGGCGGTAGCGCAGCCAGATAGCGAGACCGTTCATGATCAGCGTCATCAGCACGAGGATGAAACCGGCGGCTGCGGCATTGTTGAGGAAGGCCGCATCCGGGCGCGAGGTCCAGTTGAACATCTGGATCGGCATCACGGTGAAGGGTGCGAACAGCCAGTCGAAGAGTCCGGCCGGCGGGTCGCCGGCGAACGGGGCGGTCGGCAGGAAGGCAATGAAGGTCAGCGCGCCGATGGTGATGATCGGTGCGGTTTCGCCGATCGCGCGCGCCATGCCGATGATCACGCCGGTCAGGATGCCGGGGCTCGAGTACGGCACGATGTGATCGCGCACCACCTGCCAGGTCGTCGCACCGCAGGCATAGGCACCCTCGCGCACGATCTGCGGAATGGCGCGGATGGCTTCGCGGGTAGCCACGATGACGATCGGCAGGATCAGCAGGGCCAGCGTCAGCCCGGCGGTGAGGATGCTCTGCCCGAGCCCGAAGGCGTAGACGAAGAGTCCGAGGGCCAGCAGGCCATAGATGATCGAAGGGACCCCGGCGAGGTTGGTGATGTTGATCTCGAT
>JAPKHL010000090.1 GCA_026646875.1 Rhodocyclaceae bacterium | reverse complement strand
CGGGTGAAGGCGCTGAAGACCCGCTCGCGTTCCTCGGGGGGGATGCCGATGCCATCGTCGTCGACGTGGATCTGGACCTGATCGCCGACGATGGCGGCACTCACGCGGATCGTCGTGCGTGCATAGCGGATGGCGTTGCGCAGGAGGTTCTTGATTGCGTAGGGCAGGCTCTTGCGGTCGAGCTGGACGCGCAAGCCGGGCGGCAGGGCCGAGGTGTCCACCGTCAGCGTCAGCGTCCGTCCGAGAATGCGGATGCTGTCGATCTCGTCCTCCAGCCATTCCGCGAAGTCGACCGGGCCGAGATGAATCTCCGGTTGTTCCCGTTCGAAGCGGGCGTAGGTCAGGCTGGAGTCGATCAGACTGTCGAGTTCGTCAAGATCGGATTCCATCATTTTCCAGAGCCGTTCGCGTTCTTCGCGGGATTCGGTTTCGGCGATCATTTCCAGTGCGAAGCGCATGCGTGCGATCGGAGTGCGCAGTTCGTGCGAGATTGCCGAAGAAAGCTCCTTCTGCGTGGCGATCAGACGCTGAATCCGCTCGGCCATGCCGTTGAGTGTTTCGGCCAGCAACTCGAAGGCCCGGCTGCGGACCTGCGGGGCGCGCGCCTCGAAGTGCCCTTCTCCGAGTGCACGAGCCGTCTTGCGCATCGCCTCGAGATCGCGCCAGACCGGGCGGATCCACAGCCATACGGCGATGGCGAGGCACAGGCCGATCAGGCTCCAGGTCAGCAGGCTGATGCGCAGGTCGAGCGGCATGCCCCGCTGGTATTCCGGGTTGCGGTCGGGCGAGAGGGGGCCGACGACGAGGATTTGCGGCGTCTGCTTGAGCCGGTGGTAGATGATATCGCCCTGGGCGTCGACGGCCATTTCGCCGGCATCCAGCTTTTCGGCCTGTTTGGGAGGCAGCTTCAGCGTCCATCGATCAACGATGTCGAGCTTGTAGGCGAATTTGTCGTCCAGCCTGCGAATCGTCTTCTGCCATTCGTGGCGGGGCTTGCGGAACAGCTCGTCCTCGATCAGCACGATCGTGCCGCGCATGAAGCGACTGGTGTAGTCATCGGTGATGCCCCGCACGGCATTCGAGATGACGAAATCGGCGAAGAAAGCAATGGCGACGAAAGAGCCCATCGCCAGCAGGTAGAAGTTGAAGAAGAGGCGGAACAGGCTGTAGCCGCCGCGCCATGGCGCCGGCTTGTAGCGACCGAGAATGGCCAGCAGCTTGTGGCCGCTGCCGCTATTGCCAGTCATGCCGGCTGAACAGGTCACCGAGTTTGCGGCGCAGGCGGGAGATGCGGGCATCGATGGAGCGGTCGAGCCCGTCGAAACCGATGCCGCGCAGCTGTTGCAGGAGATCGTCGCGCGACAGGATGCTGCCGGCGTGCCGGGCCAGCAGCCAGAGCAGGTCGAATTCGGCCGTGGTGAGATCGATGCTGTCGTCTCCGAGTTGTGCGGTGCGCGTCGCCTGGCTGATGCGAAAGCGGCCGAACGCCAGTTCTCCCTCGCCGCCCGCGGTACCGGCAGGGCCGGGAGCCCGGCGCAGGAGGGCCTTGATCCGGGCAAGCAGCAGGCGCGGCTGGACCGGCTTGGCGATGTAGTCGTCGGCGCCGAGCTCGAGACCGAGGATCTGGTCGAAATCCTCGTCGCGCGCGGTGAGCATGAGGATCACCCCGGGGTAACGCGCTCGCACAGCCCGGCAGACTTCGAAGCCATCCTTGCCGGGCAGCATCACGTCGAGTACGACGAGATCGGGCTTCTCTTCGAGGATGCGGGTTTCGGCCGCGTCACCGCGGCCTTCGATGGAAACCGCGAAATCGTTGCGCGAAAGGTATTCGGCCGTCAGTCCGGCCAGGCGTTCGTCGTCCTCGACGAGCAGGATGCGTGTGGTCATGGCGCAATGATAGCCGCTTGGCGACGCGCGATAAACGGCTGCAGGCCGGTCAGCGGGGCGGGAGATCGGCGGGAGGATGCCTGCGGCGGCGTTCGAAGAAGGGCGAGGCCGCTGCGGTGATGCCAACGATCAGGCCGCTGCCGTCAGGAAGGGCAATGGCGATGCTCTCGCCGCTCGCACCGTGGCAATGGTAGAGGCTGGTCTCGCCCAGAGCCTGCGAGCGATCGATGCGCGCCGATTGCAGATGTGCCGCGAGCGTGGCGCGGTCGACCGCAACCCAGTTCAGCGCACGCTGTTTCACGGCGTGCTCCCGGTGGTGGGCAGCTGCTTGCCGTTCTGCAGCAGCAGCGTGAATTCGGCGGGGGGAACCGGCCGGCTGAACAGGTAGCCCTGGAAGAAATCGCAGTCGTAATTGCGCAGGAGTTGCAGCTGCGTCTCGCTTTCCACGCCTTCGGCGACCACCTTCAGGCCCAGGCTGTGCGCCATGGCGATGACCGCGTGCGCGATGGCGGCATCGTCGCTGTCGCGGTCGATGTCGCGGACGAAGGATCGGTCGATCTTGAGGGTGTCGATCGGGAAGCGCTTGAGGTAGGAAAGGCTCGAATAGCCGGTCCCAAAGTCATCAAGAGAGAGGGCGGCCCCGAGCGCCTTGAGTTCGCGCAGGGTGGTCAGGGTGTTCTCGATGTCATGCATGACCATGCTTTCGGTCAGCTCGAACTCGAGCGTGCTGCCGTCGATGCCGCTTTCGTCCAGCGCGCGCCGGACGTTGCCGGCCAAGTCCTCCTGGCGGAACTGTCTGGCGGAAATATTGATGGCCACGTGCATCGCCGGCAGCCCCGCTTGCTGCCAGGCGCGAATCTGCTGGCAGACTTGCCGGAGGACGAGTTCGCCCAGCGGGATGATGAGCCCGGTTTCCTCGGCCAGCGGGATGAACTCCGCCGGCTGGATCATGCCGATGCGCGGATGGCACCAGCGCAGCAGCGCCTCGGCGCCGACCATCTGCCCGCTCTGCAGGGAGAGGATGGGCTGGTAATACACCTGCAGCTCGTCCCGTTCCAGTGCCCGCCGGAGGTTGCCTTCCATGTCCAGGCGATCGAGCGCCATCTGGCTCATTTCCGGGGTATAGAATCGGTAGCTGTTGCGTCCGTGCTCCTTGACCCGGTACATGGCCACGTCGGCGTTGCGCAGCAGCGCTTCGCCGTGGTCGCCATCGCGCGGATACATGGCGATGCCGATCGAGGCGGAGACGAAGACCTCCTTTTCCGCGACGCTGAGCGGTTGGGCCAGGGAGCGGAGGATCTTGGCACCGACGATGGAGACGTCGTCGGCATCCTCGATGTCGGTGACGACGATGACAAATTCATCGCCGCCCAAGCGAGCGACGGTATCGGTCTCGCGCACGCAGTGGGCAAGACGGCTGGCGACCGTGCGCAGCAGGTTGTCGGCCGGCTGGTGGCCGAAACCGTCGTTGATCAGCTTGAAGCGGTCGAGGTCGAGCAGCAGGACGCCGACCATCTTCTGCTCGTAGCGCGCGCGTGCGATGGCCTGTCCGATGCGGTCGTTGAGCAGGCTGCGATTGGCCAGTCCGGTGAGTGCGTCATGCGTGGCATGGTATTCGAGCTGCTGCTCGTAGGCGATGCGTTCGCTGACGTCCTCGATGATGCTGACGAAGTGCGTCGTGATCCCGCCGGCTTCGTCGCGCACCGGGGCGATACTCAGGGCGTTCCAGAAGAGCTGGCCGTCCTTGCGGTAGTTGCGCAGTACGGCATGCCCCTCGCGATGGCTGCGCAGGGCGGCACGGATCTCATTGAGGCCTTTCTGGTTGAGATCGTCGCGGACCAGGAAGCGGCCGCTTTGGCCGATCACCTCGGCAGCGCTGTAGCCGGTGATGCGCTCGAAGGCAGGGTTGACGTAGACGATCGGATGGTTGAGCTGGGTCGACGAGGTGATCATCACGCCGTTCGAGGTCGATTCGAGCGCCCGCGAAAGTTGCCGCAGCTGCGACTCCATCAGTTGCGCAGCCATGGCGGCGCGCAAGCTGGCGATCGTCTCGGCCAGATCGTCGGCCAGATGCTCGAGTACGGCGCGCTCGTCGTCGGCGAAACCGCCAGCATCGCTGGCTGCGATGTACAGAACCCCGAAATCGTAGGGCTCGCCGTACAGTTCGAGAGTGATCGTGGGGGTGGTCGAGGCCGTTGCCTCCTCCCAGCTCACGGAGCGGGGGGCGCCGCTGCCGGCGATCAGGGCATATCCCGTCGGTCCGGGGACGCCGACGCAGGCGCGGGGGTAGCCCCCGGTTTCGGTCAGCGCCGAGCAAATCGATGCGCAGAGCGTCGCTTCGTCGCGCGTTTCGTTACGGCGTCGTCGGCATTCGCCCACCAGCGACAACAGCCGGCGTAGACGATCCTCGGGCGAGTGATGGGACAAACCGCTCCTCCATCTATTTGAACCATTTATGATTATTACGTTCGATATAGTTTTTCGGTTCAGTGTAACAAATATTTTTCACCTTGCGTGTGCCGCGGTTTTGCCGGCAAGGGCCGTTTCGGCAGTAGAATCGGCGGCCCTGAGTTCGCAAGGCGGTTCGGTGCGCAACGGCATGACCGGCAGCGCTCCGGCTGCCCGGTCTTTCCCGGAGAGGGGTCATGGATTTTCTTAATCGCTTGGGTGCGCGCACCATCTTTTCGCTGATCGCGGCGACGGGATTCGGGCTGGTCGGCATCGGTGTGCTGATCGGCGAGTTGATGCGTATCAATCCCTGCCCGCTGTGCATTTTCCAGCGCGTCCTATATCTTGCCGTCGCTGCCGTCGCCCTGGCCGGCGCTCTGCTGCCCGGGTGGCGCCGCCTCTGGGGCGGTTTGATCGCCGCCATCGCCGCCGGCGGTCTGGCGACGGCGCTGTATCAGTCCTGGATGCAGTTGAATCCGGAATCCGTGACCCAGTGCGGTTTCGGTGAACCGTCGTTGATCGAGCGCTTCGTCGACTGGCTCGGGATGCTCTGGCCCTACCTGTTCATGGCCACCGGTTTCTGCACCAGCCGCGAGGACATCCTCGGACTAAGCATGGCCAACTGGTCGGTGTTCTGCTTTGCCGGCTTCCTGCTGGTCGGCGTGTGGGCGGGCTGGCGTCGGCAAGCCTGACCCTCCGGCGCTGGCGGAGCCGGCTCCGGCCGCTCAGCCCTTGCCGGTACTCCCGAATCCCCCGTTGCCGCGGCTGCTGGCATCGAACGCATCGACCACGTTGAAGGCCACCTGCAGCACGGGAACGACGACCAGTTGCGCGAGGCGGTCAAGCGGATTCAGAGAGAAACTATCCTTGCCGCGGTTCCAGGTGGAGACCATGATCTCGCCTTGGTAGTCGGAGTCGATCAGTCCGACCAGGTTGCCGAGAACGATGCCGTGCTTGTGGCCGAGGCCGGAGCGCGGCAGGATCATTGCGGCGAGACCCGGGTCGGCCAGGTGGATGGCGATTCCGGTCGGAATCAGCATCGTTTCGCCGGGGTGGAGCCTGACCGGCGCCTCGATGCAGGCGCGCAGGTCAAGCCCGGCCGAGCCGGGGGTGGCGTAGTGGGGCGGGTTGTCCCGCAGTCGTGCGTCGAGGATACGGACATCGATGCGATGCATCAGCGTTTCTCCAGCAGGGTGGCGATGCGCGCGACCAGGCGGCGCGCGAGTTCGATCTTGGGGGCCGTCGGCAGCGGATGTTGCCCCTCGTCGTCAAACAGGATCAGCGTGTTGTCGTCGCCGCCAAAGCCGTCGCTAATCAGGTTGCCGACGATCAGCGGGATTTTCTTGGCGCGCCGTTTCTTCTCGGCATAGTCATGCAGATCGTGGCTTTCCGCGGCGAACCCGACGCAGAGCGGCGGCACCGGCAGCGCTGCGACCTCGGCGAGGATATCCGGATTGGCCACGAGTTCTATCGGGGACGGGGCGCCGCCGTCCTTCTTGATCTTTCGTGTCGCCGGGCTGGCCGGTCGGTAATCGGCGACCGCGGCCACGCCGACGAAGACATCGTTTTCTCCTGCCCTTTGCAGCACGGCCTCGCGCATCTGCTGCGCGCTGGTCACGGCAATGCGGGTGACGCCGGGCGGGCAGGGCAGGGCGACCGGACCGGAGACGAGGGTGACCTCCGCACCGGCCTCGCGGGCGGCCCGGGCGATGGCGTAGCCCATCCTGCCGGAGGAGAGGTTGGTAATGCCGCGCACCGGGTCGATTGCCTCGAAGGTTGGCCCGGCGGTCAGCAGCAGGCGGCATCCGGCGAGCAGCTTGGGCTGGAAGTGGGCGATCAGCGCCGCGACGAGTTCGTCCGGCTCCAGCATGCGGCCGAGGCCGCTCTCCCCGCAGGCCTGGTCGCCACAGCCGGGGCCGAGGATGGCGATGCCGTCGCCGCGCAGGGTGGCGATATTGCGCTGCGTTGCCGGGTTTTCCCACATCTGGCGGTTCATCGCCGGGGCTACCAGCAACGGGCAGTCCCGCGCGAGAACCAGCGTGCTCAGGAGGTCGTCGGCAAGCCCATGCGCGATCCTGGCGAGGAAATCCGCCGATGCCGGCGCGACGAGTAGGGCGTCGGCCTCCCTCGACAGGTCGATGTGCGCCATGTTGTTGCCGATGCGTGCGTCCCACTGGTCGGTGAATACCGGCCGGCCGGACAGTGCCTGGAAGGTCACCGGCGTCACGAAGCGCGTTGCCGCGTCTGTCATCGCCACCTGCACCGAGGCGCCTTCCCGGATCAGCTGGCGGACGAGTTCGGCCGCCTTGTAGGCGGCGATTCCGCCCGTGACGCCGAGCGCGATGCGTTTGCCATGTAATTCCATTGTCTTGTCGGTAGAATGGCGAGCGTTTCATTCTACTTGAGAACCCGCATGGCAATCACCGACTGGCCGGCCGACGAGCGGCCGCGCGAGCGCCTGCTGGCGCAGGGGGCGACCGCGCTGTCGGATGCCGAGCTGCTGGCCATTTTCCTGCGTGTCGGCCTGCCGGGGAAAAGCGCGGTCGACCTTGCGCGCGAACTGATCGGCCGTTTTGGCGGCCTCAACCGCCTGTTTGCGGCGACGCGAGGTGAATTCTCGGCGGTTCCCGGCATGGGGCCGGCCAAGTACGCGCAACTGCAGGCCGTGCTGGAAATGGCGCGGCGTGCGTTGGCCGAGGAGTTGCGGACCGGTGCTGCCTTCGGTTCGCCCGGCGCGGTGCGCGACTACCTGCGCCTGCACCTCGCGGGCCTGCCGCACGAGGTGTTCTACGCCCTCTGGCTGGATGCGCAGCACCGGCTGCTGGCCGCCGAGGAGCTGTTTCGCGGCACACTCACGCAGACCAGCGTGTTCCCGCGCGAGGTGGTCAAGCGGGCTCTGGCGCACAATGCCGCCGCCGTCATCCTGGCGCACAACCATCCCTCGGGCGTGGCCGAGCCCTCGCCGGCCGATGAGCTGCTGACCCGTGAACTCAGGCAGACACTGGCGCTGGTCGATGTGCGCGTGCTCGATCACTTCATCGTCGCCGGGCAGGCGCAGCCCCTGTCGTTCGCCGAGCGCGGGCTGTTGTGATTCGCACGAATGGCCGCAAGCTAAAAAGTGCTTGAAAACCCCGGCTGCTTTCGGCTAGAATCGCCGGCTTCTCTCTTCCAAGATTAAGTGGAGCAACAATCATGGCGCGTGTCTGCCAAGTTACGGGTAAGGGCCCGATGGTTGGGAACAACGTTTCCCATGCCAACAACAAAACGAAGCGCCGCTTCCTCCCGAATCTGCAGTACCGCCGTTTCTGGGTTGAAAGCGAAAACCGTTTCGTGCGCCTGCGCGTTTCCAACGCCGCCCTGCGCACCATCGACAAGAACGGTATCGACGTGGTGCTCGCCGATCTGCGCGCACGCGGCGAAATCTGATAGGGAACTGCCGCCATGCGTGAAAAGATCAAGCTCGAGTCGACGGCCGGCACCGGCCACTTCTACACGACTACCAAGAACAAGCGCACGATGCCCGAGAAGATGGAGATCAAGAAGTACGATCCCAAGGCTCGCAAGCACGTCATGTACAAGGAAACCAAGCTGAAGTGATTTCAGCCCGCTTCCGGAAAGCCCCGCGCATCGAGCGGGGTTTTTTTTCGCCTGCCGGGCGTGGGTCGCTTGTGCTGGTGCGCCTACTGCTTCTGCTGTGCGGCGGGATCGGCGGCGCCCTCTCCGCGGAGGCCGATCTGCGGCGCGCCGAGGAGATCGTCGCAGCGCGCTGCTTTCTTTGCCATGGCATGGCGGGGGAGAGCGCCAGCCCCCTCTTTCCCCGCCTTGCGGGACAGAATGCCGACTATCTGGTGCGTCAGCTCGAGGCCTTCCGCAGCGGCCAGCGGCGTAGCCCGGCCATGCAGCCGCAGGGCGAGGTGCTGAACGCTGCCGAAGTCCGGGCACTCGGCCGCTATTTCGAAAGCCAGCCCGCCACGGCGCATCCAGCCAACGATGATGCGCGCTTGCTCGAACTCGGGCAGCGGGTATTCACCCGGGGCGGCAGCGGCGGCGGGGAGGCGTGCGTCGACTGTCACGGGCAGCGTGGGCACGGCTCGGCACGGCTGCCCCGCCTGGCCGGTCAGCACCCGGAGTACATTGTTCGGCAGCTCGGGCTGTTCCTCCGCGCCGAGCGGCCGAGTGAAAACGACGTGATGCGCGAGGTCGCCGCTCGCCTTTCCGCGGAAGAAATCCGGGCAGTCGCCGAGTACCTCGCCACACTCGACTGAGCCGCATGAAAAAAGCCGCGCCTGTTGGCGCGGCTCCTTGCCGGTTCCCCGGTGTGCGGGCCGTGAGGGCTCAGGTCAGCATGTCGGCCCAGATGTTCTGTGCCCAGCCGAGCGCGGCCTTGCCCTCCAGTTCGTTGCGCGCGGCCGAGACCCCGCCGGCGCCCTGTACTGGCTGCAGGGTCTTCTTGTCCGCATCGTAGACGTGCACCGATGCCACGTGGATGGCGTTCTTCGCGTCGATGAAGCTGTAGCAGGTGTTCATCACCAGAGGCGTCGGGCTCGGCGCCTGGCCGGCGAGCAGGTTGAGGATGGCGGCGGCGGCCAGCTTGGCATGCTGGTTGGCCATGTGGCCGGACTTGGGCATCGTCGGCGCCGGGAATATCGCATCACCGAGAATGTGGATGCCCGGCGTGCTGGTCGATTCCATCGACCGCCAGTCGATCTCTACCCAGCGGTTGTTGACCAGCTTGAGCCCGCTTTTTGCTGCGATATCTCCGGCGCGCTGCGGCGGAATCACGTTGAGTACGTCGGTCTTCACCTTGTCGAACTCGAGAATCGCCGTGCGGCTGGCAACATCGACGTCGCGCAGTTCGCTGTTCGGGCGGTACTCCAGGATATCCTTGTACAGATCGCTCCAGGCCTTGAGGAAGAGTCCCTTCTTCGATTGCACCTCTTCGTTGGCGTCGAGAACCAGCACCTTCGATTTCGGCTTGTGCGTCTTCAGGTAGCCGGCCACCACGCTGGCGCGCTCGTACGGTCCGGGCGGGCAGCGGTAGGGGGCTTTCGGCACGGTGATGGCGAACACGCCGCCGTCCTTCATGTCCTCCAGCTGCTTGCGCAGGGCCACGGTCTGCGGACCGGCCTTCCAGGCGTGCAGGATCTGGTCCTGGGCCGCGGCGTTGTTGAGCGCCGGGGTGCCCTCGTACATGAAGTCGACACCGGGGGAGAGTACCAGGCGGTCATAGCTCATCTCGCCGCCGCGAGCCAGGCGGATGGTGCGCTTCGCCGCATCGACACCGGCCACCTCGTCATGAATCACGCGCACGCCCCATTTGGCGAGGCCTTCGTAACCGAGGGTGATGTCGCCCAGCTGCTTCTCGCCGGAGACGACGAGATTGGAGATCGGGCAGGAAATGAACTGCGTGTTGCGCTCGATCAGCGTCACCGCCACACCGCCGCCGCTCCACATGCGCAGGTACTTGGCCGCGGTGGCGCCGCCGAAGCCGCCGCCGACCACGATGACATGCCCGCCGGCCCGGGTGCCGCCGGCGCAGCCGTAGAGCGCGCCGCCCGCGGCGACGGTGCCGAGGGTCCTGAGGAAGTCGCGTCGATTCAGATTCATCATTCCGGCTCTCCTCATTTCTGCGCGGCGAAGTAGGCGGCGATGAGCTCGATCTGCTCGTCGCTGTACCCCTTGGCGATCTGGTGCATCACCGTTGCCGGGCGGATGCCGGAACGGTATTCGCGGAACTTCTCGACCAGCTTGGCCTTGTCGGTACCAGCCAGGGCTTCCATGCCCGAGCCGGGGACGGCACGGCCATTGGTGCCGTGGCAGTTGGCGCAGGTGGCGGCAAGATTGCGGGCAAGGTGGGGGTCGGGGGCTTGCGCGGCGGCGCTGCCGGTCAGGGCGGCCAGGGCCAGCGCGGCGATCAGGTGGGCGGGCTTCATCGGTCTCCAGTCCTGTTTCGGTTGCAAAGGGCGATGCGTCGGTGCGCGGCGATCCCGCGTCGCGGGGCTGGCCAGTATAGCAAAGCGTCCGGAGCGTTCAGGCGGCGGCGAATACGTTGCAGAAGCGCAGCGACTCGGGGTAGGGGTAGAAGTCTTCGACGTGTCCGGCACGGATGCGTTCCTGCGTTCTCCGCCAGAATTCCACGTCGAGGAGATCGCGGTGGTATTTCAGGAAGGCCTGCCGCACCTTGGGGGAGCCGAGCAGGAAGGTCGCGAATTCCTCGGGGAAAATGTCGTTGCGCGCCACCGAATACCAGGGCTCGCCGGACATTTCCATCTCCGGGTAGGGGGCTTCCGGAATTTCGCGGAAGTTGCAGTCGGTCATGTACTCGATCTCGTCGTAGTCGTAGAAAACGACGCGGTTGTAGCGGGTGACGCCGAAGTTTTTCCACAGCATGTCGCCGGGGAAGATGTTGGCGACGGCCAGTTCGCGGATGGCATTGCCGTATTCGAGAACGGCATGGTCGGTCTGCTCGGGGCTCGCCGAGTCCAGGTAGATGTTGAGCGGCACCATGCGGCGCTCGATGTAGAGATGCTTGATCACCACCTCGCCGCCGTCTTCCTCGAGCAGCGACGGCGCCAGCCGGCGCAGTTCCTCGAGCAGTTCCTCGGAGAAGCGCTTTTTCGGCAGCGCGACATGCGAGAACTCCAGCGTATCGGCCATCCGGCCGACCCGGTCGACCTGCTTGACCAGCAGGTACTTGGCCTTGACCGTGTCGTGGTCGACTTCCTTCGAGGCGCCGAACTTGTCCTTGATGATCTTGAACACGTACGGGTATGACGGCAGGGTGAAGACCAGCATGACCAGGCCCTTGATGCCCGGTGCGATGATGAACTTGTCCTCGGAATGCCGCAGGTGCTGGATCAGGTCGCGGAAGAACATCGTCTTGCCCTGCTTGCCGAGGCCGAGCATCGTGTAGAGCTCGGATCGCGGCTTGTTTGGCATGATGCTGCGCAGGAACTGCACGTAACCGGAGGGAACCTCCATGTCGACCATGAAATAGGCGCGCGACAGCGAGAACAGCAGGCTGATCCGCCAGGCGTCGAGCAGGATGGTGTCGAGTACCAGCTTGCCTTCGGGCGTGTGCAGCACGGGAATGGCGAAGGGCAGTTCGAGATGGCCGTTGATCGCCTTGCCGATGATGTAGGCCGCCTTGTTGCGGTAGAAAGCCGAGTAGAGCACCTGCACCTGCAGGTTGGCCTCGGCCTTGGGCCAGTCGCCCAGGTGCTTCTCCACCGAGCGCTTGACGTAGTCGATGTCGCGATCGAGGTCCTCGAACGGACGCTGCCAGTCGAAATCGAGGATGATCTGCCGGATGGTCTCGGTCAGGCCGCGCTGCATCGGGTAGTAGCTGGAGTAGGTCGGAGGATAGGAGTCGATGTACTCGGTGGACACCGCTGGCCGGGCGAAGATGTAGTCGTTGTGGAAGTAAGTGCGGTGCAGGATCTTCGAGCACACCGAGTTGAAGAAGGTTTCGGCGAGTTCCGGCTGCTTGTGGTTGATCAACTGACCAATGTAGAGCAGTTTCAGCTGCTGCCAGGTGTCGTCGTCCAGCGTTGCCGCGCCGAACTCGGCGCACAGCAGGTCGGCGGTTTCGCGAACGCGTTCGTCATACGACCGGATGCGGTCGCGCACGGCGTTCTGCACGCCCTTCCAGTCAGCAGCCTCGAACAGGCCCTTGGCTTGCCGCCCGTAGTGGCGCATCAGACGGTAGTGGCGGTTGAAACCGTCGATCATGGTTTCGGCGATGCGCTTGGCAAGCGGATTCTGTGCGGTCGAGATTTCCATCGTGGGCGGCGGGGTTTTTTCGGACGGGCGATTGTA
>JAPKHL010000009.1 GCA_026646875.1 Rhodocyclaceae bacterium | reverse complement strand
GCAAATTCACGGGAGCCTATCGTTCCGCCCCGGCAGGGCGCCGTGATTTTTGTCACGGTGCGGGAAAAACCCGACAAAAAGCGGGGGCATGGCCGACGGGGCCGGCCCGTGGCGCGGCGGACGCTCAGTACAGCAGGACGGAACGGCGCACCGCCGCCCAGGCCGCCTCGTCGGCGCCGGCCAGCGCATCGAGGTCTCCGGGCTGCGCGGCGGGATCGTCCACCCACTCGCGCAACAGCGGCGAACCGTTGATCAGATCGATCGCCAGGCGGTCGCGCTCGTACTCGTAGGGGAAGTCGCGCCACAGCGGATAATCCGGCCGCAGCCGGCGCAGCGCCTTGAAGGCGAGCGCCTGCAGGCGCCACGGGCGGAAAGCGGCGTGATCGTAGTGCGCCGGGTCCTCGACGTGGATCTGCACGCCGTGGCAGAGCTTGCCGGCATGCTTGTGGAAGGTCGGTTCGAACCAGCATTCGCGCAGCGCGCAGCCAGCCAGCCAGTGCGGTGCCAGGGCGCGCATGCCGGCGATCAGCGCCTGCGCGTCGAAGCCGGTTTCGGACGGCGCGCCGAACAGTTCGAGCGGCCGCGTGGTGCCGCGCCCCTCGGAGAGGGTGGTGCCCTCCAGCATCACGGTACCGGCATAGGCCCGCGCCATCCACAGGTTGGGAGCGTTCGGGCTGGGATTGATCCAGCTGCGCTCGCCAAGCGGCCAGCCGTGGCCGGGCGCCGCGTCGGGCTGCCAGCCGTCCATCGCGATCACCTGACAGTCGACGTCGAGCCGCAGCGTGGCGACGAACCAGCGCGCCAGCTCGCCCATCGTCAGGCCGTGGCGCATCGGCAGCGGCCCGGCACCGACGAAGCTCTCCCAGCCGGGCCGGAGGGTCAGCCCCTCGACCGGACGGCCGGCGGGATTGGGTCGGTCGAGCACCCATACCGTCTTGCCGTGCCGTGCCGCGGCCTCCAGCACATAGCGCAGCGTGGTGATGAAGGTGTAGATGCGGCAGCCGAGATCCTGCAGGTCCACCAGCAGCACATCGAAGGTGGCCATCATCGCGTCGGTCGGACGCCGCACCCCGCCGTACAGGCTGAACACCGGAATGCCGTGGCGCGGATCGCGATAGTCGGGCGACTCCACCATGTTGTCCTGCTTGTCGCCGCGCAAGCCGTGCTGGGGGCCGAAGGCGGCGCTCAGGGCGAGATCGGGCAGGGTGGCCAGCGCGTCGAGCGCGTGCGTCAGGTCGCGCGTCAGCGAGGCCGGGTGGGCAAGCAGGGCCACGCGCCGGCCGGCCAGCGGGCGGCGCAGGGCGGGGTCGGCGAGCAGGCGGTCGAGTCCGGTTTTCATGCGGGGAGATCCAGGGCCAGGGTGAAGCCGGCACGGTGGTGGAAGTCGGGTTGCGGCGCGGGATGAGCCAGTGCCCAGTAGCTGCGGGCAGCGTCGCGGGTCTCGATCACGGCGCTCAGGCCGAGGGCCAGGCGGGGCGTCGGGGGCAGCCAGGCGGCGGCCAGCTCGACGCTCAGCGTCAGGGCGTCGCCGCTGCGCTGCAGCAGGATCGACGGCACCGGACCGGGCGGCAGCGCGGCGGCGCCGCGATAATCGTCGAATGCGTAGGCGGCCCAGGCACCGGACGGGGAGAAATTGAACTCGCGGTAGGCCGCCGCGCCGGGCACGGCGACGAAGGCCTCGCAGCAGGTGTGCTGCCACAGGCCGTCAACGCGCATGGCAGCGCCCGCAGCCGGCAGGCTCAGGCCGCCGGGGTCGCCGCGCAGGACATAGCGCAGCCGCAAGCGCCGGCCCGGCAGCGCCTCGACGCCGGCGGCCAGCGAGACGCCGGCCGGGGCCGGCAGGGCCGGGTGCGGCAGCAGGGGGGTCAGCAGGGCGATTTCGCCGGAGGCGGGAACGGTCATGGCGGGCATTCTACCCGTCTCGTCTACAATGCCCGCCATGACCGTTTCCACCGCCAGCGACCCGCGCATCGAGCTGTGCCGCAACGCCGACCTCACGACGCGCAACACGCTCGCGCTGCCGGCGCGCGCGCGCCTGCTGGCGACGCTGCGCACGCCCGACGCGGCACGCGCGCTGGCCTGCGATGCGCGGCTGCGCGGCGAACCGCGCTTCGTGCTCGGCGGCGGCAGCAATCTGGTCTTCGGCAGCGGCTCGGCGCTTTTCGACGGACTGGTGGTAGCGGTGGACATCCGCGGCCGCCGACTGCTCGCCGAGGATGCCGAGGCCCGCTACGTCGAGGCCGGCGGCGGCGAATGCTGGCACGACTTCGTGTGCTGGACGCTGGCGCAGGGCTGGCCGGGACTGGAGAACCTGGCGCTGATCCCCGGCACGGTGGGCGCCGCGCCGGTCCAGAACATCGGCGCCTACGGCCTGGAGGTGGCCGAGCGCCTGCACGCGCTGACTGCGGTCGATCTGCGCAGCGGCGACACCGTCCGCTTCGACAACGCGGCCTGCCGCTTCGCCTACCGCGACAGCGTGTTCAAGCGCGAGGGCTGGCATCTCGACGGCCGCTACGCGATCGTCGCGGTGACCTTCCGCCTGCCGCGCCGCTGGCAGCCGCTCACCCGCTACGCCGACGTCGAGCGCGAGCTTGCCGCGCAGGGCATCGCGCAGCCGAGCGCCCGCCAGGTCGCCGATGCGGTGATCGCCATCCGCCGGCGCAAGCTGCCCGACCCCGCCGTGCTGCCCAACGCCGGCAGCTTCTTCCACAACCCGCTGGTCGATGCCGCCGTCGCCGCCGCGCTGGCGGCGCGCCATCCCGACCTGCCAGGTCATCCGCAACCCGACGGCCGGGTCAAGCTGGCGGCCGGCTGGCTGATCGAGCACGCCGGCTGGAAGGGGCGCGATCTCGGACCGGTCGGCATGTACGAGAAACAGGCGCTGGTGCTGGTCAATCGCGGCGGCGCCACCGGGCGCGACGTGCGCGCGCTGATGGCCGCCGTGCAGGCCGACGTGCAGGCGCGCTTCGGCGTCGCGCTGACCCCCGAGCCGGTCTTTCCCTGAACGAACGGAGCCCGCATGCCACGGATCGTTGCCTTCACCGACGCCCTCCGCGACGGCGCCGTCGCGCCGGTCCCCGACCGGCCGCGCCCCGACCGCCTGCTGCGCGGCAACCCGGCGCGCCACACCTGGAGCCTCTTCCAAAGCGCGCGCGGCGACGTCGACTGCGGCGTGTGGACCTGCGAGACGGGCGCCTGGCGCATTGCCTTCGCGGCGAACAAGGACGAGTTCTTCCACGTCCTCGCCGGGCGCCTGCGCATCACCGGCGAGGACGGCGAGGCCCGCGAATTCGGCCCGGGCGACGCCGGCGTGATTCCCGCCGGCTTCAGCGGCACCTTCGAGGTGATCGAGCCGGTGCGCAAGCACTACGTGGTGATCGAGCGGCCCTGACCCCGGGCCCGGGCCTCAATCCCGCGCGAAATCGCGCGCGGCCTCCCAGACCACGTAACCGTCCTCGTTGCGCGTCCGCTCGAACAGCTCGATCAGCGGCCAGGCGCGCTGCGCCAGCGTGACCACCGGCGGCTGCCCGCCGGCGCGCCCGTCCTCCCCCCCCGCGTCGGCGTCGCCGGCATCCTCATCCGCCCCGGCGGCGGCCGCCCGCAGCGCCTCG
Source organism: Rhodocyclaceae bacterium (assembly GCA_026646875.1). Lineage (GTDB taxonomy): Bacteria > Pseudomonadota > Gammaproteobacteria > Burkholderiales > Rhodocyclaceae > 66-26. The sequence goes on along the minus strand of JAPKHL010000009.1, from coordinate 54,313 downwards.
CGCTCCTCCGCCACCGCCTGGCGCAGCCGCGCCAGCGCATCCGGCAACTGTTCGGCGGTGATCACACCGCGCGCCGTGCATTCCTTGCCGATGATGCCGAGCAGACGACGCGCCGTCGGCGCCATCGTCACCATTTCCCCGGCAGCGCTTGAATTGAACCTGACCAGCATGCAACCCTCCCGTGCGTCACGGGCGGCACGAAGCGCCGCCTTGCGGATAGAATACCGTGGATACCGTGAGCGGTCGCGCCGTGGTGCGCGAACGGACATCCCGGAAGCGGACAGGGGGAGGAAGGCGATGAGCAATCTGGCGGAACAGGCGGATCCCGGGCACATCGGATTGTTCATCGGCCAGCTCGACGACCTCGCCGCGCGCACCGTCGAAAAGCGCCGGCGGCTCGGCAACGAGGTCTCCGCCCTGCTGTTCGGCCGCGGCGTCGGCGAAACCGCGCGGCGCATGGCCGCTGCCGGCGCCCGGGTGGTCGTCGCCGAGACACCGTCCGGCACACCGGCGTCGGGCCTGCGCGCCCAACCTTTCACGCTGGCCACCCTGCCGGATGCCGGCGAACTGCCCGAGGCCCCCTTCGACGTCATCGTCGGCCAGCTGGCCCTGCACGCGCTGCCCTACGAACAGGCCCGGCGCGCCGTGCGTCGCCTGCTGATGCTGCTCAAGATCGGCGGCAAGCTCTACCTCTCGGCCTACGGCCTGCACTCGACACTGGGCGACCACTATCCGGACAGCGGCAAGCTGATCGAACACCGCTTCGCCGAACTGCCGCCGCCGCTGGCCGAGAGCTACGACCTGCACGGCCCGGTCTGCCTGTATTCGGAACGCAACCTGATCACCCTGCTGTTCGAGGTGGGCGCCTCGGTGCTGCAGAGCGCCACCGGCCCGCTCGGCAACGTGCGCGCGGTGGCGGTGCGGGTCTGACGCAGCGCGGGTCAGCGTGTACTACTTGATCCCGTGCCTTGCCAATCGCTGATATTTAATCAGCAACTTCACTCCGCCTTCCTCGCAAATTCACATATCAACTCTTTTCAATAAGAATAAATGGTCGCCAATATTCAGACGCTGCGCTTCTTTGCGGCCTCTTGGGTTATTCTTCTGCACATGCAGCCGTTCAGCATCCCGGGAATACCAAAATCCATTGTCCAACTTGGCTTTGCTGGGGTTGATCTGTTTTTTGTCATTAGCGGCGCCATCATGGCCATAACGACAAACAACAAACAACAAACGTCAAACAACAATTTTGTTGCTGATTTTATTAAATCGAGATTCGCGAGAGTTTATAGCGGGTGGTGGCCCTATTTTTTCATATACTTGGCATTACTCAGCCAGTTCGGCTTGCTTGGCCATTTTGTTCAACTACCTCAGTCTTTTTTTCTTCTCCCCCAAAGCATGGAGAAGAATTTACTCCAACTCACATGGACACTCAGCTTCGAGCTATATTTTTACATAATTACCGCCTCGCTGCTTTTCTTCAAGCAAGAAACAAGAATCAGATGCGCGATAGCAATAATACTGACAGCACTGGCCTATAATTTATACCTCATCAAAACTGGCGGGTATCTTCCTGAAAACCAAGCCAATGTAACAATCCTCCAAGCCTATGGCGCGTCACCATTCCTGATTGAGTTTTTCCTTGGATACACAGCCGCCAGCTTCACCAAGAGCATAAAAGCATCACCACTCACCGCAGCGATGTTCATAGCCATAGCTGCGATCATATTCAGCGCGGGCCATTATTACCAGTTTAAAACCGGCCTGGATCATGGTGGGATGGCCGGCTTTTTTCATTACACGGAAAGAAGCGTAATCTTTGGTTTATTTTCAACCTGCCTGGTCGTTGCAGCAATCATTCTTGATGAATCGGGAATTCGCCCGTTTCGGTGGCTCCAAAAACTTGGCGACTCAGCATACAGCATCTATTTATCGCACGGCCTTTGCGTAATAGTCTCAATAAAACTATGCGACCATCTTGGCATAGGAATCACCAACAACACAGCGGCATCCCTAATGGTCATGCTGTTCATTTATTCTTGGTCCCTCCTCAGCCACCATGCGATCGAGCTGAGGCTGTACAGGCTGTTCAAAAAAATTCTTGGGGTAAAAATCCCGGCAACCACCACGGTTTCAGTGCGGCAATTTTCCGGCAATTAGCAGCTCTACCCTAACAATCAGAACAATCGTCCGGGCGGTCATATCACGCAATGCTAGAATGCGCGCGATATCCGCCCGGAACCTTCGATCATGCCGACCCTCAAGCACCTTTTCGAACAGAACCGCCTGTGGTCCGACCGCGTCCACGCCGAGGACCCGACCTTCTTCGACCGACTCGCCAAGCTGCAATCGCCCGAATACCTGTGGATCGGCTGCTCCGATTCGCGCGTGCCGGCCAACCAGATCACCGGCCTGCTGCCCGGCGAGGTCTTCGTGCATCGCAACATCGCCAACGTCGTCGTGCATAGCGATCTCAACCTGCTGTCGGTCCTGCAGTTCGCGGTCGACGCCCTGCGCGTCAAGCACATCCTGGTGGTCGGCCACTACGGCTGCGGCGGCGTGCGGGCGGCGCACGACAACCTGCGCCTCGGCCTCGTCGACAACTGGCTGCGCCACATCCAGGACGTCCGCCAGAAGCACACGCGCCTGCTCGACGCCTGCCCCGACCACCAGGCACGCCTCGACCGCCTGTGCGAGCTGAACGTGATCGAGCAGGTGCTCAACGTGACGCACACCACGGTGCTGCAGGATGCCTGGGCGCGCGGCCAGCAGGTCGCCGTGCATGGCTGGATCTTCAGCCTGAAGGACGGACTGGCGCGCGATCTGGCGATGTCGATCGACCGTCAGGAGGGGCTGCAGGAGACCTACGCGGCGGCGCTTGCCCAGCTCGAGGCCTGCGCGCCCGGCGAACCGCCGGTGCCCGGCCGCTGACGCGGACGGCGGCGGACGACGCGATGGGCGCGCGGCTCGGCATCGATCTCGGCGGCACCAAGATCGAGATCGTCGCGCTGGCAGCCGACAGCAGCGAACGCCTGCGCCGGCGCGTGGCGACGCCGCAGGGCGACTACCCGGCGACGCTGCGCGCCATCGCCGCGCTGGTGGATGACGCCGAACGCACGCTCGGCGTGCGCGGCAGCGTCGGCATCGGCACGCCGGGTTCGGAATCGCCGGTCGACGGCCGCCTGCGCAATGCCAACTCCACCTGCCTGAACGGCCAGCCCCTGCGCCAGGACCTGGAAGCGCTGCTGCAGCGCGAGATCCGGATCGCCAACGACGCCAACTGCTTTGCCCTGTCCGAGGCGCTCGACGGCGCCGCGCGCGGCGCGGCAACGGTGTTCGGCGCGATCCTCGGCACCGGCGTCGGCGGCGGCATCGTCCTGAACGGGCGGGTGCTCACGGGCGCCAACGGCATCGCCGGCGAGTGGGGCCACATTCCGCTCCCCCTGCCACAAGCCGGCGACCTGCCCGACCTGCCGCTACCCGCCTGCTACTGCGGTCGTTCCGGCTGCATCGAAACCTACCTGTCGGGACCGGGCCTGGCCGCCGACCACCGCCGCCACGGCGGCGCCCCGCTGCTCCCGCCGGCCATCGCCGCCGCCGCAGCCGCCGGCGACGCGGAGTGCGAAGCCACGCTGGTGCGCTACGAAACGCGACTGGCGCGTGCCCTGGCACTGGTGATCAACCTCCTCGATCCGGAGGTCGTCGTGCTCGGCGGTGGTCTTTCCAATCTCGACCGGCTCTACCGCAACGTACCCGCGTTGTGGCTGCCGCACATCTTTTCCGACCGGGTGAGCACCCGCCTGCGCCGTCACCGCCACGGCGATGCCTCGGGCGTGCGCGGCGCCGCCCGTCTCTGGGACAGCGAACCATGACCCTGCGCCTCTACACCGGACAACTCACCCGCATCGACGACGAGGGCCAGTTCACCGGCATCTACAAGCACGCAGCCGACGGCCCGCTGGCGCTCGGCAGCGAAGGTTTCGCCGGCGACGCGCAGGCCGACCGGCGGGTGCACGGCGGGCCGGAAAAGGCGGTGCACCACTACGCCGCCGCGAATTACGCGCGCCTCGCCGGGCACTTTCCCGCCCTGGCCACCCAGCTTCAGCCCGGCAGCATCGGCGAGAACCTGTCGACACCCGACTGGGACGAGGAATCGGTCTGCATCGGCGACATCTTCCGCCTGGGCACGGCACGCGTGCAGGTCAGCCAGCCGCGCAGTCCCTGCTGGAAGATCGACCACCGCTACGCCACCCCCGGACTGGCCCGCCACATCGCTGAAAGCGGCCTGACCGGCTGGTACTACCGCGTGCTGGAAATCGGCATCGTCGCCCCCGGCGACCGCTTCGAACTGCTTGAGCGTCCACCCGGCGCGCCGACGCTCGCCGCGCTGTGGCGGCTATGGAGCACGCACCGGCCCGACCCGGTCCGGCTGCACGAGGCCGCCCGGGCCAGCGGCCTCACCCCGGGCTGGCAAAAGCGCCTGGCCGAGCGGGCCGCCTGGCTGCAGGCCAACGCCGGCACCCCGGCGCCGGCGCCGACCATCGTCCACGAAAAGCCCGCCGGGCGCTGAACGCGCCACGCGTGCCGGAATTCACTCCGGCACGCACATCACCACGCCGAGCAGGCCGTAGCCCTCGGAGACATAGCCCCGCGCCAGCATCTCCGCGCGGACCGCGAGGTCGGTCGTGTAGCGGTGGTTCGAGTCGCTCCGCTGGTTCCACAGTCGGTATACCGGCCGGCTGCCGTCCGGGCAGGCGCCCGTTGCCCGCTCCGGCTGCAGGACGTAGAAGGCGTTGGCCGCTTCCTTGACCAGCCCGTGCAGCGCGCCACTGCCGGCGAACGCGGCAAGTTCGATGGCGCGGCATTCGTCCCCCGCCGAGGGAGTCGGGTTGTCGACGGCGGCAACGCCGAAGAAGTGCGAGTCGCCCTTGGCGGGCGGGATGTAGTAGCGGCACACCGGAACCCGCTCCGGCCGTGCCGTGGCGAAGACCCGGAAGGTCCGCCCGGTGCGCGCCCAGCCCGGAAAGCGGTCGGCGTCGATCAGGGCGATTTCCGCCTGCGCGGCACTCAGGAAGTAGTGATCGAGACCCGCGTGGTAATACTCCACCGCGTCGATCATGGCATCCTCCGCCGCCGGAGACACGGTGATCCGCCGGGGCGGGTAGCTGTAGTCCACCCGCTCCCACGTGACGGTGTCGTAGGCGTATTCCCTGAGCGTTGCCCGAATCTCATACTCTCCGGGCGGCAGGGGCTGCAGCCAGGCGGTTGAATATCCCGGGATCAGAAGCGGCATCGGCAACATGAATATGTATCCATCCAGTATTGCGTAGTCGATCAGAATCGTTCCCCCTTCATAACGAATCGACTTAGGCACAAGCGGCCCATCGTTATGGTAGTAGGCCGTCACCCCGAGACGGTCCCCGCTGCTCGGCGCCGGAGGATCGATGACCAGTTCCGGTGAGCGCTCGCTCGGCGCGGCGCGGACGAGGGCGCCGAAGCACAGCGCCAGGCAGAGGAAGATCAGGGTACGGAGGATGGCCATGGCGGACTCCCGGAAAGTCCCACCCCGGGCGGGAGAGGGGCGCCGATCATACCATGGTCATTTCAGCGGCTTGCCGTCGGAATAACGCTTCAGCGCACTTCATAGTCGAAGGTGGCCGCCGGCACACCTTCGACGAGGACGCGCAGGCGGCGGGGGCCGGCGGGTTCGCGCGGGCCGATCGCCCATTCGCCGAAAATCCGGCCGTCGTGCGGCACCAGCTGGCGCTGGCTGACCTGGCGCCGCCGCTCGCTCTCCCGCTCGAGCAGCTCGCCGGGGGCGGCGGGGGCCGACATGGCGGCGTCCGCGCTTGCCGGAGGCAGCAGGTATTCCTCCTGCACCGAGAGGCTGCGCTGCGCGCTGCGCACTTCGATCACCCAGCCGTAGCGCTGGCCATTGCGGTGCGGGATGACGGCGGCGGGTTCGAAGACCAGCTCGCCCGGAGCGCCGTCGTGAAAGAGGCCGAATTCGGCGGCGACGATTTCGACGCGCGGCGCCGTCTTCCCGGGCGGAGCGGCGAGGGCGGCGGTGCCGCCGGCGAGGCCGGGAAGCAGCAGGGCAAGCAGGACAAGCCGGCGCAGCGGGGCGAGCAGGGCGTGGATCATGGGGATGCTCCGGGTGGCGTGGGGGCGGTTGGGGGGGCGGGGGCGGCCGAGTCCACGGAGCCGGCGGACTCGGTGGCCGCCGCGCACAGCCAGTCGATGAAGCGGTCGACGGCCGGGCGGCGGCTGTTCGCGGCACGCAGCAGGTAGTAGGCGCGGCCGTCGGGCGCTTGCAGGCGCGGGCCGAGGGGGCGCAGGCGGCCTTCGGCGAGGGCGGCGCGGATCAGCGGTTCGCGGCCGATCGCCACGCCCTGACCGGCCAGCGCGGCGGCGATGGCCTGGTCGTAGTGGTTGAACTGCAGCACGCCCCGGGCCTGCGCGGGGCTGGCGGCCAGCGGTGCGAGCCAGCTTTCCCAGCGCAGCGCGGGGTAGTCGCTGCCGTCGTCGAAGGCCAGCAGGGTGAGCGCCGGGAGATTTTCCGCACAGAGGCGCGGTCCGGCCGGCAGGGCGGCGGCGAGGCCGGGGCTGGCAACCGGCAGCAGGGCCTCGTCGAACAGCTTGCGGCTGTCGGCCGGGGCGCCCGACGGCGCGGCGTAGCGGATCGCCACGTCGACCTCCTCGCGCTCGAGGTCGACGCGCCGGTTGTCCGCCGAAACGCGCACGCCGATCTCCGGCTGCCGGTCCTGGAAGGCGGAGAGGCGCGGCACCAGCCACAACGCGGCGAATCCGATCGTGGCCGAGACGGTGACATGAGGCCGTTGCCCGGCGCCGCCGATCTCCTGCGCCACGGCGCCCAGCCGGGCCAGCATTTCGCTGGCGCTGCGATAGAGCAGCTCGCCTTGCGGCGTCAGGCGCAGGCGGCGGGTGCTGCGCACGAAGAGCGGCGCGCCGAGCTGCGCCTCGAGCGTCTGGACCTGGCGGCTGACCGCCGACTGGGAGAGGAACAGCTCCTCGCCGGCGCGGGTGAAGGAGAGATGCCGGGCCGTGGCGACGAAGCCCTTCAGGTGGTCCAGCGTGGGCAGGCGGTGGAGGGGAAGCGTCATGACATGAATGCGTTTTGCGCATCAATCGAATGCATTTTCACCGTTTGTTCCCGAAAAGCTCTCCAGCCATACTGAGCATGACGGGCAGAACATCCGCCCGCCAATGAATACGTCGATTGCATGAATCAAGACACCGATGGAGGATAGGCGAATGGCTACCATCCTGCAAGCCGTGACGGCGGGGACGCTGCACCTCACGCTGCAACGGCGCGAACTGATCGAGCTCGCCGACGCACGCGGGCTGACCTTGACCTGCCTCGCCGGCGCGCTGTGGGTGACCGTGGCGGGCTCGCCCGAGGACCGCATCCTCGTCGCCGGCGAGCACTGCGTGCTGGACGGACGCGGCAGCGTCGTCATCTCGGCCTGCCGGGCGGCACGCCTGCGCCTGGCCGCGGCGGGCACGGCGCCCGCGCTCCGGGCAGGCCGCGCGCCGCGCCGGGACGACCGCCGGGAGCGCGGCGGCGGCGCCCCGGCCGGCCTGGCCGCCACCCTGCTCGCCATGCCACGGCCGCCGGAGCGGCACGGCGCCTGCTGACGGACGGCGGCTGCGCTATCATCCGGGCAGGCAGCGCCCGCCGCCGCTGCCGCACCTCCCCGGAATGCCCGCCCGCCATGCCCTGGTTCCGCCTCTTCCTGCCCTTTGCCGGGGCCTATTTCCTCTCCTATCTCTACCGCACGGCCAACGCCGTGGTCGGCCCGGCCCTCAGCGACGAGCTGGCGCTCGGCGCCGGCAGCCTCGGCCTGCTGACCAGCGCCTACTTCCTCGCCTTCGCCCTCGCCCAGCTGCCGCTCGGCATGTTCCTCGACCGCTTCGGCGCACGCCGCGTGGAGGCCGCCCTGCTGCTCGTCGCCGCCGCCGGCGCCGCGCTCTTCGCCCGGGGCGACAGTCTCGCCGGGCTGGCCTGGGCACGCGGCCTGATCGGCCTCGGCGTCTCGGCCTGCCTGATGGCCGCCTTCAAGGCTTTCTCGCAGTGGTTCCCCGCCGAGCGCCAGGCCTCGCTGACCGGCTGGATCATGACCGCCGGCGGCCTCGGCGCGCTTGCCGCGACGGCGCCGCTCGAGGCCGTGCTGCGCCTGAGCGGCTGGCGGGAAATCTTCGCCGGACTGGCGGCGCTGACCCTGATCGTGGCGCTCTGGCTGTTCGCCAGCGTGCCCGAGCGCGGCGGCCCGGCCCGCCCGGAGCCGCTCGCCGCACAGTGGGCCGGCGTGCGCCAGGTGTTCGCCAGCGCGCATTTCTGGCGCTTCGCCCCGCTCGGCCTGATGCTCACCGGCGGCTTCATGGCCGTGCAAAGCCTGTGGTCGGTCTCCTGGCTGATGCAGGTGAACGGCCAGACCCGCGCCGAGGCCGCCGCCCATCTGGCCGGCATGAGCGTGGCCATGCTGCTCGCCTACGTGGCCATCGGCGCACTGGCCACCGGTCTGGCGCGGCGCGGCATCCGCCCGTCCCTGCTGCTCGGCGGCGCCCTCGGATTCTCGCTGCTGGCGCTGGCGCTGATCGTCGCCGAAGCCAGCCCGCACACCCGCCTGCTCTGGATCGTCTATGGCAGCTGCGCAAGCTTCGGCACGCTGGCCTACTCGCAGACGGCCGCCGGCTTCCCGCTGCGCCTCGCCGGACGGGCGAACACCGCCTACAACCTGCTCGTCTTCGTCGGCGCCTTCGGCGCGCAATGGGGACTCGGCCTGCTCATCGACACCCTGCAGGCCCAGGGCCACTCCCCGGCCGACGCGCACCGCGGCGCCTTCGCGATCCTGCTCGCCCTGCAGGCGACGGCCTATGCCTGGTTCCTGCACGCGGGGCGGCGGCGGTAGGACGCGGCGACCGGCGGGGGTGCGGCGACACCGCTTCCCGCAATCCCCTCTACACCGCCAGATCGACCTGCTGCAGCGTGCCGGCCGTGCCGTCCTCGCGCAGGTAGATTCCGCTGGCACGCACCTGCCCGAGGGGGCGGTTGTCGGCGTCGCGCAGGGCGAAGGGGGTTGCTTGCGAACTCAGGCAGAGGGCGCCGACGCCGTGCGCGGCGAGGGGGTCGAGCGTGCCGCCTTGCTCGGTCGCGGCGTCGGCTGGTGGGGGTTGCCAGACGCAGAGGGCGGCGAAGACGGTGTCGGCCTCGTCGAGCCAGCCGTTGCCGTCGTCGTCGAGGGCGGCAAGATCGGCGAAGCCGTCGCCGGAACGGGCGCCGAAGAGTTCGCTGCCGTCGTTGATGCGCCCGTCGCCGTTGCGGTCGAGGGCGAGGAAGGCGCTGCCGGCGGCCAGGCGGGGGAGCGATTCGCGCTGGCCGTCGAGGTCGAGATCGAAGTCGAAGCGGGTGCCGGCGAGCTCGGCTGCGCCGCCGTCGAAGTTGATCACCAGCGGGTCGCGCAGGACCAGCTGGCCGTGCTCGGTGGCGCGGCGCTCGCTGCTGAATTCGCGGGACATGGCGAGGGCGAGGGTGAAGTCGACGCTGCGCCCGTCGGCGGTTCGCACCGTGCCGCAGGCCGTGAATTCGCTGCGCTCCGTTTCGTGCATCCGTTCGACGGCTTCGGCGTGCCAGGCGAACTCGACGCTGCCGGCCAGGCGCACGCCGCGCGGCACGCCATCCGCTGCGGGGGCGGCCGGCGCGGGAGCAGCCGCCGGGGTGCCGGGCGCCGGCGCCGGCGCCGGCTCGGGCACGCGGCGCACGGCCGGCTCGCCGCGCAGGCGCGCCAGCACTTCAAGCAGCAGGCGTTCGAGCAGCTGCTGCAGGCGGAGTGGCGGTGCCGTTTCCGGCAAGGGGGCGGGCGGGTTTGCCGAGACCTCGGCAAGGGTGCGGCGAAAACTGCCGTGTGCTGTCCGCAGCGAGACCTCGCTGCGGTATTCGCTGTGCAGGACATGCTGGCTGGCGAGGTGCAGACGGGCGTCGACGATTCTCATGGCGATCTCCTCGGGGATGGGGAAATCGCGCTGCCGCAAGGGTCGTGCCAGTCGCCGGGCGGCTCAGAACTCGAGCGGGTCGACCTCGAGGTGCCAGCGCAGGCGGGCCGGGGCGCGGATCGCCTCGATGGCTTCGCGCCAGCCGGCGAGAAAGCGCTGCAGGGCCTGCCGCGAGGGCGATTCGGCGAGGAGCTGGGCGCGCTCGTAGTTGGCGCGGCGGGCCATGCGCATCGGCACCGGGTCGTAGAGCAGCACATCACCATGCGCGGCGGCCTCCGGCCAGGCGCGGGCGGTGGCGAGGAAGGCGATGGCTTCGGCCATGTGCTGCGCCTCGGCGCGCAGCATGGCCTGGTAGGCGTAGGGCGGGAAGCCGGCCTGCGCGCGCTCGGCGAGCTGCTGCGCGGCAAAGGCCGGATAGTCGTGGCGCACCAGCGCGGCGTACAGGGGGTGCTCGGGAAACTGCGTCTGGATCAGCACCTCGCCGGCCAGCTCGGCGCGGCCGGCGCGGCCGGCCACCTGCATCAGCTGCGCGAAGAGGCGCTCGGGGGCGCGCCAGTCGGCAGCGTGCAGCGCGGCGTCGGCGCCGACCACGCCGACCAGCGTGAGGCGGGGAAAATCGTGGCCCTTGGCCAGCATCTGCGTGCCGACGAGGATATCGGCCTCGCCGCCGTGAATGCGCTCGAGCAGCGCCTCCCACTGCTTGCGGCTTTTGGCCGAATCGCGGTCGACGCGCAGGATGCGCGCCTGCGGGAAGTGCGCGGCGAGCACCTCCTCGAGGCGCTGGGTGCCGCGCCCGAAGGGCAGGATGTCCTGGTTGCCGCAGCTCGGGCAGGCCTTGGGAATGCGTTGCTCGAGTCCGCAGTGGTGGCAGCGCAGGCGGCGGTCGGCCAGGTGCAGGACGAGGTTGGCGGCGCAGCGCGTGCAGCGCGAGGCCCAGCCGCAGGCGGCGCAGGCAAGCACCGGGGCATAGCCGCGCCGGTTGAGGAAGACGAGGCTCTGCTCGCCGCGCGCGAGGCGCTTGCCGATGCCGGCGAGCAGGGCGCCGGAGAGGCCGTCCTGCAGCTTTTCGAGGCGCGTGTCGATGCGCTGCACGGCGGGCAGACGGGCGTTTTCGACGGCGCGGCCGCGCAGCGTGAGCAGGGTGTAGCGGCCGCGCGCGCGCGCGTCGGTGGCGTTGGCCCAGCTTTCCAGCGAGGGGGTGGCCGAGCCGAGCACGATCGGGATGCCGCGCTCGCGGGCGCGGAACACGGCAACGTCGCGCGCCGAGTAGCGCATGCCGTCCTGCTGCTTGAACGAGGGATCGTGCTCTTCGTCGACGACAATCAGGCCGAGCTCGGGCAGCGGGGTGAATACCGCCAGGCGCGTGCCGAGCACGATGCGCGCCTGGCCGGCGAAAGCGGCGCGCCAGTTGCGCGCGCGCGCCGCCTCGGTCAGCTCGCTGTGCAGGCTGACCAGCCCGGCGGCCGGAAAGCGCTCCGCGACGCGCGCCTCGAGCTGCGGCGTGAGGTTGATCTCGGGCACCAGCAGCAGGGCCTGGCGACCGGCCGCCAGCGCGCGTTCGATCAGGCGCAGATAGACCTCGGTCTTGCCGCTGCCGGTGACACCGTGCAGCAGGTAGGCGTGAAAGCCCCGGCCGGCATGCGCGTCGATGACGGCGAGGGCGGCCTCCTGCTCGGCGGTGAGCGGCGGTGCCGCCTGCGCGGCGGGCGGCCGGGCCGGCGCCTTCGGAGTGCGCGCCCGGGGCGGATCGACGCGGCGCAGGCCAGCCGGCAGGGTGGACAGCATCACCTCGCCGGGCGGCACCTGGTAATAGGCGGCGCAGAATTCGCAGAGACGGAACCAGTCGGGCGGCAACGGCGGCAGGTCGCGCAGGATGGCTTCGGCGGGCTTGAGCTGCGCGGGGGCGATGTCGCTGTGCGCGGGCAGGTCGACGATGATGCCGATCCGGGCGCGCGTACCGAAGGGCACGCGGATGCGCCGGCCGATGTCCGCCGGCGTCGGCGGGTCGCCGGAGGGGGCAAGGTAGTCGAAGTGCCGGTGCAGGGGAACGTCGAGGGCGACGCGGACAAGATTCATGCGCTCACCCGTCCGGTCCGGGGTTTTTTCCTGCGGCGCGTCCATGCAAAGTTCGCATCGCTTCTTGATAAACGATGTAAGTCATTCACGCGGCAGGAGTTTCGAGCTTGTTCACACACCCTGTGGATAAGTCTGTGGGTGAAACCCCCGCGGCACGCCCGGCAAGCGGCCGGAATGGGGCGGGAAGGGGGCCGGGCCACGCCCGCGCCCCCTCGGAACGGCGGCACCCGCCTTGCGAATCAAGGCCTTGGCGGCTGCGCCCGGCAACTGGGCCGGGCGCATGACCGTTTTGCGACAGGGCGCCTGCCGCTGTGCATAAGTCAACAGGAAACGGCGATCTTATCGGCCTTGCCCGCGCAGGCCGCGGCTGTAGCCATGCACCGTCTCGACCAGCGCGGTGACGTGCTCGGGTGGCGTGAACTGCGAGATGCCGTGGCCGAGGTTGAAGACGTGGCCGGTGTTGCCGGGACCGTAGCTGTCGAGCACCTTCCTGGCCTCGACGGCGATCTTTTCCGGCGAGGCGAACAGGACGTTGGGGTCGAGGTTGCCCTGCAGGGCAACCTTGTCACCGACGCGGCGACGCGCTTCGCCAAGGTCGATGGTCCAGTCGAGGCCGACGGCATCGCAGCCGATGTCGGCGATCGATTCGAGCCACAGGCCGCCGCCCTTGGTGAACACGATCGAGGGAATGCGCTCGCCGTCCTTCTCCCTGATCAGCCCGGCGACGATGCGGCGCAGGTAGGCCAGCGAGAATTCCTGGTAGGCCGCCGCCGAAAGGCCGCCCCCCCACGAGTCGAAGATCATCACCGCCTGCGCGCCCGATTCGATCTGGGCGTTGAGGTAGGCGGTGACGGCGTCGGCAGTCACCGACAGGATGTGGTGCATGAGGTCCGGACGGTCGTAGAGCATCGTCTTGACCTTGCGGTAGTCGTCGGACGAACCGCCTTCGACCATGTAGCAGGCCAGGGTGTAGGGGCTGCCGGAAAAGCCGATCAGCGGCACCGAGTTGTCCAGCGCGCGGCGGATCTCGGAAACGCCGTCCATCACGTAGCGCAGGTGATCCCAGGGATCGGGGGCGATGAGGTCGCGGATCGCCCATTCCTCGGCGAGCGGACGCTCGAACTTCGGTCCCTCGCCCTCGGCGAAGTAGAGGCCGAGGCCCATCGCGTCGGGCACGGTGAGGATGTCGGAAAAGAGGATCGCGGCATCGAGGTCGTAACGGGCGAGGGGCTGCAGGGTCACCTCGCAGGCCATCGCCGGGCTCTTGCAGAGGTTGAGGAAGCTGCCGGCGCGCTTGCGCGTCTCGCAGTACTCGGGCAGGTAGCGACCGGCCTGGCGCATCAGCCAGATCGGCGTGTAATCGGTCGGCTCCTTGAGCAGGGCGCGCAGGAAGGTGTCGTTACGGGGTCGGGTCACGTGAGGCTCCGCCGGAAAATGGAAAGTCGCAGCAAGGGCGGAATTATCCGCCTTTCTGCCCTATTTGCGCCAGAAGGCGGGCATCAGCACGACCAGCAGGGTGAAGATCTCCAGGCGGCCGAGGATCATCGTGAAGGTGCAGACCCAGGTCTGGAAGTCGTTCAGCACGCCGTAGTTGTTGGCCGGTCCGACGGCATCGAGGCCGGGACCGGTGTTGTTCAGGCAGGCGACCACGGCCGAGAAGGCGGTGACGATCGACAGGCCGCTGGCCGAGAGCAGCAGCGTCAGCGTGACGATGCTCGCCATGTAGATGAAGCTGAACGCCAGCACGGCATGCAGCACGTTCTCGGAAAGCACCTGCCGGCCCAGGCGGACCGGCCACACCGCCGAGGGATGCATGGCGCGCAGCAGCTCGCGGTAGAGCTGCTTGTAGAGGATCACCGCGCGCATCATCTTGATGCCGCCGCCGGTCGATCCCGCGCAGGCGATGAAGCTGCCGAGGAAGAGGATCCAGAACTGGGCGAACATCGGCCACATGCTGTAGTCGGTCGTTGCGAAGCCGAGCGAGGTGGCCAGCGAGATGCTGTGGAAGGCGACGTAGCGCAGCGTCTGCAGGAAGTCGGGATAGAGCGCGAACTGCTGCAGGTAGACCGACAGGCCGAGGATGCTCAGGGCCAGCACGCCCAGGTAGTAGGGCAGCTCGGCGTCGTGCCGGTAGGGGCCCAGGCTGCGGCTGCGCAGGGCCATGAAATGGGTGGCGAAATTGATCCCCGAGAGCAGCGCGAAGCCCATCGCCACCAGCTCGATCGACAGGCTGTTGAAATGCCCGAGACTGGCGTCCTTGCTCGAGAAGCCGCCGAGCCCCATGATGCTGAAGGCATGCATGATCGCATCCCAGATCTCCATGCCGCACCACCGCAGCGCGAGCACGCAGGCGACGGTAAGCAGCACATAGACCGTCCACAGGCCTTTGGCGGTCTCGGCGATGCGCGGCGTCAGCGCCGATTCCTTCATCGGTCCGGGTACCTCGGCCTTGAACAGCTGCCGGCCGCCGATGCCGAGCAGCGGCAGGATGGCCACCGCCAGCACGATGACGCCCATGCCGCCGATCCAGTGCAGCTGCATCCGCCAGAAGTTGATCGAGAGCGGCAGGTGGTCGAGACCGGAGAGCGCCGTTGCGCCGGTCGCGGTGAGGCCCGAGGTGGCCTCGAAGTAGGCGTCGGTGAAGCTCAGGTCGGGAATCTGCAGATAGAGCGGCAGTGCGGCATAGAAGGGCAGTACCACCCAGACCAGCACGACCAGCAGGAAGCCGTCGCGCGCCGTCAGGTCGCGGCGCGTGCGCCGCGTCGCCAGCCACAGCAGCAGGGCGCTGCCGAGGGCGAGGACGATGGCCTCGTCGTAGGCCAGCTCGGCGCCATCCTGGTAGTGCCAGGAAATGCCGAGCGGAACGAACATCGTCAGGGCGAAGATGCCGAGGATGATGGCCAGCGCGTTGAGGACCTGGGCGTGCCGCATGTCGCGCTCAGAAGAAGTGGAAGCCGACGGCGAAGAGCTTCTCGACCTTCTTCACCACCTTCCTGTTCAGGCAGAACACGATGACGTGATCGCCGGCGGCGATCACCACGTCCTTGTGGGCGATGACCACGCGACCGAAGCGCTTGCGCAGGATGGCGCCGTCGTACATGACCTCGGTCGCCTGCTCGAGGTCGCGCACCACGGCGGCGATGATCGCCCCCTGGATCACCGGCAGGTCGCCGATCCTGCGGCCGACCACCTTGGAGCTCTTCTCGTCGCCGTGCACGATGATTTCCAGGGCTTCGGCGGCGCCGCGCCGCAGGCTGTGCACCTGCGCCACGTCGCCGCGACGGACGTGTGCGAGCAGGGTACCGATCGAGATCTGCGCCGGCGAGATGGCGATGTCGATCGGCCCGCCCTGGACCAGGTCGGCGTAGGCGCGGCGGTTGATCAGGGCGACCACGCGGCGGGCGCCGAGCCGCTTGGCCAGCGAGGCGCCCATGATGTTGTCCTCGTCGTCGTTGGT
This sequence comes from Rhodocyclaceae bacterium, assembly GCA_026646875.1. Taxonomy (GTDB): domain Bacteria; phylum Pseudomonadota; class Gammaproteobacteria; order Burkholderiales; family Rhodocyclaceae; genus 66-26. The sequence goes on along the minus strand of JAPKHL010000009.1, from coordinate 38,766 downwards.
CAGCGCGAGGAAGAGGTCCATCTCCTCGATCGATTCCTTCTCGAGCAGGTCCTCGTCGGTGGCGTCGCCGTGCAGGACCAGCGCCGAGCGCAGCGTGCCGGCGATGCTCTCGGCGCGCTGCTTGTTGGTCTCGATGACCTTGACGCCGTAATCGTCCTCGAGCGCCTGGGCGACGCGCAGGCCGATGTTGCCGCCGCCGGCGATCATCACCCGGCGCACCGGCTGCGCCAGCCGCCGCAATTCGCGCATGACGCGGCGGATGTGCTCGTCGGCGGCCAGCACGAAGACCTCGTCGCCATCCTCGATGACCGTCTCGCCGGTCGGCGTCACCGGCCGGTCGCGCCGGTAGATCGCGGCGATGCGGGCATCGACCTCGCGCGGCAGGTGTTCGCGCATCTCGCGGATCTGCTTGCCGACCAGCAGGCCGCCGGAAAAGGCGCGCACGCAGATCAGTGCGACACGGCCGTCGGCGAAATCGAGGACCTGCAGCGCCGAGGGAAATTCGATCAGGCGCGCGATGTAGTCGGTGATTTCCTGCTCAGGACAGAGCGCGTAGTCGACGGCGAAATTCTCCGGCGAAAGCAGTACCTCGCTGTCGAGGAAATCGATGGCGCGCAGGCGGGCGATACGCGTCGGCACGTTGAACAACGTGTGGGCCAGCTTGCAGGCGACGAGGTTGGTCTGGTCGCTCTGGGTCACGGCGATCAGCAGATCGGCGTCGTCGAGCCCGGCGTTGCGCAGCACCGACGGGTGGGCGGCGTTGCCGACCAGCGTGCGCAGGTCGAGCCGTTCCTGCAGGTAGGCCAGACGCTCGCGGTCGCTGTCGACGATGGTGATGTCGTTGTCCTCGGACACCAGACCCTCGGCGACGCTGGCGCCGACCTGGCCGGCGCCGAGAATGACGATGCGCATGTTGTCTCCGGATCCGCTCAGTCGCGCTCGTCGCTGCGCCGGCCGAGGTTGAGGCCGAGCTGCTTGAGCTTGCGGTAGAGGTGGGTGCGCTCGAGCCCGGTACGCTCGGCCACCCGCGTCATGTTGCCGCGCTCGGCCTTCAGGTGGTGCTCGAAGTACAGGCGCTCGAAGGCTTCGCGCGCCTCGCGCAGCGGCTGGTCGAAGAGCGGCAGGGCGGGGGCGGCGGCACCCTCGGGAGCGTCCGCTTCCTGCAGCACCCGCGCCACATCCTCGGCGGAGATTTCTTCCTCGAGCGCCGACAGCGCGAGGTTCTTCACGGCCGTCAGCAGTTCCGCCCATTCGCCATGCCAGGCGTGCATGCGCAAGGCATTGAGCGCGCCGCTTGAGAAATGGCGCAGCGGCACTTCGCCGCGCTCGGCGAGGTGCGTGAGCACCAGCGCGGCGATCTCGGGCACCTCGTCGGCGTGCCCGGCCAGCTGCGGCAGCGTCACCCACACCTCGGCAAGGCGGGCGATCAGCGCCGGATCCCAGCCGCTCTCGGCGAGCGCGGACAACGGGCGGGCGCTGGCGACGATCAGCTGCAGATTGTTCTTCTCCAGCCGCTCGATGGCAAAGACGAGGTTCATCTGCTGCAGCTTGCCGAGCAGCGATAGTTCGGCGACGAAGAGGATGCCGCCCGCCGCGTTGTGCAGCATCTCCTGGGTCAGCGGCGTGCTCGAGGCCGACAGGTCGAGCCAGGGGGTATGCGGTGTCTGCAGGGTGCGTGCGCAGATCTCCGCGATGCTGCCGGAGGCGCCCTTGAGCAGCAGCACGGAGGCCTTGGCCGCCGACTGCTCGAGACGCTTGCGCAGGTCCTTCAGCAGCGGCGAGCGGGCGAAGGCATCGAGCGTGAGCGGTGGCTTCTGCGGCGCGCTGTCGTGCCTCAGCGCCTTCTTGACGGTGGCCAGCAGCTTTTGCAGGGCGATCGGCTTCTCGAGAAAATCGATGGCGCCGATGCGCGTGGCTTCGACCGCCGTGTCGATCGTGCCGTGGCCGGACATCATGACCACCGGCATGCTCAGCAGACCGCCGGCGGACCATTCCTTGAGCAGCGAGATACCGTCGGTATCGGGCATCCAGATGTCCAGCAGCACCAGGTCGGGCCGCCGCTCGCCACGGATGCGGCGGGCGGCGGCGGCGTTCTCGGCCAGCCAGACGCTGTGTCCTTCGTCGGCCAGGATCTCGGAAAGCAGTTCGCGGATGCCGACTTCGTCATCGACGACCAGTATTTGCGCCATGATCAGGTCTCGCTGCTGTGGGTTTCGCTGCGCGCGGCCGGTTCCGCCAGCGGCAGCCGTATGCGGACCGTCGCCCCCTGCGGCTGACGGTTCGCGATGTCGATGCGGCCCAGGTGCTCGTCGACGATCTTCTTGACGATGGCCAGGCCCAGTCCGGTGCCGCGCGCCTTGGTGGTGACGTAGGGTTCGAAGACGCGGGCCATGATTTCCGGCGGAAAGCCGGGACCGTCATCGCTCACCGTCATCTCGGCGACATGGTCGACGAGGCGGGTGGCGATGCCGATGCGCGGCGCCGGCATATTGTCCTGGGCATCCTCCGCGTTGCGCAAGAGGTTGTGGATGATCTGCCGCAGCTGCGTCGCATCGCCGCGCACCGCCGGCAGGGCGGGGGCGAGATCGACGTCGATGCGCGCGCGGGCGGTTTCGTAGAGGCTCAGCACTTCGCCGATCAGGCCGTTGAGGTCCACCGCGGCGAGTTCCGGCACGGGCATCCGGGCGTAGTCGCGGAAATCGTCGACCATCCGCTTCATTGCCAGCACCTGGTTGATGATGGTCTGCGTCGAGCGCGACAGCATCTCGGCGTCGCTGCCGGCCACCCGGTCGGCGAGCTTCATCTGCAGCCGCTCGGCGGAAAGCTGGATCGGCGTGAGCGGATTCTTGATCTCATGCGCCAGGCGGCGCGCCACCTCGCCCCAGGCCGCGCTGCGCTGCGCGGCGATCAGGCGCGTGACGTCGTCGAAGACGAGGACGTAGCCACCGCTCACCCCTTCCGGCAGCTGCGTGCCGCGCAGCAGGAGCACCTGCGGCATGCCGTTGTGGCGGTCCAGCTCGATCTGCGCCTGCCAGGCCTGCCGACCGTGCGCGGCGAAGCCGTCGCGGATGGCACGACCGAACTCGCGCTGGCGCGGCCAGCCTTCGACGGCTTCGCCGAGCAGGCCGGCGAAATCGTCGTCGAGGATGGCCTGCGCACCGGGGTTGACCGTGCGCAGCAGGAAACGCGGGTCGAACACGAGCACGCCGGCCGAGAGGTTGGCGAGGATCGATTCGAGGTAAGCGCGCGCCGATTCGACCTCGGCGCGGTGCCGTTCGGTGTCGCGGCGCGCGTCGTCGAGCTGGCGGGTCATGCGATTGAAGGACTGGGTGAGGACGCCGAGCTCGTCGCGGCTGTAGATCGCCTGACGCGGCGTGAAGTCGCCGGCGGCCACGGCCTGGGTACCCTCGGCGAGGATGGAGAGCGGAGCCGAGAGCCGGCGGGCCAGCACGAAGGCGGTGGCGATCGCGGTGAACAGCGCGAGCAGCACGGTCAGGGTCAGGGTCATCGCGTAGATCCGCGTCAGGCCGGTGCGGCCGAGCGACAGCTCCTGGTAGTCGCGATAGACCGACTGCACGCTCTCGGCATTCTCGGCGAGGGTGTTCGGCACGCTCTGCGTGAGTTGCAGGATGCGCGTCTCGCCACCCAGTCCGGGCGGGGCCACCGGCACCAGCACGCGCAGGAAGAGGCCGCTGCCGCCTTCGCCCTCGATGCTGCTGAAGCCGCGCCCGAGCCGGGCCTGGCGCAGCTGCTCGGTGCTCGGCTGCGCCGGCAGGGGGGTCGCGAGGTCGGCATTGGCGGTGGCCAGCAGCTGGCCGTTGAGGGCGTACAGGGCGGCCGCCTGGACACCGGTCTGGTCGCGCAGGCGGGCGAGCATCAGGCGGCGCTGCGCCTCGGAACGGTCGCCGAGATCGAGCGCCATGGCGTGCCCCTTGCCCGAGAGATCGTCGAGCAGGAGGTCGAGGGCGGAACGGCCGAGATTGAGTCCGGATTCGAGCGCTTTCTCGACGCGCACGTCGAACCAGGTGTCGATGCTCTTGGTGACGAACTGCACCGACACCGCATAGACCAGCACGCCCGGCAGCACCGCCATCAGGGCGAACATCAGCATCAGGCGCAGCTTGAGGCGGGAACCGAAGACCTTGGCGCGGTGGTCGCGCCACAGCGTACGCAACTGCCAGGCAACGAGGCCGAGCAGGGCGAGCGCGACAGCGGCGTTGAGCCCGAGCAGCCAGGGGTAGTGGCGGGCGAAGAGGGCGGTATTGGCGCTCGCCGAGGCGAGCAGGAAGAGCAGGATGCCACCGAAGGCAGCGGCGGCGATGACGAGATATTTCATCGCGCCTCGCCTGCCGGGGCCTCACCGGCCTCGCTCGGGATGAAGCTCCAGCGCCCCCACTCCGAAGCAAGGTTCCAGTCCCGGTCGGCGAGCGCGCCGACCTGGAAGGTCTTGGGCATCTGCGTCAGATCGAGGCGCAGGCGCAGGCTGGCGAGGTAGGTCTCGCCAGGTTTCACCATGCCCTTGTCGAGCACCTGCCAGTGGCGCAGGCGGGCCAGCACGCGCAGGGCCTCGTCGAGGGTGGCGAAGCTCTGGTGCAGGGCGCCGGTGCTCAGGCGGTACTGCCGTGTCAGGGCATGGTAGGACAGCCGGCGCGTCTGGCTGCGGCTGACGATCTCCTCGTCGAGCCAGTACCAGCGGGGGCGCGTGAGCTCGAACTCGAAGACGAAATGGAGGACGACGCCGCGCGCGACGGCTTCCTCGAGACGGGGATTGAAATTGATGTTGAAGTCGGCGGACACCGCGTAGCCGTCCTCCTGGGCGGCGATCTGCGGTGCGCGCAGGCTGATTTCGCTGGCCCGCGCCGGCAGGATCGCGCAGCAGAGGGCAAGAAGCAGGACGAGCAGGCCGGCGGGCGGGGACTCAGGCGCTTTTCTGCAGCAGCGCATAGTAGAACCCGTCGTGATCGTCGCACGGCAGCAGTTGCGTCTCGTGCAGGCGCACGGCGCCCGGCTGGCGCACGCGGAAGGCGTCGATCTGCCCGGCGTTCTCCTCCGGGAAGACCGAGCAGGTGGCGTAGAGCAGGCGTCCGCCGGGGCGCAGCAGCGGCCACAGCGCGTCGAGGATGGCGGCCTGCGTGCGGGCGAAGCGGCGGATGTCGCTTTCGCGGCGCAGCCACTTGCTGTCCGGGTGGCGGCGCACGACGCCCGAGGCCGAGCAGGGGACATCGGCGAGGATGGCGTCGAAGGGGCGGCCGTCCCACCAGGCGTCGACGGTCGCGCAGTCGGCGACGCGCACGCTGGCGCGCAGCCCGAGACGGCGCAGGGTGTCCTCGATGCGGGCGGTGCGGACACCGTCGATGTCGAGCGCCAGCAGGTCGAGGTTCTCACCCCGTTCGAGCAGGTGCGCGGTCTTGCCGCCCGGCGCGGCGCAGGCGTCGAGGACGCGGCTGCCGGGTGCCGGGTCGAGCAGTTCCGCCGCCCGCTGCGCGCCGGCATCCTGGACCGAAACGGCGCCCGTGGCGAAATCCGGCAGAGCGTCGACCGCGACCGGCCGCACCAGGCGCAGGCCGCTCTCGCCGAGCGGCCGCGCCTCGATGCCGAGGGCGGCGAGGCGGGCGCGGTAGTCGGCCGGCGTGGCGAGGCAGCGATTGACGCGCAGGGTCATCGGCGGCGGCGCGTTGCCGGCGGCAAGCACCGCCTGCCAGTCCGCCGGCCAGGCGCGCCGCAGCTTGTCGATCCACCAGCGGGGGTGCTGCCACGCTGCCACGACATCGTCCGCGGCAGCGGCGGCCAGGGCATCGTGCTGCCGGAGGTAGTTGCGCAGGACGCCGTTGACCAGGCCACGGAAGGCTCCGCCGGCGATTTCCCCGGCCGCCGCGACGGCCTGGTCGACCACCGTGTGCCGGTCCGCCGGCCAGGTTTCCAGACGATGCAGCGAAGCCAGCAAGAGGGCATGCGCCTCGGGATGCGGCAGGGCTTTCTGCAGCAGCCGGCCCAGCATGAAATCGCCCCAGCCGTAACGGCGCAGCGTGCCGTAGGCGATGTCGGCGACAGCCGCCCGCGTCGCCGGCGGCTCAGCGCCGAAGGTTTGCAGGCCTTCGGTCAGACTCCGTCCGGCGCGCACGGCGGCAATCGCACGCGCCGCGAGCAGCAGTTGCCAGGCCAGCGAATCGCCCGGCAAGGCGGACGGTGCGGATCGCGACCCGGCCCCCTCCGGCGCCCGGACAATCCGGGTGAAGCGCGGGCGGGTGGGCGCCGGAGGGGAGGGGGGGGAGGCGGTGGACACGAGCGGAGCAGTACGGAAAAGTGAATGTGGGCGGAACGATGGACTGAACTAACGGGTATTGCGGCCGCCTTGGACGGATTTCACCTCGCGGATTGCGCGTCGTTTTGTGCGGCGCGCCCTTCGGGTGAAGTCTAGCACGCGCCCACTGGCCGGATTTGCGGTGCGTGACGGATAATCCCGCCATGATTCCCCCGTCGCTCGTGCGTTACGCCTGGCTGTCGATCGCGGCCGCCCTCGCCACCATCCTGCTCAAGGGCTGCGCCTGGTGGCTGACCGGTTCGGTCGGCCTGCTCTCGGACGCCCTCGAATCCTTCGTCAACCTGGCCGGCGCGCTGATGGCACTGGCCATGCTGACCATCGCCGCGCGCCCGGCGGACGACAGTCATGCCTACGGCCACGGCAAGGCGGAGTATTTCTCCAGCGGCTTCGAGGGGCTGCTCATCCTGTTCGCCGCGCTTGGCATCGCCGTGGCCGCGATCGGGCGGCTGCTCGAGCCGCGCCCGCTGGAGCAGGTCGGTATCGGCCTGCTGGTCTCGCTGCTCGCCACCGCGATCAACCTCGTCACCGCGCGCATCCTGCTCGCCGCCGGCCGGGCGCACCGCTCGATCACGCTGGAGGCCGACGCCCACCACCTGATGAGCGACGTGTGGACCTCGGCCGGCGTCGTCGCCGGCGTCGGCGCCGTGGCCCTGACCGGCTGGCTGTGGCTCGATCCGCTGCTCGCCCTGCTGGTCGCCGGACATATCGTCTGGACCGGCTGGCGGCTGCTGCACCGCTCGGCCGACGGTCTGATGGACGGCGCCCTGCCGGCGGCACAGCACGCCGAGGTGATCGCGGTGCTGGAGCGCTACCGTGCGGGGGGCATCGATTTCCATGCCCTGCGCACCCGCCAGTCCGGCAGCCGCAGCTTCGTGTCGGTGCATGTGCTGGTGCCCGGCGCCTGGACAGTGCAGGCAGCGCACGAGCTGGCGGAGCGGCTGGAGGAAGACATCCGCACGGCACTACCGCATGCCAGCGTGTTCACCCACCTCGAGCCGATCGAGGATCCGGTGTCGCACGCCGACATCCCGCTCGACCGGCCACCGCGCGCGTGACTCCCGTCGTCCGCCTGCTCGCGCTCTGTCTGCTGCTGCCGCTGCCTGCGCTGGCCTGGAATGCTGCCGGCCACCGCCTGAGCGCCGCGCTCGCCTGGGAGCGCCTTGACGCGCCGACCCGCGCAGCGGTCGGCATCCTGCTGCGGGCGCACCCCGACCATCCGCGCTGGCTGACGCATGCCGGGCGCGACGACGACCCGACGCGGATCGCCTTCATCGAAGCCTCGACCTGGCCGGACGACATCCGCCGCGATCCCCGTTTCTACGACGCCGGACGCGACACGGCGACACCGACTCTGCCCGGTTTCCCCGACATGGAACGCCGTCGCCGTTGGCATTACGTCGACCGGCCGCTGCCGCCGGTGGCCGGCGGCCCGCTCTCCACGGGCGAACTCGACCGGCGGATCGGACGGCTCGCCGCCACCCTCGCCGACCGCCGGGCTTCCCTGCAATCGCGCAGCTACGCGCTGCCCTGGCTGATCCATCTGGTGGCCGACGCGCATCAGCCACTGCACACCGCCAGCCGACTCGACGCCGAGGGCCGCTCCGACGAGGGCGGCAACGCGCTGACCGTCGCCACGCCGCTGCACCCGCGACTCGGACGCATGCGCCTGCACGCCTACTGGGACGATCTGCCCGGCCCGCCGTGGCTGCGCGGCAGCCGCCTCGAGGCGGCGCTGCGCGCGCTCGAACGGCAGGCGCCGCCACCGGGCGGTCCCGAGGTGTGGATCGAGGAAAGCTGGCAACTGGCGCGCGATGCCGCGTACCCGCCCGCACCGGAAATCGACCGGGCCTTCGACGCGCGGGCACGCGACATCGCCCGGCGCCGCATCGCCGAAGCCGGCCGGCGGCTGGCGGATTTGCTGAACGGGCTGCCCGCCGGATCGGGACGCGTCGAACGCGGCCACTGAGAGCAAGATCGGAACGGCGCGGAAAATTAAAACCGCTGTTTCACGTGAAACAGCGGCATGGCGGTTCGCTAGGCGAGCCGCTGCCCCGGACGCAGCGGCGTTCCGGCGAGAAACTGCGCAACCCCCAGCCGGCGGCCGCCGGCCTTCTGCAATTCACCCAGCCGCAGGGCGCCACTTCCGCAGGCGACGACAAGCGCATCGCGCTCGACGGCGAGCACGACACCGGGCTCCCCTTGCCCCGGGACGGCGACGGCCTGCCAGATCTTGAGCGGCACGCCGTCAAGCTGCGCCGTCGCGCCGGGGAAGGGATTGAAGGCGCGCACCCGACGCGCCAGCTGCTCGGCCGATTGCGTCCAGTCGAGCGGTGCCTCCGATTTCTCCAGCTTGGCCGCGTAGGTCACCCCCGTCTCCGGCTGGGCGACCGCGGGCAGCGGCAAGCGTCCGAGTGCGTCCACGATCAGTTCGCCACCGAGTACCGCCAGTCGGTCGTGCAGGCTGGCCGCGGTATCGTCGTCGCGGATCGGCGTACGCCCCGCAAGCAACACGGGACCCGTATCGAGACCGGCCTCCATCTGCATGATGCATACGCCGGTTTCCTCGTCGCCGGCCAGGATGGCGCGCTGGATCGGTGCGGCTCCCCGCCAGCGCGGCAACAGCGAGGCGTGGATGTTGAGACAGCCGAAGCGCGGCAGGTCGAGCACCGCCTGCGGCAGGATCAGGCCATAGGCGGCCACCACCATGACATCGGCGGTGACTTCGCGCAGGCGTGCCTGCGCCCCGGCATCCTTCAGGGTGGCCGGCTGGAACACTGCGATGCCCGCCTCGCTGGCCACCCGCTTCACCGCCGAAGGTTGCAGCGTCATGCCGCGCCCGGCCGGGCGATCCGGCTGGGTCAGCACGAGCGGCACCGCATGTCCCGCCGCGAGCAGGGCCCGCAGGGCTACCGCCGCGAACTCCGGCGTTCCGGCAAAGATGATCCTCATGCGGTGATGCGCGCCTGCTTGGCGAGCTTGGCCTTGATGCGTGTCTGTTTGAGCTGCGAGAGGTGGTCGACGAAGACCTTGCCCTGCAGGTGGTCCATCTCGTGCTGCAGACAGACGGCGAGCAGACCGTCAGCGTCGATGGTCCGCATTTCGCCCTCGAGATCGAGGTAACGCACCGTGACATGCTCGGCGCGCTCGACCTTGTCGTAGATGCCGGGCACCGACAGACAGCCTTCCTCGCACACCTGGACGCCATCGCGCGCGGCGATCGCCGGGTTGACCAGCACGAGCAGGCTGTCGCGCGCTTCCGAGATGTCGATCACGATCACCTGCCGGTGCACGTCGACCTGCGTGGCAGCCAGCCCGATTCCCGGCGCCTCGTACATGGTTTCGGCCATGTCGCGCGCCAGCCGGCGGATGCCGTCGTCAATTTTTTCGACCGGTGAGGCAATTTTCTTCAGCCGTGGATCGGGGAAGCGGAGAATGGGTAGAAGGGCCATAAAAAGCTTGATTGGAGAAGTAATTACGTGCAGAATCTAACGCAATGTCTTGAAAATAACGGCGACAGGAACGGCACTTCGGCGGGGGATTGTACGCCACGCAATGCCACGATTCCGTCAAGCCGCCGGCGCACACGATCCGCGGTATCGGGCCCCGGAACCGGCGCTCCGGTATGACAGGCGACAGAATCCGAAGTTTCAGCGCCGGCCTCGACGAGGAACCGGCCGCCCGCATGAGGATAACACGATGATCCGCTTCCTATCCGCACTGGTCCTGGCCACGGCCACCACCCTCTGCAGCGCCGCCGGAGACCCCCTGCCGCTCGCCAGCAACGCCCCCGACCGTCACGTCGTGGTGCGCGGCGACACGCTGTGGGGCATCGCCGGCAAGTTCCTCAAGGATCCCTGGCGCTGGCCGGAAATCTGGCGCCTGAACAAGGAACAGGTCAAGAACCCGCACCGCATCTATCCGGGCGACGTCATCGTCCTCGAGCGCGACGCCGACGGCAGGCCGCGCCTGTCGCTGCAATCGGGGCCGAAGCGGCTGCAGCCGAAGGTCTACGTCGAGGAGAACACCCAGGAAATCCCGACGATTCCGACCAACATCATCAATCCCTTCCTGTCCTCGCCGCTGATCATCGAGGAGAAGGATTTCGTCTCCGCCCCGCGCATCGTCGCCACCCCCGGCGACCGCGTCTATCTCGGCAACGGCGACACGGCCTACGTCACGGGCGCCGATCCCAAGATCGAAAAGTGGTCGGTCTATCGTCCCGGTCGCCCGGTCCTCGACCCCGACAGCAAGGACGTGCTCGGCCTCGAGGCCTACTACCTCGGCACCGCCGAACAGCAGACGCCGGGCAACCCGGCGATCTTCTCGATCGTCACCGCCAAGGAGGAAATCTCGCGCGGCGACCGCCTGGTCGAGAACAAGCAGCCGCCGCTGATCAGCTACGCGCCGCACAAGCCCGACGTCAGTGTGAATGGTCGCGTCGTCTCGATCTACGGCGGCGTCCGCGAGGGCGGCAAGTACTCGGTGCTCCTGCTCAACCAGGGCAGCGAGGCCGGACTCGAGGTTGGCCACGTTCTCGCCATCAAGAGCAACCGGACCTTCGAACAGCGCGACGAGAACGACCGTCTGGAAGTCGTCAAGGCGCCGCCGGAGCGCATCGGCCTGCTGATGGTGTTCCGCATCTTCGACCGGATGTCCTACGGCATCATCCTGGAGACCCGGGGCCCCGTCGCGATCAACGACTACGTTGCCACACCGGAGTAAATGCGCGACGACGCGTCGCTCGCCGCCTGGCTGCGTCTGACCCTCGCACCGGGCATCGGCGGTGCGACGCAGCGCCGCCTGCTCGGCGCCTTCGGCCTGCCGGAAACGATCTTCGCTGCCGGCCACGACGCCGTCGCGGCGCTGATCGGCGAGGCCCGCGCCGCCCGTCTGCTCGAATACGATGCCACCGCCGGCATCGACGCCGCCTTGCGCTGGGCCGACGACCCGGGGCGGCGGATCCTGACCCTGGCCGACCCCGACTACCCCCGCTCCCTGCTGGAAATCCCCGATCCGCCCAGCGTCCTCTACGTGCGCGGCCGGCACGAATTGCTCGCCCGTCCGGCGCTGGCCATCGTCGGCAGCCGCAATCCGACCCCGCAGGGCATCGAGAATGCCGAACAGTTCGCCACCGCCCTCGCTGCCGCCGGACTGACCATTGCCAGCGGACTCGCGCTCGGCATCGACGCGGCAGCGCATCGCGGCGCCCTGCGCACGCCTGCCGGCACCGTGGCCTTCGTCGGCACCGGCATCGACCGCATCTACCCGGCGCGCAACCACGCCCTCGCCCTGGAAATCGGCGAGCAGGGCTGCATCGTTTCCGAACTGCCGCTCGGCTCGCCGGTGATGGCCGCCAATTTTCCGCGCCGCAACCGCCTGATCTCCGGCTTCGCGCGCGGCGTGCTGGTTGTCGAGGCCGCGCCGCAAAGCGGCTCGCTGATCACTGCCCGTCTGGGCGCTGAGCAGGGACGCGAGGTTTTCGCCATTCCCGGTTCGATCCACTCGCCGCAGGCACGCGGCTGCCACGCCCTGATCAAGCAGGGCGCCAAGCTTGTCGAAACCGCGCAGGATGTCCTCGAGGAGCTGTGCTGGCCGGCTGCCGTGCCACCGGCTCCCCCGCCCGCCGCACGCGATCGGTCCGGCGAAGTCCCCGCGGATGAGCATGCCCGCGTCCTCGACGCACTCGGACACGACCCCTGCGCCGTCGACACCCTGGTCGAGCGCAGCGGCTTGACGGCGGAGGCGCTTTCCGTGATGCTGCTGCATCTGGAACTCGACGGTCGAGTTGCCAGCCTGCCGGGCGGACGCTATCAGCGTCTGTCCGGCACGTAACCGCAGCGAATCCCATGATCGACATCCTCGTCTACCTCTTCGAAAACTATCAGGACTTCAGCGCGCATCCGAAGCCCGACGCCCTGGCGCGCAAGCTCTCGGCCGCCGGTTTCGAGGAGGAGGAAATCACCGTCGCCCTCGACTGGCTCGACACCCTGAAGACCAGCCAGGCCGCCAGCTTCGAGTGCAGCCCGCGGGCCGTGCGCGTATACACAACGGAAGAGCAGTCGCGGCTCGGCATCGACTGCCTGAACTTCATCGTCTTCCTCGAAGCGGCCGGCGTCGTCTCGCCCACCGTGCGCGAGCAGATCCTCGACCGCGCGATGTCGCTCGAGGACGATCCGGTGCCGCTGGCCCGCTTCAAGATCATCGTCCTGATGGTCCTCTGGAGCCGCGACGAGGATCTCGAACCGCTGATCGTCGAGGAACTGCTCTACGACGCCGATCCGGAACTGATGCACTGAGCCTTTCCCGCATCCCCGGCAAACCCCTTACGGCAAGGCCTGCCGGGCGGCATCGCGGCTTGCCAAGCGCGGTACAGTCCACTTATCATGCCCCGCACCATGGCGCCCGTGCGTCATGACATCGCCACTCTCCCGGGCAAAACCGCCATGAGCAAGAAGCTGATCATCGCCGAGAAACCCTCCGTCGCCGCCGACATCGCGCGCGCCCTCGGCGGGTTCGCCAAGCACGACGACTACTACGAGAGCGATGAATACGTCCTGTCGTCGGCGGTCGGCCACCTGCTCGAACTGGCCTGTCCCGAGGAATACGAGGTCAAGCGCGGCAAGTGGTCGTTCGCCCACCTGCCGGTGATTCCCCCGCACTTCGCACTCAAGCCGATCGAGAAATCCGAATCGCGCCTCAAGCTGCTGACCCGGCTGATCAAGCGCAAGGACGTCGGCGGCCTGATCAATGCCTGCGACGCGGGCCGCGAGGGCGAGCTGATCTTCAACTACATCGCGCAGCACGCGAAGAGCGGCAAGCCGGTCGAACGCCTGTGGCTGCAGTCGATGACCCAGCAGGCGATCAAGGAAGGCTTCTCGCGCCTGCGCGCCGGCGCCGAGATGCAGGGTCTGGCCGATGCCGCCGTCTGCCGCTCGGAATCGGACTGGCTGGTCGGCATCAACGGCACGCGCGCGATGACCGCCTTCAACTCCAAGACCGGCGGCTTCCACCTGACCACCGTCGGGCGCGTGCAGACGCCGACACTGGCACTGCTGGTCGACCGCGAGGACAAGATCCGCAAGTTCAAGCCGCGCGCCTACTGGGAACTCGAAGGTGTTTTCATCTGCGCCGCCGGCGAATACCGCGGCAAGTGGTTCGACGAGAAATTCCAGGGCAAGACGGCGGACGAGGGCGGCGACGAGCATGCGCGCGCCACCCGTCTGTGGGACGAAGCCACCGCCAGGGCCCTGCAGGGCAAGTGCGTCGGCAAGCCGGGCGAGGTCAGCGAGGAGGCCAAGCCCTCGACGCAGCTCTCGCCGCTGCTCTACGACCTGACCAGCCTGCAGCGCGAAGCGAACGGCCGCTTCGGCTTCTCGGCCAAGGCCACGCTCGGCCTCGCGCAGGCCCTCTACGAAAAGCACAAGGTGCTCACCTATCCGCGTACCGACGCGCGCGCGCTGCCCGAGGACTACCTCGGCACGGTCAAGCAGACGCTGGCCATGCTCACCGGCGAAGGCGTCGGCAAGGGTCACGACGAAGCGCTGCTCGCCCGCTACTCGCCGTTCGCGCACCAGGTGCTGGCGCGCAACTGGGTGCTACCCAACAAGCGCATCTTCAACAACGCCAAGATTTCCGACCACTTCGCGATCATCCCGACGCTGCAGGCACCCAAGCACCTCTCGGAACCCGAGCAGAAGCTCTACGACATGGTCGTCAAGCGCTTCCTCGCCGTCTTCTACCCGGCCGCCGAATACCTGATCACCACCCGCATCACCCGTGTCGAGGGCGAACCGTTCAAGACCGAGGGCAAGGTGCTGGTCAATCCGGGCTGGCTTGCCGTTTACGGCAAGGAAGGCCAGGAGGGCGACGAGGGCAACCTGGTCCCGGTGCAGCCCAAGGAGAAGGTCCGCACCGAGGAGGTGCTGCTCAACGCCAGCGAGACCCGTCCGCCGGCACGCTATTCGGAAGCGACGCTGCTCTCCGCCATGGAGGGCGCCGGCAAGATGGTCGACGACGAGGAGCTGAAGGCAGCGATGGCCGGACGCGGCCTCGGCACACCGGCCACCCGCGCACAGATCATCGAGAACCTGATCGGCGAGCAGTACCTGCACCGCGAGGGGCGCGAACTGCAGCCGACCGCCAAGGCCTTCTCGCTGATGACCCTGCTCAACGGGCTCGGGATTCCCGAACTGACCGCGCCGGAACTCACCGGCGAGTGGGAATACAAGCTGGCGCGCATGGAGCGCGGCGAGATGTCGCGCGATGCCTTCATGAAGGAAATCGCGGCGATGACGCAGCACATCGTCGACCGTGCCAAGAGCTACGACAGCGACACCATCCCCGGCGACTTCGGCGAACTCGCCACGCCGTGCCCGAAGTGCGGCGGCAGGATCAAGGAAACCTACAAGAAATTCCAGTGCCAGGCCTGCGATTTCGCGCTCTGGAAGATCGTCGCCGGCCGCCAGTACGAAGCCGCCGAGATCGAGGAACTGCTCACCGCGCGCAAGATCGGCCCGCTCACCGGCTTCCGCAACAAGATGGGCCGCCCCTTCAACGCCATCATCAAGCTCAACGCCGACAACCAGCCCGAGTTCGATTTCGGCCAGGGCGCGGCAGGCGAGGAGGGCAGTGCCGAGGAGGTCGACTTCTCCGACCGGCAGCCGCTCGGTGCCTGCCCCAAATGCAGCGCCCGCGTCTTCGAGCACGGCATGGCCTACGTCTGCGAGAAATCCGTCGGTCCCGCCAAGAGCTGCGACTTCCGCTCGGGCAAGGTGATCCTGCAGCAACCGGTGGAACCGGAGCAGATGCAGAAGCTGCTCAGCAGCGGCCGTACCGACCTGCTGAAGAACTTCGTCTCGGCGCGCACGCGGCGCAAGTTCTCCGCCTTCCTCGTGCGCGGCGCCGACGGCAAGGTCGGCTTCGAGTTCGAGAAACGCGAAGCGAAGCCCAAGGCGGGCGCCGGCAAGGACAAGGAAAAAGCCACGGCCGAGGCCGCGGCGGATGCCGGCAAGAAAGCCGCCCCGCGCAAGAAGGCCGCGCCCCGCAGCGAAAGCTGAGCGGCCGCCCCCCGCAAAAGAAATGGCAGCCCGCGGGCTGCCATTCTTGTTTCACGTGAAACGTCAGCGGAAAGAACGTCCGTTCCGCGCCCGCTGGCGTCGCGGCCGCTCAGTCCTCAAGCAGGCTGCGCAGCATCCACGCCGTCTTTTCATGCACCTCCATGCGCTGCGTGAGCAGGTCGGCGGTCGGCTGGTCGTTGGCCTTGTCGACCACGACGAACACCTCGCGCGCCGTGCGCGCCACCGCCTCCTGCGCCGACACCAGCTGGCGGATCATGTCCTTCGCCTTGGGCACGCCGTCCTCCTCGGGAATCGAGGAAAGTTCGACGAAGCGCTTGTACGAACCCGGCGCCGGAAAGCCCAGCGCGCGGATGCGCTCGGCGATCAGGTCGAGGGCGTTCCACTGCTCGGTGTACTGCGCCTGGAACATCAGGTGCAGGGTCTGGAACATCGGGCCGGTGACGTTCCAGTGGAAGTTGTGCGTCTTCAGGTACAGCGTGTAGCTGTCGGCGAGCAGCCGCGAGAGGCCTTCCGCGATCTTCTTGCGGTCCTTCTCGCCGATGCCGATATCGATCTTGCTGGTCATGGTGTTCTCCCTTCAGGAATGGAAACGTTCGCCTGTTTCAAGACTAGCCGCGCCGCGGCCACGGACAAATTGATTCTAACGATATTACCGATTGCGCAGGACTATGGCAGCGGTGTCACACCCGGCGGTGGCGCATCGAGAATTGCCGCGCGCAGGGCATCGATCGCCTGCGGACGCGGAAAGGTCACCCGCCAGGCCAGCACCACGCGCCGGCAGGGTGCCGGCTCGGAGAACGGACGGATCTGCAGCAGCGCCCCGTCGTGCGGCCAGGACTCGGCCGCTGAGGCCGGCACCACCGACATGCCGACGCCGCTCGCCACCATGTGGCGCACCGTTTCCAGCGAACTGCCCTCAAGCGCGCCATTGACCCCGCCCGGTTCGGAAAGATGCGGGCAGGCCTGCACCACCTGGTCGCGGAAGCAGTTGCCGCTGCCCAGCAGCAGCAGGTTCTCGGACGCCACCTGCTCGGGCGAGACCGTCGCCTGCGCGGCGAAGGGATGGCCGGCCGGCAGGGCGACGCGGAAGGGCTCGTCGTATACCGCGCGGGTGACGATGCCCGGTTCCTCGAAGGGCAGGGCAACGACAATCGCATCCAGCTCGCCGCGCCGCAGCTGCTCGGCCAGGCGCACGGTGAAGTTCTCCTGCAGGTAGAGCGGCATGCGCGGCGCACGGGCGTGCAGCGATGGAATCAGACGCGGCAGCAGGTAGGGCGCGATGGTGTAGATCACCCCGAGACGCAGCGGGCCGACCAGCGGATCGTGCCCCTGCTCGGCAATCTCGCGCAGCTTCGCCGCCTCCTCGAGCACCCGCTCGGCCTGCCGCGCGATCTGCTCGCCGAGCGGCGTCAGCCGCACGTCGGCGGCCGAGCGCTCGAAGAGCAGCACGCCATAGCGCTGCTCGACCTTCTTGAGCGCCACCGAAAGGGTCGGCTGGCTGACATGGCAGCGCTCGGCGGCGCGGCCAAAATGGCGCTCGCGCGCCAGCATCACGATATAGCGCAGTTCGGTCAGCGTCATCGCGCGCGCCTCAGAAGGTCACGACCTTGTCCGCCGCCAGCGTCCATTCTGCCAGTTCGGGCAGGGTGCCGATCGAGACGCCGGGAATCAGCGCCGCCTCGCCGAGCCCCCGCGCCACCGCACAGGTCCGGCACAGGCGGATGCGCGCCCCGCGCTGCGCCAGCGCCTCGAGCATCTGCTGCAGGCCGCCGCCGGCCTCCGGACCGGGCTGGTTCGGCAAGCCCACGGTCACCGCGTCGGACATCATGAACAGGCGCAGATCGACCGTTTCCACCTCCTGCCCGGCAATCGCCGTGGCCAGGCGCAGCGCGCTCAGCATCCGCTCGCTGCCGTAGGCCGGCGCATGGACGATGATCAGTACGGTTTGCATCGGAATTCCTCCGGGGATTGATCCGATCAATCATGCCCCGGACGGCGACGAGCGGCAACCCGCCACGCGGAAATGGACGCAAAGCAGCCGTGAAGCGACTTCAGGAGGGTTCGGCGAGACGGGCGAGGTCGGCGGCATCCAGCCAGCGCCAGAGCCCCGGCGCCAGCCCGGGCGGCAGCGCCAGCCCGCCGATACGCGAGCGGTGCAGGGCCTCGACGCGGTTGCCGGCGGCCGCCACCATGCGCTTGACGAGGTGATACTTGCCCTCGGTGACGGTCAGCCGCAGGTGGTGTTCCGCCACCCGCTCGCAGGCCGCCGCCGCGATGGGCGCCGGCTCGTCGTGCAGCTGCACGCCGGCGAGCAGCGCTGCCACCTGTGCCGTCTCCACCGGATGCCGCGTCGTCACCTCGTAGACCTTGGGCACCTTCTTCTTCGGCGAGCTGTAGGTGTGGATGAACTGCCCGTCGTCGGAAAGCAGCAGCAGCCCGGTGGTGTCCTCGTCCAACCGGCCGACCGCCTGCACGCCGCGCTCGCGCAGCGGCACCGGCAGCAGCGAGAACACGCTCGGATGATGCTGCGGCCGGTTGGAAACCTCGTAGCCGGCCGGCTTGTGCAGCGCCAGATAGACCTGGCGGTGCCAGCCCCATTCCTCGCCGTCGACCGTGAAGCGCAGCCCCTCGGGATCGAACTCGGCCCCCGGATCGTCGCAGGGCACCCCGGCCACGCAGACTCGCCCGGCCAGCACCAGCCCCCGGCATTCGCGCCGGCTGCCGAAACCCTGCGACTGCAGCAAACGTTCAAGCGTCATCGAAAGCTCGCGGAAGGATGCCCCGGCTGGACCGCTCAGGCGATGAAGAAATGATGGGCCAGCCAGTAGAAGGCGGCCGACAGCAGGATCGTGATCGGCAGCGTGAGCACCCACGCCAGCAGGATGTGGGTGATCGTCTCGCCCTGCAGGCCACTGCGGTTGGCCACCATGGTTCCGGCCACGCCGGAGGACAGCACGTGCGTGGTCGACACCGGCAGCGAGAACACGTTGGCCAGGCCGATCGCCATCGCCGCCGTCACCTGCGCGCTCATCCCCTGGGCGTAGGTCATGCCCTGCTTGCCGATCTTCTCGCCGACGGTGAGCACCACGCGCTTCCAGCCGACCATGGTGCCGATGCCGAGCGCCAGCGCCACGGCAATCACCACCCAGAACGGCGCGTACTGCGTCGAAGTGGAAAGATCCTTGCGCAGGTGCGCCAGCTCGCGCTTCTCGGCGGCGGGCAGGAAGCCCAGCTTGCCGACCTTGCGCGCCGTATCGTCGAGACAGAGGATGTAGCGGCGCACGTCGATGCGCGCCTGCGGCGCGAGATCCGCGTAATTCTTCACCCCCGCCAGCGTGCGCTCGAGAGCGGCCAGCGTGATCTCCGTCTGCTCCGGCTCGCAGCGGTACAGCGCGGGCAGATCCGAACCGTTGCGCTTGCCGAGGGCAAGGTAGCCGGACAGCGTGGCCGCGTTGCGCTGGTAGAACTCGCCGAGAATCTGCGCCGAATCGCGCGTCCGCGCGATGTCGTAACTGCTGCTGTTGAGGTTGAGCGCAAACTGCGCCGGCACGATGCCGATCAGCACCAGCATGATCAGGCCGATGCCCTTCTGCCCGTCGTTCGAACCGTGCACGAAGCTCACCCCCATCGCCGAGAGAACCAGCACCAGCCGGTTCCAGAACGGCGGATGCTTCTTGCCCATGCCATCCTTGCGCGCCTCCGGCGTCACATGCATCGAGGAACGCGGCTTGTACCAGCGGAGCACGATCAGGATCAGCCCGGCGACCAGGAAACCGGCCAGCGGCGACGCCACCAGCGAAATCGCGATGTCGATCGCCTTCTGCCAGTTGACCCCGTCCGCCACGCTGATCCCGGTGATGAAGGCATTGGCCAGGCCCACGCCGAGGATCGAACCGATCAGCGTATGCGAGCTCGAGGCGGGAATCCCGACGTACCAGGTGCCAAGGTTCCAGGCAATGGCCGCCGCCAGCATCGAGAAGACCATCGCCAGCCCGCGCCCGGTATCCACGTCGATCAGGAGCTCGACCGGCAACAGATGCACGATCGCGTAGGCCACCCCCACACCGCCGAGCAGCACACCGAGAAAATTGAAGATGCCCGAGGAAATCACCGCCACGTAGGGCGTCATCGCCCGCGTGTAGATCACCGTGGCCACCGCGTTGGCCGTATCGTGAAACCCGTTGATGAACTCGAAGGCGAGAACGAAGGCAAGAGCGACCACCAGGCTGACCATCAGCCAGGGATCGTGGAGGGAAAATAGCTCGATCATGAAAACTGCTCGGTAGAAGGCGCGGCATCCCGCCAACAGGGCATCCGCCCCGCAGCGCGGCGCACGGACCACCCCGCACCGCGAAAACGCCAGCGCGGATTATCTCAGAGCAGGGGAGGGGGGATCGAGGTATTTGTGGGGGGAAGGGGGATGCGTCGGTAACGCTTGGCGTCCGGCACAGTCATCCCAGCAAGCGTAGAACGAGACGTCCGTGAAACCGTGTTGCCGGCGCAACTCCTTGACAGGAACAGCAGCCTCCGCCTGCTTCAGAAACCCGATGATCTGCTCTTCCGAAGAAAGAGCATGTCCATTCTCCTTCTCGAAAAGGGACCCTACTCAATTGCTGTTGGCACTGATTACGGGGGGCACATCAGTGCGACCGCTCGACTCAAAGCCGCTTTCGGCGCCTCTGCAGCCAGAATCGATTCAGCCAGCCGCTATTTGAGCTTGGCGTTCTCGGCTTCACCCTCCTTCAACCTCTTACCGTAGATTGCGACCGTTACGGGTGACGTGGTCAAAGGAAAAGACATGCTCTACCGGCGTCTCTTCACAGCGCCCCACAATCCTGCCAAGGAATTCCCAGCGGCCTTTGGTGGCGAAGACCTTCCCACCGCACAGCGGACAGGTCGCAACGTAACGGACGGCTTTGATGGATTTTTCTGAATGGCGGGGCGGCGCTCGCCGTTCTAAAAGTCGATCTTCCTCCGTCGACTGCATCCACCAGGGAGCAATGACGATCTTGTCGGTGCCGAGCTTATACAGGGGGCCAAGACAAGCCCAGAATGCCCAATACATCACACCCAGCGAGAAAAGAGAAGACAGGACGTTTCTGGTGCCCACAACATAAGACCATGTGATTCCGAACGTCACCTGAACTAACATCAGCCAGAGAAGTATCAGTGGTACGGCCAGCACGGCGATATAAAGATGCTTTCGCCAGCCCACCAAGAAATAGCCTCTGGTAAAGATGCGAGCAAATGGATTGGCCTCCTGGATGTCTTCGCACACATACCGGATGGTCGTTGGACCATCCGAACTGGCTGGGGCTGCAATCGTCAATTCAGTAGGAGGTCGGGCGACATCGGGCAGGACCCACTCTATGCGATGCAGGGTCAGATTACCGGTACCGCCGCCTTCGATCTTCTTAAGGAGAGGGATGTAGGAGAGGCCTGCGTCAGAAAACTGTTGGCCGATCCCTTCGCCTTTGCTTTCCCAAGTCTTCTGAAGCTTGTTCCACTGCTGTCGGACGTCGTCCGACATCCGCTCTTTGTCCTTGGCATCAGACCACGGGCGTCCTCGAATCTTCGAAATTGCGTGGACGATCTCCAGCGAGGTGAATCCGATTTTCGCCTTCTGCGGGTCGCCGATTGAGAGCTGGCAGAGCGCGCGCAACAACTGCACATTGAGGTTCGCACACTCCTTCCAGGCAGAAGCTCGTTCCCCAAGAAAAACAAAGAGATCGGTTGCATCAAACCCCGTTTCAACCCCCTTTACCCCCTGTTCCGTGGCGTCTAGGTCGGAAAAATGGACAGCGGTATCGCTCATTTGAAAAGGAGAAACGGAATGGAAAATCGGAGTTTGCTTCAATCATTTGCCATGGACAAGGAAGGCCGGATTCGGTCCGTCGATGAAGTGGCTCGGGGGCTAGCGTGCGAATGTGTCTGCCCTTGCTGCAGAGAAGCGGTAATCGCTCGCCAAGGTGACATTCGAGAGTGGCATTTTGCGCATGTAGCGGACAGCGAGTGCGAGGGTGGGCTTGAGACAGCGCTGCATCTCGCTGCGAAGCAGCTACTTCTGGAGCATCGCGGCATGACAGTGCCCGAAATCCGTATTCAGAAGGAGGTCAGGCTACCAGATGGGCGCGTCGGGATAGGGAGCACTTATCGTCCTGAGCGCTGGGTGGATTTTACGGAGGTGGCGTCGGAGAAGAGTGTCGGCCAGATCAGGCCGGACATCGTTGCCGTAGTAGGCACTACGATGCTTTTTGTGGAGGTCGCAGTGACTCACTTTGTCGATCCCGACAAGCAAGCAGTTTTGGAGAAGCTTGGTCTTCCGACAATTGAGATTGATCTAGCGAATTTCCAGGGAGAGCGTTGGACCTGGGAGCTGCTTGCCGAGCACGTGATCGAGCATGCATTGAATAAGTGTTGGGTGCATTTCCTCGATGAGAAAGCACTTCACGACGAGGCACAAGCCTCTGCATTGCAAGCCGCCCTTGCTACTCCGCTTCCTGCGCAGGAAGCGGTCTGCACATCGGTCGCAAAAGCTCCTAGAACTCGCTTTTGGGTAAAGAATAGGATGGTTGATGTGATTGAACGTCCATTCGGGCTTGCCATTTGGTCGCCCTACGATCCAGAGCTGAATGTGCTGATTAAATCAATCATGCAGTCATTGGGCGGTCGCTGGCAGCCACGATTTAAGAATTGGCTGGTGCCTCTCGAAGCAAAATCATGGTTGCTTCGAGAGCTTGGAGAAAGATCGGGACAGCCCCCCGAGGTAATTTAAGTGTTTGGCTAGGGAGAGACCCTGTCGAGTCTCTCCCTTATTGGTCATTTGAGCGGCGTTAATCCATGTTTGGATGTAGGGATGGTGAAGAACGACTGCATGCTTGCTCATTGCAGACCTGTTGAGACCAACACATGAAAGACCGCATTGGCCGATCTCCTGCCATACAAAGAAAAGGCCATCCAAGCTGGATGGCCTTCGTGATCTGAAAATCTAACCAGATCTAAGAATGTGAGAAAAATCTAAACATTCTTGAGAACCTACAAAATCAAACATCAATATTCCTCGCCGCCAGCGCGTTCGATTCGATGAAGTTCCGTCTCGGTTCGACGAGTTCGCCCATCAGGGTGGTGAAGATTTCGTCGGCGCTGATGGCGTCCTCGATCTGCACCTTGAGCAGGCGGCGGACGTTGGGGTCCATGGTGGTTTCCCAGAGTTGCTCGGGGTTCATTTCGCCGAGGCCTTTGTAGCGCTGCTTGCTGATGCCGCGTTCCACCTCGGCGAGCAGCCAGCGCATGGCTTCGGCGAAGCTGGCAACGGGGCTCTTCTTTTCACCGCGGGCGACGAAGCCGCCGGGGCCGAATAGGCCGGCGAGCATTTCGGCGGTCTTGCGCAGCTGGGCGTAGTCGCCGCTGAGCAGGAGGTCCTCGTCGATCACGCCGACCTTGAGGTTGCCGTGCAGCATCTTTTCCAGGCGCAGCTGCCAGCGTTCGTGCGCTTCGTCGTAGCGGGCGATGATGGTCACGCCGGCCTTGGCGTCGATGGCACGCATCAGGGCGGCGGCGCTGGCCTGCGCGGCGCTTTCGCTGCCGAGGTCGAGGTGCAGGTTGGCGCCGATCAGGGCGTGCAGCACTTCCGGGTTGATCAGGTGGGAGAGGCGGTTGATCACCGCTTCGGCCAGCAGGTATTCGCGTGCCAGTTCCTCCAGCGCGGCGCCGCTGATCGGGGCGGCGCCGGCCTTGGGCGTCAGCACCGATTCATCCAGGGCCAGGCGCAGCAGGAACTGGTTGAGCTCGTGGTCGTCCTTGATGTAGCGCTCGGTCTTGCCGTGCTTGACCTTGTACAGCGGCGGCTGGGCGATGTACACGTGGCCGCCCTCGACCAGCTCGGGCATCTGGCGGTAGAGGAAGGTGAGCAGCAGGGTGCGGATGTGCGCGCCATCGACGTCGGCGTCGGTCATGATGATCAGGCGGTGGTAGCGCAGCTTCTCGGGCTTGTATTCGTCCTTGCCGATGCCGGTGCCGAGGGCGGTGATCAGGGTGACGATTTCCTGCGAGGAGATCAGCTTGTCGAAGCGGGCCTTTTCCACGTTGAGGATCTTGCCCTTGAGCGGCAGGATCGCCTGGAACTTGCGGTCGCGGCCCTGCTTGGCGGAGCCGCCGGCGGAGTCGCCCTCGACGAGGTAGAGCTCGCACTTGCTCGGGTCCTTCTCCTGGCAGTCGGCGAGCTTGCCGGGCAGGCCGATGCCGTCGAGCACGCCTTTGCGGCGGGTCATCTCGCGGGCCTTGCGCGCGGCGTCGCGGGCGCGGGCGGCCTCGACGATCTTGCCGGTGATGGTTTTGGCGTCGATCGGATTTTCGAGGAGGAATTCGGCAAGCCTGGCGGCGACGACTTCCTCGACGGCCGGGCGCGCTTCGCTGGAGACCAGCTTCATCTTGGTCTGCGAGGCGAACTTGGGGTCGGGCATCTTTACCGAGAGGACGCAGGCAAGGCCTTCGCGCATGTCGTCGCCGGTGATGTCCACCTTGGCCTTCTTGGCGATCTCGTTTTCCTCGATGTACTTGTTGATCACCCGCGTCATCGCCGCGCGCAGGCCGGTGAGGTGGGTGCCGCCGTCGGACTGCGGGATGTTGTTGGTGAAGCAGAGCACCTGCTCGGCGTAGGAGTCGTTCCACTGCATCGCCACTTCGACGCTGATCGTGCCGCCGGTGGGAATGGTCGATTCGCCGGTGGAATAGAAGACGTTCGGGTGCAGGACGCTCTTGCTGCGGTTGATGTAGTCGACGAAGCCCTTGACGCCGCCGGAGAAGGCGAAGTCTTCCTCCTTGCCGGTGCGCTGGTCGACCAGGCGGATCTTCACGCCGTTGTTCAGGAAGGACAGTTCGCGCAGGCGCTTGGCGAGGATTTCGTAGTGGAACTCGATGTGGCCGAAGATTTCCTCGTCGGCGAGGAAATGCACCTCGGTGCCGCGCTTCTCGGTGTCGCCGACGATCTTCAGCGGCGAGACCTCGACGCCGTTCTGCACTTCGACCAGCCGGTCGACCACGTGGCCGCGGTTGAATTCGAGGCAGTGCTTCTTGCCGTCGCGGCGGATGGTCAGGCGCAGCCACTTGGAGAGGGCGTTCACGCAGGAGACGCCGACGCCGTGCAGGCCGCCGGAGACCTTGTAGGAGTTCTGGTTGAACTTGCCGCCGGCGTGCAGCACGCACATCACGATCTCGGCGGCCGAGCGCTTCGGTTCGTGCTTGTCGTCGAACTTGATGCCGGTGGGAATGCCACGGCCGTTGTCGGTCACGGAAATCGAATTGTCGGCATGAATGGTGATCACGATGTCGTCGCAGTGGCCGGCCAGCGCCTCGTCGATCGCGTTGTCCACCACCTCGAACACCATGTGATGCAGGCCGGTGCCATCGGAGGTATCGCCGATGTACATGCCCGGGCGCTTGCGCACGGCCTCCAGGCCTTCCAGCTGCTGGATGCTGTCTTCGTCGTAGGCGGGTTGGCTGTTCTCTTCACTCATGCTCGTTCAAATCCTGTTTCACGTGAAACGACTGCTGCAGGGGGAGTCCGGGGCGGCCTCAGATGCGCATCGGCATGACGACGTACTTGAAGCGGTCGTTGCCGGGAACCATCAGCAGGGCGCTCGAGTTGGCGTCGTTGAAGCCCCACTGGATATTATCGACCGAGGTATTGTTGAGCACGTCGAGCAGGTAGCCGACGTTGAAGCCGACGTCGAGCGGATCGCCGCTGTAATCGACTTCCAGTTCCTCCTGCGCTTCCTCCTGCTCGGCGTTGGCGGCCATGATCTTGAGGCTGCCGTCACCCAGCACCAGGCGCACGCCGCGGAACTTCTCGTTGGTCAGGATCGCCGCGCGCACCATGGATTGCAGCAGGGCGGTGCGCTCGAGCGTGACCACGTTCTTCAGCGAGGCCGGGATCACCCGCTGGTAGTCGGGGAACTTGCCGTCGATCAGTTTGGAAACCAGCACGATGTGGCCGAAGCTGAAGCGGATCTGGTTGCTGGCCATCTCGATCGTCAGCGGCTCGTCATTGTCGGCAAGCAGGCGGTTGAGTTCGAGCACGGTCTTGCGCGGCAGGATCAGTTCGAGCCGTTCGCCGGCCGGGGCTTCGGCGGCCTCCAGCGGCATGCTGGCGTAGGCGAGGCGGTGACCGTCGGTAGCCACCGCGCGCAGTTCGCCGTCCTCGACCAGCAGCAGCAGGCCGTTCAGGTAGTAGCGGACGTCCTGCGCGGCCATCGCGTACTGCGTCTGCGCGAGCAGTTGGCGGAACTGCCGCTGCGTCACGGTGAACTTGCGCAGTCCGCTCTCGTTGATCGCCATGCGCGGGAAATCCGCCGCCGGCAGGGTCTGCAGGCTGAAGCGGCTCTTGCCGGCACGCACCTGCAGGCGCTTGTCCTCGAGCACGAGGCTGACCTTGGCGGACTCGGGCAGCGAGCGCAGGATGTCCTGCAGCTTGCGCGCGCCCACGGTGACGGCACCGTCGCCATCGCCGAGCTCGACGCTGGTCGATGTGGTGACCTGGATTTCGACGTCGGTGGCGAGCAGGGTGAGCGTGTCGCCCTTCTTCTCGAGCAGGACGTTCGAAAGGATGGGCAGCGTGTGCCGCTTTTCGACGATCCCGGAAACCGACTGCAGCGGCGACAGCAGCGTGTCGCGTTGGGTGTTAATCAAGACCATATATACAAATCCTATAAAGACAATCTCAGAGACAATTCTGTGGATATCTCTATTTAACTATTGCATTTCAATGATTTGAACCAATTTTTCCGGGCTGGGAAACGCCTGTATCGCGCTGTGGATCGAACTGCATTATTTATCCACAGGCCTGCCCGAAAGCACTTCTCCACCCACCATCCACAACAAAAACGAACACTTATCCACTGCCCGTTCAGCCCTTCAGCACCTGCAGGAGAACGTGCAGGTCGTGATTCAACTCGTTGTCCTTGGCCCGCAGCGATTCGATGGTGCGCACCGCGTGCAGCACCGTGGTGTGATCGCGCCCGCCGAAGGCCTCGCCGATCGACGGGTAGCTCTGCGAGGTGAGATCCTTGGCCAGCCACATCGCAACCTGGCGCGGGCGGGCGATGACCCGTGTGCGCTTCTTCGAGAAGAGGTCGGAAACCTTGATCTTGAAGTAGTCGGCGACCGTCTTCTGGATGTTCTCCACGGTGATCTGGCGGTTGACCGCGCCGATCACGTCCTTCAGCGCTTCCTTGGCGAGGTCGAGCGCGATGCGGCGGCCGTGGAAGGAGGAGTACGCGAGAACCTTCTTGAGCGCGCCCTCCAGTTCGCGGACGTTGGAGCGCAGGTGCTTGGCGATGAAGAAGGCCACCTCGTCGTCGAGCGAAACCCCCTCGGCC
Organism: Rhodocyclaceae bacterium; assembly: GCA_026646875.1. Lineage (GTDB taxonomy): Bacteria > Pseudomonadota > Gammaproteobacteria > Burkholderiales > Rhodocyclaceae > 66-26. Next base: position 11,992 of record JAPKHL010000009.1, on the reverse strand, counting down.
TCCGCCTTCTTCTTCAGGATGGCGACGCGCATCTCGGTTTCCGGCGGCTCGATCTGCACCGTCAGGCCCCAGTCGAAGCGGGTGATCAGCCGGTCCTCGAGCCCCGAGATGTCCTTCGGATAGGTGTCGCAGCTGATCACGATCTGCTTGCGGGCCTCGATCAGCGCGTTGAAGACGAAGAAGAATTCTTCCTGCGTGCGGTTCTTGCCGTTGAAGAACTGCACGTCGTCGAGCAGCAGCACGTCGAGCGAGCGGTAGTAGCGCTTGAACACATCGAACGATTTCTGCTGATAGGCGCGCACGACGTCGGAGTAGTAATCCTCGGCGTGTACATAGCGCACCACCTTGTCCGGGTTGTGCGCCAGGATCTGGTTGCCGATGGCGTGTACAAGGTGGGTCTTGCCGAGGCCGGCCCCGCCGTAGATGAACAGCGGGTTGTAGGCCGCGCCGCCCGGGTTGTGCGCGACCTGCGTCGCTGCGGCGCGGGCAAGGTCGTTGGCCTTGCCGACGATCAGGTTGTCGAAGGTGAATCCCGGAATCAGGCGGGTCTTCTCGTAGCTCGACGGGGTGCGGGAAACCGCCGCCGGCGCGGACGCGGCCGTGCTGCTCCCGGGGCGTGCCGGGACCGCCGGGGCAGGGGAGGCCAGCGGTGCGCTCGTCCCCGCCGAAACGGCCGGAGCCGTCTTGCGCTCGCCGAGCGCCAGCGAGATCGAGACCGGCACCGAGAAATAGGCGCTGCCAAGCTCCTCGATGCGGCTCAGATAGCGTTCCTTGACCCATTTCAGGATGAAGCCGTTGGGCGCCACGAGACGCAGACCATTGGCCGCGTCCTCCTCGCCTTCCATGCGCAGGGGGCGAATCCAGGTGTTGAATTGCTGAGGCGGCAGTTCCTGTTCGAACTGGCTCAGGCAGGAAGTCCAGAAACTACTCATTGCGGGCGATACGATGCGATCCTGAATTGGCGAAACCGGGACGCATCGTCGATTCGACACGTCCCGCGCAACAGCCCGGGGCATGCGCGCCGGAGCCGGGAAGTTCTTGAAATGCCTTGGGTTGGATGGCGCTTGTTTTTGTTTTTAAACATTATTTTGCGCATCCGGCAGAAACTGCGAAGGGCCAATTCTAACCGTTTGCGCTTGAGTTATCCACAGGAACGGGAAAAATTTGGGCTTGACAAGAGCGGGGTACGGCCTGTCTAATTACGCGTTTACTTCGCTTTGACTTCAAAGGGTTAACATGAAACGCACTTATCAACCGTCGGTCGTCCGCCGCAAGCGCACCCATGGCTTCCTCGTCCGCATGAGCACCCGGGGTGGCCGCGCCGTCATCCGTGCCCGTCGCGCCAAGGGCCGTCATCGTCTGGCGGTTTGAGCCCGGACGCCCGGACGGGAGAACGCAGGGCAGCCGCCTGCGCGTTCCCCAAGCAGTATCGCCTGACCAGAACGGATGAGTTTTCATCCGTTTTTGGTTTCAGGAGGGCGCTGAAGAGCCCGCTTTTCCTGTTACATTACCGCCTCCGGTCGGCTGATGAGGGCGAGGGCGCCCGTCTCGGCGTGGTGGTCGCCAAGCGATTGCTCAAGCGCGCCGTCGATCGCAATCTCGTCAAGCGCCTGGCGCGCGAGCACTTCCGTCTCCTGCGGTCGCGCCTGCCATCGCGCGATCTGGTGCTGCGGCTGGCGGTCCGGCCGAAAACGCTCGACCGGCGACAGCTGGCCGAGGAAATCCGGGGCCTGCTCGGCAAGATGGCCTCACCCGAACGATGAGCCGATGAAATATCTGCTGCTGGCACCGATACGGTTCTACCAATACGCGATCAGCCCCCTGCTCGGCCGTCGCTGCCGTTTCTTTCCCAGCTGCTCGGAATATTGCGTCGACGCCATCGAGAAATACGGTCCGCTCAAGGGAGCCCGGCTCGGCATCGCGCGAATCTTCCGCTGCCACCCGTGGAACCCCGGCGGCTACGACCCCCTTCCCTGAAAAAACAACCGCATAGGCCGTTCATGGATAACCGACGCCTGCTTCTGCTGCTCGTCTTCACCTTCTCGCTGGTCATGCTCTGGGACGCCTGGCAGAAATACAACCTGCCGCCCGCCGCTCCGGCGGCCGCCACCGCCCAAGCCGACGGTGCCGCGCCCAAACCGTCGGCCAGCCTGCAATCGGCGACGCCGGGCGCTCCCGGCGCAACGGCGGCCGCGGCCACCCCGGCACCGGCCGCGCAGGCCGAAACCGTGACCGTCAGCACCGACCTCTATACGGCGACGGTGTCCACGCTCGGCGGCGACATCGTCGATCTCGAGCTGTCCCGCTACAAGGCGACCACCGACAAGAAGGCCAACTTCCGCCTCTTCGAGGCCCGCCACCAGTACGCGGCGCAGAGCGGCCTGATCGGCGACGGCCTGCCGACGCACAAGACGATCTACGCGGTGCAACCCGGCAAGCGCGAGACCAGCGATGGCGAACGCAGTGTCGCGCTGCGCCTCGAGGCGACCTCGCCGGACGGCGTGCGCGTGGCCAAGATCCTCACCTTCACCCAGGGCAGCTACCTGATCGACGTCCGCTACGAGATCGCCAACGGCAGCCAGAAGGAAGTCGCCGCGCATGCCTACTACCAGCTGCAGCGCGACAGCCAGGCGCCTGAAGGCGAAAGCAAGATGGTCAGCACCTTCACCGGCCCGGCGGTCTACACCGAGCAGGAGAAGTTCCAGAAGATCGATTTCGCCGACATCGAAAAGGGCAAGGCCAAGTTCAACGCCAAGGCCGACGACGGCTGGCTGGCGATGGTCCAGCACTATTTCGTCGCCGCCTGGCTCCCGCAGGGCGGTCTGCCGCGCGAGTACTACATGCGCCGGATCGACGGCGCCGGCAGCCCGGCCTTCAACGCCGGCGTGATCGTTCCCGTTCCGGCCGCCGCGCCGGGCGCCACGGCCAGCATTTCGGTGCCCCTGTACGCCGGCCCGCAAATCCAGTCCACGCTCGAACAGCTGGCCAAGCCGGTCGCCGACGGTGGCATCGGTGCCGCCGGCCTGCCGCTGGTGGTCGATTACGGCTGGCTGACGATCATCGCCGCCCCGATCTTCTGGTGCCTGGACGCCATCCACACGCTGGTCGGCAACTGGGGCTGGGCCATCGTTCTGCTCACCGTCGCCATCAAGGCCATCTTCTATCCGCTCTCCGCCGCCAGCTACAAGTCGATGGCCAAGATGCGCACCGTCACGCCGCGCCTGGTGGCGCTCAAGGAGCGTTACGGCAGCGACCGCCAGAAGCTCAACCAGGAGATGATGAAGCTGTACCAGACCGAGAAGATCAATCCGCTCGGCGGCTGCCTGCCGATCCTCATCCAGATTCCGGTGTTCATCGCCCTCTACTGGGCACTGCTCGGCGCCGTCGAAATGCGCGACGCCCCCTGGACGCTGTGGATCACCGATCTGTCCTCGGCCGACCCCTTCTACGTCCTGCCGGTGATCATGGTTGCCACGATGGTCATCCAGACCAAGCTCAACCCGACGCCGCCCGATCCGATCCAGGCCAAGGTGATGACCATGATGCCGTACATCTTCGGCGTGATGTTCTTCTTCTTCCCGGCCGGCCTCGTGCTCTACTGGATCGTGAACAACATCCTGTCCATCGCCCAGCAGTGGCAGATCACCCGGATGATCGAAGGTGGCGGAAAAGCAGCCAACGACGCCAAGGCCTGACCCCGTACCCGACACCATTGCCGCCATCGCCACCGCGCCCGGGCGGGGCGGCATCGGTGTCATCCGCGTGGCGGGCGCATCGCTCGGCGCCTTCGCGCAGGCCATCGGCGGCCGCTGTCCGGCCCCGCGCGTCGCCACGCTGGCCGATTTCCGTGCCGCCGACGGCAGCCTGATCGATTCCGGCCTGCTGCTCCACTTTCCGGCGCCGCATTCCTTCACCGGCGACGACGTCCTCGAGCTGCAGGGACACGGCGGCCCCGTGGTGTTGCAGATGCTGCTGGCCCGCTGCCTCGAACTCGGCGCGCGGCTGGCCGAACCCGGCGAATTCACCCGCCGCGCCTTCCTCAACGGCAAGCTCGATCTCGCCCAAGCGGAAGCCGTCGTCGACCTGATCGATGCCACCACGGCGGCGGCCGCGCGCAGCGCGGTGCGTTCGCTGCACGGCGACTTCTCGCGCCAGATCGACGCCCTGCGCGATGAACTGATCGAATTACGCGCCCTGGTCGAAGCGACGCTCGACTTTCCCGACGAAGAGGTCGATTTCCTCGAATCTGCCGATGCCTTCGGCCGCCTGGAGCGGCTGCGCGCGCGCCTGGCCGGAGTTTTCGACCGCGCGCGGCAGGGCCGGCTGCTGCAGGGCGGCCTGCACGTCGTCCTCGCCGGCCAGCCCAACGTCGGCAAATCGAGCCTGCTCAACGCCCTGGCCGGTGACGACCTGGCCATCGTCACCCCGATTGCCGGCACCACCCGCGATGTCGTGCGCGGCAGCCTGCAGATCGAGGGCATCCCGCTGCACGTCATCGATACCGCCGGCTTGCGCGAAACGCACGACGAGGTCGAGAAGGTCGGCATCGAACGCACCTGGCGTGAAATCGAGCGAGCCGACGCGGTGATCCTGCTCACCGACGCGCGCAGCGGCATCGGACAGGCCGAACGCGACATCCTCGCGCAGCTGCCCGCCGGCCTGCCCTGCATCGTCGTGCATAACAAGATCGATCTGGCGGGGCTGCCGGCCGGCCGGCACGACAGCCCCGAGGGCAGCGTTCTCGCCCTCTCGGCCCGCAGCGGGGAAGGCATCGGCCTGCTGCGCGCGGAACTGCTGCGGATTGCCGGCTGGCACCCGGCCGAGGACGTCTTCATCGCTCGCGAGCGTCACCTGAACGCCCTGCGGCGTGCCGGAACGCACATCGACGCGGCGCGCGCCAGCCTGCCGCAGCTCGAACTCTTCGCCGAGGAGCTGCGTATCGCCCAGCGCGCGCTCGGCGAAATCACCGGCGAATTCAGCGCCGACGACCTGCTTGGCGAGATCTTCGGCCGCTTCTGCATCGGCAAGTAAGCCAGGCGCCCGGCCTCGTGCTGCCGCTCGCCATTCCCCTGTATAACCGGGTGCCCAAGGTGTGAATAGAACTTGGATAGATTCGACGTTCGGCCCTTGCCGACAAATTGTCCCATTTCATCCACAGCCCCATACAGAGCTTGTCCGGGGTCGAAAATCCGCTGCAAGCGATTGTCCGGAAAGATGAATCCGGTTTAATCCACAGACTTTGCCCTTGCTTAGTGTTTACAGTCTTTATAAACATGAAACCAGTACACCCCCGCTGCGAAATCTTCGCCGCCTGCCGCTGACGCCATGATCGACCCGGAGCTCCTGCTCGTTCTTGCCGCAGCCGCCTTCTGCGCCGGCTTCATCGACGCCGTGGTCGGAGGTGGCGGCCTGATCCAGATTCCCGTGCTGTTCACCGCACTGCCGCGCGAACTGCCGGCCACGCTCTTCGGAACCAACAAGCTGGCCAGCGTCTTCGGCACCCTCAATGCCGCCTGGCGTTATGCGCGACGGGTCGAGATGCCGTGGCCGACCATCCTGCCGGCAGCCAGCGCAGCCTTCGTGTGTGCCTGGCTGGGCGCCCTCGCGGTGGCCTGGTTGCCGCGCGATCTGCTGCGTCCGCTGATCCTCGTGCTGCTCGTCGCGGCGGCGGTCTACACCTTCCTGCGCAAGGATTTCGGGGCGGTGCACCGGCCGCAGCAGCGGGGCCGGCGGGAATTCTTCCTCGCTCTCCTGCTTGGCGGGGTGATCGGTTTCTACGACGGCTTCTTCGGGCCCGGCACGGGCAGCTTCCTGATCTTCCTGTTCATCCGCTTCTTCGGCTACGACTTCCTGCATGCCTCGGCCGCCGCCAAGGTAGTCAATGTCGCCACCAACATCGCCGCGCTGGCCTATTTCGTTCCCGGCGGCCACCTGCTGCCGCTGCTGGCGCTGCTCATGGCCCTGTGCAACGTCGGCGGTTCGCTGGCCGGTACCTGGCTCGCACTGCGCCATGGCAGCGCCTTTGTGCGGCGAGTCTTCCTGCTGGTGGTCAGCCTGCTGATCGCCAGGTTTGCCTGGGATACTTTCCGCTGAGGCGGCCGCACCGCTGAAAACGGCCGTGAATACGCGGAATTCGCGCCAACGCTTGTCCTTCCGGCGCCAAGACCGCAAAATGCCCGTTCGCCGGAAATGGACATGCCGGAAACAGGCATGCCGGAGCCCCGGCGAACATACCAACGAATCAGCGGAGGAGACCCGATGAAGCTCAAGCCACTACTGGCCGCCCTGTTTTCGCTCGCCGGTGCGAGCGTTTCCCTGCTTGCGCACGCCGACATCACCGTCGGCGTGACCCTTTCCGCGACCGGCCCCGCCGCCTCGCTGGGCATTCCGGAAAAGAACACCTTCGCGCTGATGCCGACGACCATCGCCGGCCAGAAGGTCAGCTACGTCGTTCTCGACGACGCCTCGGACACCACCACGGCGGTGAAGAACACGCGCAAGCTGATCGCCGAGAACAAGGTGGATGTCATCATTGGCTCGACCACCACGCCGAATTCGCTGGCGATGGTCGACGTTGCCGCCGAGGCCGAGACGCCGATGATCGCGATGGCCGCGGGCGCGCGCATCGTCGAGCCGATGGACGCCAAGCGCGCCTGGGTGTTCAAGACGCCGCAGAACGATGCGCAGATGGCGACGGCGATCGTCGAGCACATGACCAGCAACAACGTGAAGACAGTGGCCTTCATCGGCTTCTCCGACGCCTACGGCGAGGGCTGGTGGAACGAGTTCTCGAAGATCGCCGAGGTGCGCAAGATCAAGGTGGTGGCCAACGAGCGCTTCAACCGCACCGACACCTCGGTGACCGGCCAGGTGCTCAAGGTGCTCGCCGCCCGGCCCGACGCCGTGCTGATCGGCGGTGCCGGCACGCCGGCCGCGCTGCCGCAGAAATCGCTCAAGGAAAAGGGCTACAAGGGCACCATCTACCAGACGCACGGCGTCGCCAACGCCGATTTCCTGCGTGTCTGCGGCAAGGACTGCGAAGGCACGCTGCTGCCGGCCGGACCGGTGCTGGTGGCCACGCAGCTGCCCGAGAACAATCCGATCAAGAAGGTGGCGCTCGACTATGTCGGCAAATACGAGGCCGCGCATGGCAAGGGCAGCGTCTCGACCTTCGGCGCGCACGCCTGGGATGCCGGCCTGCTGCTCGCCGATGCCCTGCCGCGCGCCCTCAAGCAGGCCAAGCCGGGCACGCCGGAATTCCGCAAGGCCCTGCGCACGGCGCTGGAAAGCACGCGCGAGCTGACCGCGACGCACGGTGTCTTCAACCTCTCGCCGCAGGATCACCTCGGCTTCGATCAGCGCGCCCGGGTCATGGTCCGGGTCGAGAACGGTGCCTGGAAGCTGGTAAAGTAACGCCGCTTCCTTCCGCCCGCGCCGGCTGCGTTGCTGGCGCGGGCGTCTGTCGCACCCCGCCCGGAACCCCGTTTCATGGATCTGCAGATCGCCTTGCTGCTCGGTCAGGACGGCATCACCAACGGCGCCATCTATGCGCTGCTGGCGCTGGCCCTGGTCCTCGTCTTCGCCGTCACGCGCGTCATTTTCATCCCGCAGGGGGAATTCGTCGCCTTTGGCGCGTTGACCCTCGCCAGCCTGCAGGCCGGCAAGCTGCCCGGCACCCTCTGGCTGCTGCTCGGACTGGGGGCCGCGGTCGCCCTCGTCGAGGTGGCCAGCGCGCTGCGTGACCGGCATACCCGCCGCATTCCCGCCATCCTCCTGCTCAACTGCGTGCTGCCGCTGATTCTCGCCGGCCTGCTGTTCGTCCTCTCGCCGGCCAATCTGCCGCTGGCCCTGCAGGTCGTGCTTTCCCTGGTGCTGGTGGTGCCGCTCGGTCCGATGATCTACCGTCTCGCCTTCCAGCCGATCGCCGAGGCCTCGGTGCTGGTGCTGCTGATCGTCGCGGTGGCGGTTCATGTCACCCTGGTTGGACTCGGCCTGCTGTTCAGCTTCACTTTCGGCGAAACCCTGCTGCAGGGGCAGACGATCCTCGTCGTCGCTTCCAGCGCGGTGCTCATCGTCGCGCTCTACTTCTTCTTCGAGCGCACCATCCACGGCAAGGCCCTGCGCGCCACCGCCATGAACCGCACCGGCGCGCGCCTGATGGGCATCTCGGCAAGCATGGCCGGCAAGCAGTGCTTCACGCTGGCGGCGCTGATCGGTGCCTTCTCAGGCGTGCTCATCGCGCCGATCACGACGATCTACTACGACTCGGGCTTCCTGATCGGGCTGAAGGGCTTCGTCGGCGCGATCGTCGGCGGCCTCGCCAGCTACCCGGTGGCCGCCGCCGGTGCGATGCTGGTCGGTCTGCTGGAGTCCTACGCCTCGTTCTGGGCGAGCGCCTTCAAGGAAGTCATCGTGTTCACCCTGATCATTCCCGTGCTGCTCTGGCGCTCGCTGAAGACGCACCACGTGGACGAGGAGGAGTGAGTCCATGACCCGCAACCGCATCCTGCTCGCCGTCCTGCTTGCCGCGCTGGCCCTCGGCCCGCTGGTCCTGGCGGAGTTCCACATCACCCTGCTCAACTACATCGGTCTCTATGCGATGGTCGCCCTCGGTCTCGTGCTGCTGACCGGGGTCGGCGGGCTGACCTCGTTCGGGCAGGCCGCTTTTGTCGGCCTCGGTGCCTACGCCAGCGCCTACCTGACCACTGCGCACGGCGCCTCGCCCTGGCTCGGACTGCTGGCCGGGCTGGCCCTCACCGCCGCAGTCGCCCTCCTGCTCGGCGCGATCACCCTGCGCATGGGCGGGCACTATCTGCCGCTCGGCACCATCGCCTGGGGCATCAGCCTCTATTTCCTCTTCGGCAACGTTGAATTCCTCGGCGGTCACACCGGCATCAGCGGAATTCCTGCGCTTACGCTGTTCGGCCAGGAGCTCAAGTCCGGGCGCGATTTCTACTACCTGATCTGGTTCGTGCTCCTCGTCCTCGTGCTGGCCACCCGCAACCTGCTCGATTCGCGCGAGGGACGGGCCATCCGCGCACTCAAGGGCGGTGCGCTGATGGCCGAGGCGATGGGGGTCAATACCCCACGCTCGAAGATCGTGGCGTTCACCGTCGCCGCCCTGTACGCCTGCCTTTCCGGCTGGCTGTACGCGCATCTGCAGCGCTTCGTCAATCCGACGCCGTTCTCGCTGAACATGGGCATCGAGTACCTGTTCATGGCGGTGGTCGGCGGGGTTGCCCACGTCTGGGGCGCCCTGCTCGGTGCCGGCATCATCACCGTGCTCAAGCAGTGGCTGCAGGACTGGCTCCCCGGGTTGTTCGGCCAGAGCGGCAATTTCGAGATGATCGTCTTCGGCCTGCTGATGATCTTCATCCTGCATCGTGCCCGCGAGGGGCTGTGGCCCCTGCTGCTGCGGCTCTTTCCCGGTTCCGTGGCGCACCGGCCGCCGCCGGCGGCGGCCGAACCGCTGCCCCGGCGAACGCTGCCGCCGGCGGGCACGCCGCTGCTCGAGGTGCGCGAGGCCAGCAAGCGCTTCGGCGGGCTGCTGGCCAACGACCGGATGAACCTCACCGTGAAGGCCGGCGAGATCCTCGCCCTGATCGGCCCCAACGGCGCCGGCAAGAGCACGATGTTCAACGGCATTTCCGGCGTCGATCCGGTCACCTCGGGGTCGGTCAGCTTCCTCGGCGAGCGCGTCGAGACGCTGCCGGCGCGGGAAATCGCCCGGCGCGGCATGAGCCGCACCTTCCAGCACGTACGCCTGCTGCCGGCGATGAGCGTGCTCGAGAATGTTGCCATCGGCGCGCATCTGCGCGGGGCGCGCAATTTCGTGCATGCCGCGCTGCACAGCGAGCGGGGCGAGGAAGCGCGCCTCTTGCACGAGGCGGCCGGCCAGCTGGTCCGCTGCGATCTGGCGGAGCATCTGTACGATCCCGCCGGCAGCCTGCCGCTCGGCAAGCAGCGCATCGTCGAGATCGCCCGCGCGCTGGCCGCCGATCCCTGCCTGCTGCTGCTCGACGAGCCGGCGGCCGGCCTGCGCTACCTGGAGAAGCAGGCGCTGGCCGACCTGCTGCGCCGCCTGCGCGACGAAGGCATGGGAATCCTGCTTGTCGAGCACGACATGGATTTCGTGATGGGATTGGCCGATCGCGTGGTCGTCATGGAGTTCGGCAAGAAGCTCGCGGAGGGGCTGCCCGACGAAATCCAGCGCAATCCGCTCGTGCTCGAGGCCTATCTCGGAGGGGTGGAATGAGCGCGCTGCACGAACACGCGATCCACGGCGACCGGCCGGTCGTCCTCGAGGTGCGCGATCTGGCCGTCAGCTATGGCAAGGTCGAGGCGCTGCACGGCATCGACCTGCGCATCCATCGCGGCGAGATCGTCACCGTCATCGGCCCCAACGGCGCCGGCAAGACCACGCTGCTGTCGGCGCTGATGGGATTGTTGCCGGCCCGCGGCGACATCGTCTATCTGGGCGAGCCGCAGGGTCCCGAGCGCAGCGTCGAGTCCCTGGTGCGGCACGGCATGACGCTGGTGCCCGAAAAACGCGAACTGTTCGGCGAGATGAGCGTCGAGGACAATCTGCTGCTTGGCGCCTTCGACCGCTATCGCGGCGGCCACCGAGACCATCTCGAAACCATGGACCAGGTGTTCGAGATCTTCCCGCGCCTGCAGGAGCGGCGCGAGCAGCTGGCCGGCACCCTGTCGGGCGGCGAGCGACAAATGCTGGCCATGGGACGCGCCCTGATGGCCAAGCCACGCTTGCTGATGCTCGACGAGCCCAGCCTCGGCCTCGCGCCGCTGATCATCCGCGAGATCTTCCGCATCGTCGCCGAACTGAGGAAAACCGGCGTCGCTGTCCTGCTTGTCGAGCAGAACGCCCGCGCCGCACTGCAAGTCGCGGATTACGGCTACGTCCTGGAAACCGGCGAGATCTCGATTGAGGGACCGAGCGCGACGCTGGCCAGCGATCCACGCGTCATCGAGAGCTACCTGGGGCTCGGCGGCCGGCACTGACTGTCCGGCGACCGCCCGTTCAGCTGCCCTCGCCGCGCTTGCCGGCGCTATCGATGCCGTACTGCCGGGCGACCCGCAGGTAGAGATCGCGCGCGGAGATCACGCGCGGGCTGCGCATGTCCTTGGCCTGCGCCTGTTCGAGGTAGCGGAGGCCGCGCTCGGCCATCGCCTCGTCCCAGCCCTTGCGTTCGAGCAGGGTGAAGATCGCCTTGCTGGCGTTGACCAGGAACTGCAGGTTCGGTACCCGTTCGGCGGCCTCGATCAGCATGTGCACCGAGCCCTCGAAGTCGCCGTTGCGCGCCGCGAGCACGCCGCGATTGTTGAGTTCGACGAGTTCGCGGCCGACCTGCGCGAGCATCGACTGGCCGGCCTCTTCCTTGCCGGTCTTGGCGAAGACGCCTTCGATCTGGGCGATCATGGCGCGATTCTCGTGGTTCTCGGCAGCGACACGGCGCAGGATTTCCTCTGCCCGCGTTTCATCGCCGGTGGCCAGGCAGGCTTCCGCGAGATCCACCGCCAGCTTCTGCGACAGCGGGCCGTCGCCGCCGTCTGCCTGCAGCGCCTCGTGCAGGGCCAGCGCCTTTTCGAGCGCCGCGCGTGCCTGCGCCGGCTCGCCTTCCCGCTCGGCACAGAGGCTCTCGACGACCAGCGCGGCGAGTTCACCCTGGCGGCTGCCGCGCAGGTCGCGCCGCAGTTGCTGGCCGATGCGGCGGGCGCCGGCGGCGTGCCCGCGATCGAGCATCACCCGGGTGAGGTTGGTGTAATCGTCGATGCTGCGCAGCGACGAGCCGCGATGGCGTTCCAGAACCTTGCCGAAGGCGCGCTCTGCGGTTTCCAGGTCGTTGTTGCGCATCGCCACCTCGCCGACCATGCGCTGCCGGCTGGAGTTGTTCGGCGAGATCTGTGCCGCCTGCTGCAGCACCGCCTGGGCTTCGGCGAGCTTGCCCATTTCCTCGCGCACCTCGGCCAGGAA
>JAPKHL010000089.1 GCA_026646875.1 Rhodocyclaceae bacterium | reverse complement strand
CGCTTGTTGGCACCCTCGCTCTTCCAGGGCCCCTTCTTCTCGGCGGCTTTTCTGTCCTTGTCGCCGGTAGGACCGGGTTTGCCGGCCGGCTTGTGCAGGGTCTTGTCCTCGGCCGGACGCTCGCTGACATTCTGCGCGGCGGCCTGCTTGGCAGCCTCTGCGGCCTTGGCGGCAACGGCTTTTTCCTCAGCTTCCTTCTTCAGGCGGACCAGTTCGGCGGCGCGTTCCTGCTTCTCGCGGAACTCCTGCTCCTGGCGGGCGCGCAACTCGGCATGACGACGCTCTTCCTCGGCGCGCAGGCGCTGCTGCTCCTCGCCGATGATGGAGGCACGGGTCACCACCTTGCGCACGGGGGCCTTCTTGGCCGCCGGCTGCTCGGCCTGGACCGCGGGTTTTGCGGCAGCCTCGCCGCGGACAGCACCCTTCGTTTCGGCTTTCTGGCCGGCGCTTTCCCCGGCCGCGGTCTCAGCCTGCGGCTTTTCCACGCTTTCGGCGACGGCCGGCGCGGCTGCCGCAGGCTGGGGCGCCGGTGCCGGCGTTTCGACGACCACGGGGGCGCTCGGCTCGACCGGCGGTGCCGTTTCGACCACCGGCGTCGGCTCGACCACCGGCGGGGGAGCAACCTCGGCGGTAGCCGGCGGGGCGACCGGGCGGGCTTCCGTGGTGGTCTCCGGCAGGTCGCGCTTCACCAGCACGCGCTTCTTCCGCACTTCCACCTGGACGGTACGCGACTTGCCGTGCGAATCCTGGGCACGGATTTCGGTCGTTTCCTTGCGCGTCAGGGTGATCTTGGTCTTCGTATCAGCCTCGCCGTGTGAACGGCGCAGGTAATCGAGCAGGCGGGACTTGTCCTGCTCGGACAGCACGTCCTCGGCCCGGTTCTTGGCGACGCCGGCCTTCTGCAACTGCTCGAGCAGCACGCTCGCCGGCATTTTCAGGTCGCTGGCAAATTGGGCAACGCTTGTTTGCGCCATGTACTTTCCTCTTTCCGCTTTCTGCTTACTCGAACCAGTGCGCGCGCGCCGTGGTGATCAGTTGTTTGGCGCGCTCCGGATCGACGCCGGTCATTTCAGTGAGCTCGTCGATGGCCAAGTCGGCCAGATCGTCGCGCGTCTTGATGCCGTGCGAAGCGAGGGCGGCGGCCAGGGTCTTGTCCATGCCCTCGAGCGACAGCATGTCCTCGGCCACTTCCTCGATCTGCTCCTCGGTGACGATGGCCTCGGTGAGCAGCACGTTGCGGGCCCGGTCGCGCAGCTCCTGCACGGTTGCCTCGTCGAACGATTCGATCTCGAGCATTTCGTGCAGGGGCACGTAGGCTACTTCCTCGAGCGTCGAGAAACCTTCCTCGATCAGGATGTTGGCCACTTCCTCATCGACGTCCAGCTTTTCCATGAAGAGCACGCGGATCGCGGCGGTTTCCGCCTCGGCGCGCGTCTGCGATTCTTCCTCGGTCATCAGGTTGATCGTCCAGCCGGTCAGCTCGGACGCCAGGCGCACGTTCTGGCCGCCACGGCCGATGGCGATGGCGAGATTGCTCTCGTCGACCACCACGTCCATGCTGTGCTTTTCCTCGTCGACGACGATCGAGCTGACTTCCGCCGGTGCCAGCGCGCCGATCACGAACTGCGCCGGATCGGCCGACCACAGGACGATGTCGACACGCTCGCCGCCCAGTTCGTTGGTCACCGCCGTGACGCGCGCGCCGCGCATGCCGACACAGGTACCGATCGGATCGATGCGCTGATCGTTCGACTTGACCGCAATTTTGGCGCGCACACCGGGATCGCGGGCAGCCGCCTTGATTTCCAGGAGGCCGTCGTCGACCTCGGGGACTTCGAGTTCGAACAGTTTGATGATGAACTCGGGTGCGGTGCGCGAGAGGATCAACTGCGGGCCGCGCGCAGCGCGATCGATGCGCAGCAGGTAAGCCTTGACCCGATCGCCGACGCGCAGATTCTCGCGCGGGATCATCTGGTCGCGCGGCAGCAGGGCCTCGACCTTGCCGGCCTCGACGATCGCATTGCCGCGCTCCATGCGCTTGATCGTGCCGGTGACCAGGTGTTCCTTGCGCTCGAGGAAATCGTTGAGAATCTGCTCGCGCTCGGCGTCGCGGATCTTCTGCAGGATCACCTGCTTGGCAGCCTGTGCGCCGATACGGCCGAAGTCGATCGGCTCCAGGGCTTCCTCAAGATAGTCGCCCACCTCGACATCGGCATCCTGCTCGCGAGCCTCGGACAGGGGAATCTCCAGCGTTTCGCTCAGATAATCCTCGTCGGCGACAACCAGCCAGCGGCGGAAGCTTTCGAAGTCGCCCGTCTCGCGGTCGATCGAAACGCGCACGTCGGCATCGTCGTGAATGCGCTTCTTGGTGGCCGACGCAAGCGCCAGCTCGAGTGCGCCAAAAACGATGTCCTTGGTCACGTTCTTTTCGCGGGCCAGTGCATCCACCAGCAGCAAAATTTCGCGGCTCATTCTCTCAAAACCTCCTAATCCTGCCTGTCAATCGCTGCGCCCTAATCGAACTTCGGAACCAGGCGGGCCTTGTCAATGTTGCCCGGCTCCAGGAGCACTTCGCCCGTATCGATCAGCAGACAAACCTTGCCGTCCCGCAGCCCCTGCAGGACGCCGTTGAAATTGCGCCGGCCGTTCATCGGGAGCCGCAGCTTGATATGCACTTCCGCACCGGCAAAACGTTCGAAATCCGCGCTCTTGGTGAGCGGACGGTCGAGCCCCGGCGACGAGACTTCGAGACGGTCGTAATCGACGTTCTCGACGGCGAGCACCCGTGTCAGCTGGTTGCTGACCTGCACGCAATCGTCGATGTCGACGCCCCTGGCCTTCTCCGGCTTGTCGATGAAGAGGCGCAGCACGCGGCCACGCGGGCTCTGCTCGACGTCCACCAGTTCGTAACCGAGGCCGGTCACCGTTTTTTCAAGAAGTTCGCGCAAATTCATGGCTACAAATAAAAAATGGGCGAAACGCCCATCCCCGATAAAAACTCGCCCACTAGGGGCCAGCGGAAGAAACCGTTGGATTATAACGAAAAAGCGATGCTGCGTAAATCGAAAGCCGCCGTTGCCGAGCGATTACGCGGCCTGTCCGACCCCCGCGGGGCCGGCAGGCCGCACCCGCTCATTTCTCGCGCGGCTTGCGCGGCGTGCGTCCGGCAGTCGGATCGTCCATGCCGAATTCGGTGAGCAGCCCCTGCACTTCCCGTTCGTTCAGTTCTCGCACCTGCCCGCGCTTCAGGCTGGGCGGGAGGACAAAGGGGCCGTAGCGCACGCGCATCAGGCGGCTGACCACTGTGCCGACCGCTTCGAACATGCGCCGGACCTCGCGATTGCGACCCTCGAAGATCGACACGCGATACCAGTGATTGGCGCCCTGTCCTCCGGCATCCTCGACCGAGGCGAACTGGGCCGGGCCGTCCTCGAGCTCGATGCCGTCGAGCAACTGGCGGCGCGCCTCCTCGGACAGCTCGCCGAGCACGCGGACAGCGTATTCGCGGACCAGGTTGTAGCGCGGATGCATCAGCCGGTTGGCGAGCTCGCCGGAGGTGGTGAACAGCAGCAGGCCGCTGGTGTTGAAATCGAGACGTCCGACGGCTACCCAGCGGCCGCCGGTCATGCGCGGCAGGGAGGTGAATACCGTCGGGCGGCGGTCGGGGTCGTCACGCGAAACGATCTCCCCTTCCGGCTTGTGGTAAAGGATGACGCGCGGCAGGCGGTTGGAGAATTTCAGATGCACGAGCTTGCCGTTGACCTTGACCCGCTCGCCAGGGCTGACCGACTGCCCGAGCTGGGCGACCTCGCCGTTGACGCTGACGCGTCCGGCCTCGATCAGGGCCTCCATCTCGCGCCGCGAGCCGAAACCGCTTTGTGCGAGCAGTTTGTGCAGGCGTTCCGCCTTGCCGGGCATTTCCTTGTGGCGCGCGCGCTTGGATGGATCGATGACCGGCCGGCGCGGCGGACGCCGTTCGGTGGCGGCCTCCTGCGGCGCCTCCTCGTCGGGCGCCGGCCGCCGGCCAGCGGGTGCGGAACGGGGCGCCGTGGCCTGTGGCGGGCGGAAGGGCGTCTTGCGGGGTTTAATGGGCATCGGCGATATCCAGCGTTTGGTTGATTTCTTCCAGGGGGGGCAATTCGGTCAGGCTGCGCAGGCCGAGGTCGTCGAGGAATTTCCGGGTGGTGGCGAACAATGCGGGACGGCCGGGCGTGTCGCGGTGGCCGACCACGTCGACCCAGCCGCGTTCCTCGAGCGTCTTGATCACCTGGGTGGCCACCGTGACGCCGCGAATGTCCTCGATGTCGCCGCGCGTCACCGGCTGACGATAGGCGATGATGGCCAGGGTTTCCAGCACCGCGCGCGAATACTTTGGCGGCTTCTCGGGATTCAGGCGCTCGATGTACGGCATGTACTCGGCCCGTGTGCGGAAACGCCAGCCGCTCGCCAGCTGCACCAGTTCAACCGGTCGCTCCGCCCATTCGCCGCGCAGCTCGTCGAGCAGGACGCGCAGGACGTCGGCGGCGATCTCCTCGACGAAGATCTTCCGCAGCTCGCCGACCGACAGCGGCTGCTGCGCGGAGAGCAGCACCGCTTCGAGCACGCGCTTCAGTTCGCCGGTGTTAGCCGGCAGCGAATTGTCGTTCGTCCGGGCTTTCGCCGTGGCCGCCTGCCTGCGGCCCGCTTTCGTCGTTTCCGCCATCGGCCAACCTCACGTAAATCGGGGCAAAGGCTTCCGCCTGCGTCAGTTGAAGAAGATGCTCGCGCGTCAGCTCGAGCATGGCCAGGAAATGCACCACCAGCACCGGCGCACCCTGCGCCGGATCGAACAGGTCGCCGAACTCGACGAAACCGCCCGCGTCGCGCAGCTGACGCAGGATCAGCCCCATGTGCTCGCGCACCGAGAGTTCCTCGCGCTGCACGCGGTGGTGCGTGTGCAGCCTGGCCTGTCGCAGGATGGCGCTCCAGGCGTCGCGCAGATCGTCCACGCTGACGTCGGGCTGGCGGCGCAGCAGCGTCTTTTCGACCCAGGCCTCGACCCACTCGAAATCCCGTTCGGCCTGCGGCAGGGCGTTGAGCGTGTAGGCGGCAAGCTTCATCTGCTCGTATTCGATCAGCCGCCGCACCAGCTCGGCGCGCGGATCTTCGACCTCCTCGCCTTCGACCGCCTTCGGACGCGGCAGCAGCATGCGCGACTTGATCTCGATGAGCATCGCCGCCATCACCAGATAGTCGGCGGCCAGCTCGAGATTGTGCGAGCGCATCGCCTCGACATAGTCGAGATACTGCACCGTCAGCGGCGCCATCGGAATGTCGAGGACATTCACGTTGGCCTTGCGGATCAGGTAAAGCAGCAGGTCGAGCGGCCCCTCGAAGGCGTCCAGCATCACCGCCAGGGCGTCCGGCGGGATGTAGAGGTCGAGCGGCAGCTGCGTCATCGGCTCGCCGTAGATGCGGGCGAGCGGTTCTGCCGGGACGTCGTGGACGGCGGGGGCCTCGTTCATCGGCGTGGCGTCAGGCGTATTTCAGGCCCATCGCCTCGCGCACATCGCGCATCGTTTCCTGCGCGAGCCGGCGCGCCCGGGCGTTGCCGTCGGCGATGATATCGCGCACCCGTGCCGGATCGTCGAGGTAAACCCGCGCGCGCTCGCGCATCGGCGCCTGCTCGCGCAGGATGCCATCGATCACCGGCTGCTTGCATTCGAGGCAGCCGATGCCGGCGCTGCGGCAGCCCTGCTGCACCCACTCCCGGCACGGGGCGTCGGAATAAACCTGGTGCAGCTGCCAGACCGGGCATTTCTCCGGATCGCCGGGGTCGGTGCGGCGAACGCGCGCCGGATCGGTCGGCATGCGCCTGACCTTCTGCGTCACCGACGCCTCGTCCTCGCGCAACGAAATCGTGTTGCCGTACGACTTGGACATCTTCTGCCCATCGAGGCCGGGCATGCGCGACGCCTCGGTGAGCAGCGCGCCGGGTTCGACGAGGATCATCTTGCCGGTACCTTCCAGGTAGCCGCACAGCCGCTCGCGGTCGTCCAGCGGCAGGTTCTCCACCTCGTCGAGCAGCGCGTGCGCGCGCGCCACCGCCTCGCTGTCGCCCTGCTGCTGGAAGCGCGTGCGCAACTCCTCGTAGCGGCGGGCCCGCTTCGAGCCGAGCCGCTTGACCGCTTCCCTGGCCTTCTCCTCGAAGCCGGGCTCGCGACCGTACATGTGGTTGAAGCGGCGCGCCAGCTCGCGCGTGAATTCGACGTGCGGAATCTGGTCCTCGCCCACCGGCACCTTGTCGGCCCGATAGATCAGGATGTCGGAACTCATCAGCAGCGGATAGCCAAGAAAACCGTAAGTCGACAGGTCCTTGCTCTCCAGCTTTTCCTGCTGATCCTTGTAGGTCGGCACGCGTTCGAGCCAGCCGAGCGGCGTCATCATCGACAACAGCAGGTGCAGCTCGGCATGCTCCGGCACCTGCGACTGGATGAAGAGGGTTGCCCGCTCGGGATCCACGCCGGCAGCCAGCCAGTCGATCACCATCTCCCACGAGGCCTGCTCGATACCCCGCGGGTCCTCATAATGCGTGGTCAGCGCGTGCCAGTCGGCGACGAAGAAGAGGCAGGGATAGTCATGCTGCAGCTTGACCCAGTTCTTGAGCACGCCGTGGTAATGGCCAAGGTGCAGGCTGCCGGTCGGGCGCATGCCGGATAGGACTCGTTCTGCGTACATGGTGTTCAGGAGGGCAGTTGAAAAATGAAATCGATCAGGCCGACCGCCGCCTGCATGGCCGGCGTCAGCACGAAACCGAGCACACCGGTCACCAGCAGGAGCAGCAGGATCGGGAAACCGAAGCGCTCCAGCCGGGCGAAGCGCCAGGCGGCGGCGGGCGGCAGCAGGCTGACGGCGATGCGCCCGCCGTCGAGCGGCGGCAGCGGGAAGAGATTGAGCACCATCAGCATGACGTTGATCGCGATGCCGATCTCGGCCATGCGCGTCATCGGCAGGCTGAAATAGTTGAAGGGCAGCAGCCAGGCCAGTTTCAGCATCGCCCCCCAGAACAGCGCCATGGCCAGGTTGGCGCCGGGGCCGGCGGCGGCCACCCAGAGCATGTCGCGCTTGGGGTGGCGCAGCCGCGCAAAATCGACCGGCACCGGCTTCGCCCAACCGAACAGGAAGGGGCTGGAGACGATGAACAGCAGCGCCGGCAGGAGAACGGTGCCCACCGGGTCGATGTGCTTGAAGGGATTGGCCGTGATGCGGCCGAGCTGCCAGGCGGTGGGGTCGCCGAAATGGCGGGCCGCGTAGCCGTGCGCCGCCTCGTGCAGGGTGATTGCGAGGATCACCGGCAGGGCGGCGATGGCGATGGTCTGGATGATCGAATCCACGGTGCTCATTCGAAGGCGAAGGGCGTCAGCGGGCCGCGACCGGCACGCACCAGCTGCGGCACCGGGCCGGTGAGGTCGACGACGGTGGTCGGTTCGACCCCGCAGTGACCGCCATCGAGGATCAGTTCGAGCGGATCGTCGAGACGGTCCTGGATCTCCCAGCCCTCGGTCAGCGGTTGCTCGTCGCCGGGCAGGTGCAGCGTCGAGGAGAGCAGCGGCTCGCCAAGCGCCTCGAGCAACGCGAGCGCGACCGGATGCGCGGGAATGCGCAGTCCGATGGTCTTGCGCTTCGGATGCAGCACGCGCCGGGGCAGCTCCTTCGTTCCTTCCAGGATGAAGGTGTAGCTCCCCGGCGTGCAGGCCTTGAGCAGGCGGTACTGCGCATTGTCGACGCGGGCGAACTGGGCGATCTCGGAAAGATCGCGACACATCAGCGTCAGGTGGTGTCGCTCGTCGACCGCGCGAATGGCGCGGATGCGCTCGACCGCGGCCTTGTCGCCGAGGTGGCAGCCGAGCGCGTAGCAGGAGTCGGTCGGAAAGGCGATCACCCCGCCCCGGCGCACGGCCGAAACCGCCGCATTGAGCAGGCGCGGCTGCGGATCCTCCGGATGGATCGAAAGGTATTGCGCCATGCGCCTAGCCCTCGCGCCGGACCGGACACGGAACGGCCGGCGTCATCGCGGCGCGCCGCACGGGGGCCGTTTTCCTGTCGGGGCGCATGTCAGAACGCATCCCAGACCGGTCGCAAGCCGTCCGGCAAGGGAGCCAGCTTGCCCAGATCGACATAGCTTTCGCCCGGTCCGTGGAAATCGGAGCCGCGCGAGGCGAGGAAGCCGAATTCACGGGCAAGGCGGCCGAAGGTTCCCACGTGGTCCACGGTGTGGCTGCCGGACATCACTTCGATGGCCTGTCCGCCAAGATCGTGGAACTCAGCGAGGAAACGCCGCATCTCGCGCGCGGAAAGCTTGTAGCGTCCGGGGTGAGCCACCACAGCGATTCCCCCGGCCGCGTGCACCCAGGCCAGGGCATCGGCCAGACTGGCCCAGCGATGGTCGACGTAGCCAGGACGGCCAGGCACCAGATAGGACTCGAAGACGCTGCGCACGTCCTTGCACACCCCGCTATCCACGAGATGGCGGGCGAAGTGGGCGCGGCTGATCAGGCTCGGATTGCCGGCGAAGCGCATGGCACCCTCGAAAGCGTCGGGGATGCCTGCCTTCTCGAGCGCGGCGCCCATCCGCCGGGCGCGTTCGATGCGGCCGGCGCGGATCGAGGCCAGCCCGTCATTGAGCGCGGTGCTGGCCGGATCGAAGGCCAGGCCGACGATATGAATCTGCAGACCCGTCCACTCGATGGAGATTTCCACGCCATTGACGAAGGCGATCCCGCACTCGTCCGCGGTCGCGCGCGCCAAGGACAGACCGGCGACGTCGTCATGATCGGTCAGCGCGAGCATGTCGACGCCATTGGCCGCCGCGCGACGCACGACCGCATCCGCGGGCAGCAGCCCGTCAGACGCGGTGGAATGGCAATGCAGGTCGCAATTGAGCACGGGAAATGGCGCGCACGGCAGGCGCACAGGCAGAAACGGCAAGGGCGGCATCATAGCACAGGGGCGCCCCGCCCCCGGCGCGCGGAGCATACCGGGGGGGCCGGACAAAGGTGCGGCAGAGCTTGCAGCGCTTACATCTGCGACTGGAGATAGTTGGGCAGGCCGAGCTGCTCGATCAGGCCGAGTTGGGTTTCCAGCCAGTCGATGTGTTCCTCCTCGCTCTCGAGGATGTCCTCAAGCAGCTCGCGCGTCACATAGTCGGCGACGCTCTCGCAGTGCGCGATGGCTTCGCGCAGGAGAGGCAACCCCTGCTGCTCCAGTCGCAAGTCGCACTCGAGCATCTCCTGCGGCGTCTCGCCGATCAGGAGCTTGTGCAGCTGCTGGAGATTGGGCAGCCCCTCGAGGAAGAGGATGCGTTCGATCAGCCGGTCGGCGTGCTTCATCTCGTCGATCGACTCGTGATATTCGTGCTCGTTGAGC
The DNA here is from genome assembly GCA_026646875.1 of Rhodocyclaceae bacterium. Classification (GTDB taxonomy): domain Bacteria; phylum Pseudomonadota; class Gammaproteobacteria; order Burkholderiales; family Rhodocyclaceae; genus 66-26. The sequence goes on along the minus strand of JAPKHL010000089.1, from coordinate 7,083 downwards.
TTCGAGAGACCCCAGTTCTTGTACATGCGGGCATGCAGGAAATACTGGTTGATCGCCGTCAGCTCATTGGCGAGGGCCTTGTTGAGGTACTGAATGACCTTTTTGTCGCCTTTCATGGAATGACTCCTGAGGTTGGGGTCATTCCAGATTAGCACAGCCTCAGGCCGGCGGCCGGCAGGTTTCCCGGCCGGGCTGGCCGCACTCGCGATGCAGCTGCGCGCGCACGTCCTTGCAGCATTTGCCGCAGCAATTGCCGACACCGAGCGTGTCGCGCAGCGCGCCGAAGGAATCGGCGCCGGCGGCGATCGTGGCGGAAATCTGTCGCGTGGTGACAGCATGGCAGACGCAAACGTACATGCAGGCCTCCGTGGGTTGTTTTCTTGGTTTCTCAATGAGAATTATTATCCAATCAATGCAATAATGCAACCCATTCTCATTGCCGCATATTCACCCGGCGATGCTTCTCCCAGCTGCGCTTGCCGATGCATTTTCCGGTACGCACACCCAGTGGCGCACGCACGGACGACACCTCCATATCGGCTATAATCGAGGGTTTTCGGCGTTCCGCCCCACGTTTTCCGTGCCTCCTTCCGCCGCTCCGCTCCTGCCGTCCTTCCCGCTGCCCCCTCTGCCCAAGGCGGGGGAACGCTTCGCCCTGCCCGACTTCCACGGTTCGGCCGACGCACTGGCAATTGCCAGCGCCGCCAGCGGGCATGGGCGCCTCCTCGCCGTACTGGTCGCCGACGCCGGTGACGCGCAGCGCCTGCTCGAGGAAGTGGCCTGGTTCGCGCCCGGCCTGCGCGTGCGCCTGCTGCCCGACTGGGAGACCCTGCCCTACGACAGCTTCTCGCCGCACCACGACCTGATCTCGGAACGGCTGGCAACGCTCTACGCGGTCCTGCGCGGCGAATGCGACGTGCTGCTGGTGCCCGCCTCCACCGCAGCCTGCCGCCTGGCCCCGCCCTCCTTCCTCGCCGCCTATACCTTCTCCTTCGGGCAGAAGGCGCGCCTGGATGCGGACGCCTTCCGCGCGCAAGTCACGCTGGCCGGCTACAGCCATGTCACGCAGGTCGTCTCGCCCGGCGAATACTCGATCCGCGGCGGCATCATCGACCTCTTTCCGATGGGATCGGCGTTGCCGTACCGGCTCGACCTCTTCGACGACGAGATCGAAAGCATCAAGACCTTCGACGTCGACAGTCAGCGCACGCTTTACCCGGTACCGGAAATCCGCCTGCTGCCGGCGCGCGAGTTCCCGCTCGACGAAAAGGGACGCACGCACTTCCGCCAGCGCTTCCGCGAGGTCTTCGAAGGCGACCCGGCCAGGACTGGCATCTACCGCGACGTTTCCAACGGCGTCCCGTCGGCCGGCATCGAATACTGGCTGCCGCTGTTTTTCGAGGAAACCGCCACGCTGTTCGACTACCTGCCGGCCGACAGCGTGCTCTGCCGTCCGCGCCTTCTGGCGCGATGCCCGCTCGCGTTACGAGATGCTCGCCGGCGAGCGCAGCCGTCCGCTGCTGCCGCCGGCCGAGCTCTTCCTCGACGAGGAAGCCTTCTTCCTCGCTGCCCGGCAGCATGCCCGGCTCACCCTCGCCAGCGGCGGCGGCGGCCCGGCGCAAGCCCTGCCGCCAGTCGCCGTCGACCGGCGCGCCGAGGATCCGCTGGCGCGCCTGAAGACCTTCATCGACAGTTTTCCCGGCCGCATCCTGCTGCTCGCCGAATCGGCCGGGCGCCGTGAAACGCTGGCCACCCTGTTCGCCGACTACGGCCTGCATCCTTCGCCCGGCGGCAGCTTCGCCGAACTCGTCGCCGGCGGCGCCCGCCTTGCCCTTGCCGTTGCCCCGCTGCACGGCGGCTTCATCGCCGGCGACCTGGCCTTCGTCACCGAAGCCGAGCTCTACGCCGGCAGCCCGTCGCGCCGCACCCGCCGTGACGTGCAGAAGAAGGCCTCGCTCGATAACTGGCTGCGCGACCTCACCGAACTCAAGGTCGGCGACCCGGTGGTGCATGAACAGCACGGCATCGCTCGCTACCAGGGCCTGCTGATGCTCGACCTCGGCGAAGGCGACATGGAGTTCCTCGAGCTGCACTACGCCGGTGACGCCAAGCTCTACGTGCCGGTATCGCAGCTACACCTCATCTCGCGCTACTCGGGCGCCGACCCGGAGGCTGCGCCGCTGCATACCCTCGGCTCGCAGCAATGGGAAAAGGCCAAGCGCAAGGCGGCGCTGCAGGCCCGCGACACGGCGGCTGAACTGCTGGCACTGTACGCCGCGCGCGCCGCGCGCCAGGGCCACGCCTTCGATTTCAAGGCGCACGATTACGACGCCTTCGCCGATGGCTTCGGTTTCGAGGAAACACCCGACCAGGCCGCCGCCATCGCCGCCGTCATCGAGGACATGAAATCCGGCCGCCCGATGGACCGCCTGGTCTGCGGCGACGTCGGCTTCGGCAAGACCGAGGTAGCGCTGCGCGCTGCCTTCTGCGCGGTCGCCGGCGGCAAGCAGGTGGCCGTGCTGTGTCCGACCACTCTGCTCTGCGAACAGCACCACCAGACCTTCTGCGATCGTTTCGCCGACTGGCCAGTGCGCATCGCAGAACTCTCGCGCTTCCGCACGTCCAAGGAAGTCGCGCAAGCGCTCAAGGATCTCGCCGACGGCCGCGTCGATATCGTCATCGGTACCCACAAGCTGCTGCAGAAGGACGTCCGCTTCGCCCGCCTCGGCCTGGTGGTGATCGACGAGGAACACCGCTTCGGAGTTCGCCAGAAGGAAGCGCTGAAAGCGTTGCGCGCCGAGGTCGACGTGCTCACCCTGACCGCGACACCGATTCCGCGCACCCTTGGCATGTCGCTCGAGGGACTGCGCGACTTCTCGGTGATCGCCACCGCGCCGCAAAAGCGCCTGGCCATCAAGACCTTCGTCTCGCGCATGTCCGACGGCATCGTGCGCGAAGCACTGCTGCGCGAGTTCAAGCGCGGCGGCCAGGTGTACTTCCTGCACAACGAAGTCGACACCATCGAAAACATGCGCGAGCGGCTGGCCAAGCTGGTTCCGGAAGCACGCATCGTGGTCGGTCACGGACAGATGAACGAACGCGAACTCGAACGGGTGATGCGCGACTTCACGCAGCAGCGCGCCAACCTGCTGCTGTGTACGACGATCATCGAAACCGGCATCGACAACCCGCACGCCAACACCATCCTGATCAACCGCGCCGAGAAGTTCGGCCTCGCCCAGTTGCACCAGCTGCGCGGCCGCGTCGGCCGTTCCCACCACCAGGCCTACGCCTACCTGCTGACGCACGACGGCATCGGCGAAAACTCCGGCCTGACCAAGCAGGCCAGGCAGCGTCTCGAGGCAATCCAGATGATGGAGGAACTCGGTTCGGGCTTCTATCTCGCCATGCACGACCTGGAAATCCGCGGTGCCGGCGAGGTGCTCGGAGAAAACCAGTCGGGCGAGATGCAGGAAGTCGGTTTCAACCTGTTCACCGAGATGCTCAACCGCGCGGTGAGCGCGCTCAAGCAGGGCAAGGAGCCGGACCTCACGCAGCCGCTCGGCCTGTCCACCGAGATCAACCTGCACACCCCGGCACTGCTGCCGAACGACTACGCCCCCGATGTGCACGAGCGCCTGACGCTCTACAAACGGCTTGCCAACTGCGAGCGCGCGGAGGAAATCGACGACCTGCAGGAAGAGCTGATCGACCGCTTCGGCGAACTGCCGCCGCAGGCCCACTCGCTGCTCGCCACGCACCGCGTTCGCCTGCTCGCCCGGCCGCTCGGCATCGTCAAGCTCGATGCCGGCGCCGAGCAGGTGGTCGCGCAATTCGGCCCCAACCCCCCGGTCGAACCGATCCGCATCATCGAACTCATACAGAAGGACCGGAACTACACCCTGGCGGGACAGGATAAACTGGCGCTCAAACGCCATTGTCCTGCCCTCGCCGACCGGGTCGCCGCCGTCCGCGACATGCTCCGCCGGCTTGGCGCCTGACGCCGCTCCCCACATGCAAAGGAAGGGAAACATGAACACCAGCGATCTCGAGAACGTCAACGTCACCGCCTTCGATGCGATGCCCTCGCCCGAGGAAATCCATGCCCGCCTGCCGCTCGGGGAAAAAGCGGCCGCGACCGTCAAGCAGGGGCGCGAAATCCTGCGCAACATCCTCGACCGCAAGGACCCGCGCTTCTTCGTAGTGGTCGGGCCCTGCTCGATCCACGATCCGGTGGCCGGCCTCGACTACGCGCGTCGGCTGAAGGCCCTGTCCGACGAGGTGGACGACGCGCTCTGCCTGGTGATGCGCGTCTACTTCGAGAAGCCGCGCACCACCACCGGCTGGAAGGGCTACATCAACGATCCCGACATGGACGATTCCTTCCGCGTCGACAAGGGCATGGAAAAGGCGCGGCAGTTCCTGCTCGACGTCGCCGAGATCGGCCTGCCGGCCGGCACCGAGGCGCTCGACCCGATCTCCCCACAGTACATCGGCGACCTGATCGCCTGGACCGCCATCGGCGCCCGCACCACCGAATCGCAGACGCACCGCGAGATCTCCTCCGGGCTGTCGACCCCGGTCGGCTTCAAGAACGGCACCAACGGCGACATCGGCATCGCCATCAACGCCATCCTCTCCGCCTCGCGGCCGCACAGCTTCCTCGGCATCAACGCCCAGGGCCGCACCGCCATCGTGCGCACGCGCGGCAACCGCCATGGCCACGTCGTCCTGCGCGGCGGCGACGGCCGCCCGAACTATGACACGGTCAGCGTGCAGATGGCCGAGCAGGCCCTCGCCAAGGCCAAGCTGCCGACCAACATCGTCGTCGACTGCTCGCACGCCAACAGTTTCAAGAAACCGGAGTTGCAGCCGCTGGTGATGGCCGATGTGGTCAACCAGGTGCGGCTCGGCAACAAGTCGCTGGTTGGCGTGATGATCGAGTCGAACATCGTCGCCGGCAACCAGCCGATCCCGGCCGACCTTACCCAGCTCAAGTATGGCTGCTCGGTGACCGACGCCTGCGTTGACTGGGAAACCACCGAAAGGATGATCCGCGACGCCGCCGTCCTGCTGCGCGACGTGCTGCCGGACCGTCTGGCCTGACCGCCCGGAGCCGATCCGATGGATCTCGTGATTCAGGGCGGCGCGCTGCCCACCTTCCTGCTCGACCGCGCGCTTGCCGCTACCGGGGCGACAAACGCGCAGCCCTGCCCGCCACAGGTGGTGCGCCTTGCCGGCGCCACGCGCACCGCCGAGTTCGACGACGAAATTGCCCCGCTGCTCTACAACGAACGGCTTGACTGGGCCTTCGTCGAGAGTGGCCGGCAACTCTCCGACTTCGGACTGATCGCCTTCGACATGGATTCGACGCTGATCACCATCGAATGCATCGACGAACTCGCCGATTTCGCCGGCCGCAAGGCCGAGGTGGCCGCCGTCACCGAAGCGGCGATGCGCGGCGAGATCGACTACCGCGAGAGCCTGCGCCGGCGCCTCGCGCTGCTCGCCGGACTCGACGCGCGCGTGCTCGCCCGCGTCTTCGGCGAACGCCTGCTGCTTTCGCCGGGCGCCCGCGAACTGCTGCAGGCGGTACAGCAGGCCGGCCTGCGCACGGCCATCCTGTCCGGCGGCTTCACCTACTTCACCGAGCGCCTGCGCATCGAGCTGGGCTTCGATTTCGCCACCTCGAACGAACTGGAAATCGCCGGAGGCAAGCTCACCGGCCGTGTCGTTGGCGACATCGTCGACGCCAGCGCCAAGGCGCACCATCTCGCCCGCCTGCGCGACGAACTGGGCTTGCGCCGCGAGCAGGTGATCGCCGTCGGCGACGGCGCCAACGATCTGCTGATGATGGCCGAGGCCGGTCTCTCGGTCGCCTATCGCGCCAAACCGGCGACCCGCGCGAAAGCCAGCGTGGCGCTCAACTTCAGCGGACTGGACGGCATCCTCGGCCTATTCCCGCCGCTGTCCGCACCCTCCCCCGGCACGGACTGAATCAGGATTCAGGCGCAGCGTTCACGCCGCAGCGCCGAACGTCCCCGCCGCCGGGGGCGCGCCTTCACGCAGCGCCTCGAGCGCCGGCAGCAGCGCCTCCTCCCAGACCCGTTCCGACAGGCTGTCCGACAGCTCCGCCGGATGCCGCTTGCGCACGCCATGCTCGGCCAGGTTCAGCGAGCAGGCGATCGGCAGGCCCTCACGCTGCAGGCAGGCGCGCGCGCAGTGGAGGGCACAGCCGTCGAGGGTGACCAGCGGCCGCCCTTGCCGGGCCAGCCTCAGGATTGCCGCCACCCCGCCGCCGATCCCGGCGACGCAGGACATCTCGGCGCGCCCCTCGCGCGTCAGGCGCAGGGCGAAATGGTTGGCCATCTGAGCGGCATCGGAGCAGCCGGAACAAGCGTAGACAAGAGGCAGGCGGGTGGTCATGGCAACACGGCCGCGCAACGGCGGAAGGAAAACGATGACGTCATTTTCCCCCGGACGGGTTACAGCCATGTTTCGGTGCGCGTCTCCCTGTAACTTCCATGCAATGCAGGCCACCGATAATCCCCACGCCGGCGCCACCCCGCCACGGCCCTCCGCCCTCCAACCGCCAATCCAACAGGGAGTCCGCACCATGCGCACCACGCCTTCGAGTCTGATCATCGTCACCTTCCTTTCCGCCGCCGCCCTCTCCGCCTGCGCGTCGACGGCGATGGCTCCGGCCAGCCAGCCGGCCAAGGCCGCCGAAACCAGGAAGGCCCCGCAGTGCTACTCCGGTGACGAAGGCAAGTTCTTCGATGTTGGCGCCAGCGCCACTGTCGCCGGCGTCGCGCTCAAGTGCGAGGCGACCACCGACGGCAAGAGCGCGCAATGGATGGGGAGCAAGCACGCCAAGTGACGCGCGGGCCGTTGCGGCCCCGCCCATGAAAAAACCGCAGCACCGGCTGCGGTTTTTTGTCGACGCGCGCCCTCGGCGCGCGTCAGTCCGCCTCGTCGATCCAGGCCTGCTGGATCGCCTCGAGGATCTTCTCCCCGCAATGCTTGGGATCATCGCTGAAGCCCGGCAGGGCGAGCACCCAGTTCATCAGGTCGACGAAGTTG
>JAPKHL010000088.1 GCA_026646875.1 Rhodocyclaceae bacterium | reverse complement strand
GCCCGCGAGAATCAGTCCGCCGCCGCCAGCCGCATCATGGACGCCGACTACGCCTCCGAGACCGCCAGCCTCACCCGCTCGCAGATCCTCCAGCAGGCCGGCACCGCCATGCTCGCCCAGGCCAACGCGCTACCCAACAACGTCCTCAGCTTGCTGCGCGGCTGATCGAACGTCTAAACTGAACGCTGACGGGATACCCCGGGGGCATTGAAAAACACCCCCGGCATCCGGCAGCAAGGAGAAAGACCATGACGGTTCAAGCCATTTCGCCCACGGGAGTTCCTCCTGTCGCGTCTGCCGGCGGGCAGGTTTCGTCGTTGCGCGCGGATCAGCCGGCGGGCAAAGCGCCGCTTGCCGTCCCGGTCTCCACGCCGTCCTCCGCCGCCAAGCCGGCATCGGAAACCGCCGATACGGCAACCCGGACCACCTCGCCCACCGACATCCGGAACGCCGTCGAGAAGGTGAAGGAGTTTGTCTCCCCGGTTGCCAGCGACATCCAGTTCAGCATCGACGAGGACACCGGAACCACTGTCGTCAAGATCATCGACCGGACCACCGACGAGGTGATCCGGCAGATTCCCTCGGAAGAAATGCTGGACATCGCCAAGGCGCTTGATCGATTGCAGGGCCTGCTGATCAAGCAAAAGGCGTAGAATTACAATCTGTTCCCCCTAGGAGGCTTCCATGGCTACGTTCTCGGCTCTCGGTATCGGATCCGGCCTGGACGCCGAATCCCTGGTCACCCAGCTGATGTCGCTGGAGCGGCGCCCGATCACTCAGCTGACCACCAAGGAAACCGGCGTCAAGGCAAAGATCTCGGCCTACGGCACGATCAAGAGTGCGCTTGACTCCCTCAAGACGGCAGCCGACGTGCTCGGCGATGCCAACAAGCTGTCGGCCTTCAAGGCCACCCCTGCCGACGCCACCATTGCGACGGCCACGGCCACGGGCAGCGCATCCGCCGGTACCTATTCCCTGAACGTGATCCGCCTGGCCTCCGCCCACAAGCTTGCCAGCGACACCAATTTCTCCAGCGGCTCCGCCGCGGTCGGCGCCGGCACCTTTGCCATCACCGTCGGCACGACGACGACCAACGTTGCCTTGACCAGCCCCACGGCGACACTCAACGATCTGCGCGATGCGATCAACGCCTCGTCGGCGGGAGTGACCGCAGCGGTGGTCACGGGCGATGCCGGCACGAAGCTGGTGCTCTCGGCCAAGGAATCCGGACAGACCGTCAGCGTCACGGCAACCGACGACAACGCCGGCGACGGCGCCGATTTCACCCAGTTGTCCGGTTTCAGCACGGTCGGCGCGGCGCCGCAGACGGCGCAGGTCGAAATCGACGGCGTGCTCGTCACCTCCAACAGCAACACAATCACCAGCGCGCTCAACGGCGTCAGCCTGACGCTGGCCAAGGTGGGCACGACAACCCTCAACGTGGCCCGCGACGCTTCGACCGTCACCACTGCTGCCGAGAATTTCGTCAAGGCATACAACGATCTGCAAACCCAGATCGCCAATCAGACCAAGTACGATGCCTCGTCGAAGACAGCCAGCACGTTGACCGGCGATGGCGCCCTCCGCAACATCCAGTCGCAGATCTATGCAGCCATTTCCGAGGTTCCCGCCGGCCTCAGCGGTACCTTTTCGCGCCTCCACGAACTGGGCATCACCCTGCAGAGCGGTGGCAAGCTGGCGCTCGACAGCAGCAAGCTGCAGACTGCCATCGGCAAGGATTTCGCCAGTGTCGTCAGCGTCCTCAATGGCTACGGCAATGCGGTCGAAACCAAGGCCGGGCAGCTGACCGCCAGCGACGGCATCCTGACTGGCCGGACCGACAGCCTGAATGCCTCGCTCAAGGACATCAGCGACCGTAAGGCCAGCCTCGAGCTGCGCATGGAAGCCATCGAGAAACGCTACCGCAGCCAGTTTTCCGCACTGGACACACTCGTTGCGGGCATGAAGACGACCAGTACCTTCCTCACACAGCAGCTTGCAAACCTCTCCTGACAGTATTGGAACCTGACGTGTTCGGACGCCCCACCAACCCTGTTTCCGCCTATGCGCGAGTGGAAACGGAAACCGGCGTGCAGTCGGCCGATCCCCACCGCCTGATCCTGCTGCTGTTCGAAGGCGCCCGCAGCGCCATCGCCACGGCCCAGCACGCAGCGGAACATCAGGACGCCGCGACGCGCGGCGCCTCGATCTCGAAGGCCATCGACATCATCAACAACGGCCTGCGCGCCAGCCTCGACGCGCAGGCCGGCGGCGATCTTGCCCTGCAACTGGCAGCGCTCTACGAATACATGTGCACACGCCTGCTCTTCGCCAACCTGCGCAACGATGCGGCGATCCTGGCTGAGGTTTCCGGACTGCTCGCCGAAATCCACGAGGCCTGGATCGGCATCGCTCCCGGCTCGACGGACGCCCCCTGAGTCATGTCGTCCTCGGCGCAATACCTCGCCTTCCAGCAGCTTTCCGAGGGCATGCGGGCGGCCGCCGAGGCCGAGCGCTGGGACGAACTTGATCGCCTGCAGTCGCAGCAGGCCGATCTCATCGCCACCCTACCTCCCCCCATGTCCGAGGACCGGGCGTGCATCGAACGGGCACTTGCCGAACTGAACGCGGCGATCATTCACGCCAGCACTCGCCGCGACCAGATCGCCGGCCTGCTGAAAGCCTTCGGCGGCAGAGCCGAACCGTGAACTGACGCGGATCGCCGTCATGGGCATCAAGGATTGAGTCTCCCAAGCCCCGCCGATGATCCCTGCCGACCTCACCAGCCGTACCCAGATCGCCGCCGAAACTGCGCTCCGCCCGGTCGCGCCCACCCAACAGATCACCGACACGCTCGCCGATCTCGTTCCCGGACAACGGCTGATGGCGGAAATTCAGGCGCTCCTGCCCAATGGCACCTACCGGGCGATGATCGCACAGCGCAACGTCACGCTTGCCTTGCCCTTCGCCGCCAAGGCCGGCGACTCGCTCGAACTCGAAGTGGTCGAAAACGACGGGAAACTGGCACTGGCCGTCCTCTCACGCCCTCCGGGCGAGGCCGGCGGCAAGACGGGCGAAGCCGTTGCAACCACCCTGAGCCGAACCGGACAGCTGATCTCCAGTCTGTTCGGCGGTCGGCGCGAAGCGCAGGGGGAATCCCAGGCGCTCCCCCTGAACGGCAACCGGCCGATCGCCGAGACACCGCCCGGCAGCGCCCGCGACATCCTGCCGCTGCTCAGGCAGGCCATCACCCAGAGCGGCATGTTCTACGAAGCGCATCAGGCAGAGTGGGTCGAGGGGCGCATCGACAAAACGGCCCTGTTCCAGGAGCCGCAAGGCAAGCTCTCCCCCCAGTTGCAACTTGCGGCAGACGCTGGACAATCCGCCCGTGGACCGGAAAGATCACCCGCGGGTCCCGCCGAAACCGCTGCGCAGGCACGACCCGCATCGCTGCGCAGCGACGCGGGTGACGATGCCGGAGGTAAGACGGGATCTGCTGCCAGTGCCCCCACCGCCACGACCACGCCCGGACAGCCGGTTGCCCGAGAAGCAATACCGGTGGTCCAGCAACAACTGGAGGCCCTCGCCACCCAGCAATTTGCCTGGCAGGGACAGGTCTGGCCGGGACAGCAGATGCGCTGGGAAATCGAGGAAGACGCCCGGCAACAGTCGCAAGAAGAAGATTCCCCGGCGGGCTGGCAGACCCGGCTGCATCTGGCCCTGCCACGACTCGGCGAACTGGAGGCGCGAATCCGGCTCGAGGGCAGCCTGATCCATCTCGACATGCAGGCCGCCAGCGAAGAAACCCAGGCTATGTTGCGTGATGCCCTGGCCGCCCTGAGGCAGCAGCTCGACGACGCGGGCCTTGCCTTGGCGTCGGCCGGTATCGGCGGGCTGGCGGCAGCACCTTCAACGACGGATGAGCATGCCGCGCCCGACGCCTGATTCGCTGAAAACCGCCGTCGCCCTCGCCTACCGGGAAACGGACGCCGCGCCGCGCGTGGTCGCCAAGGGGCGCGGCCTGATTGCCGAGGAGATCATCGCCCGGGCTCGCGAACACGGCGTGTATGTCCATGAATCGCCGGAGATGGTCTCCCTGCTCATGCAGATCGACCTCGATCAACGCATTCCGCCACAGCTCTACCTCGCCGTCGCAGAACTGCTGGCCTGGCTTTACCGCCTGGAAAGCGGCAACACCCGCGGCGAGGGACCTCCCGCATTCCGCCCGCCGACCCCGGACGAAAGCACCTGAAGCACGGCCGTGGCAGGATGCCACGCCCCCGGCTTTTCGATTAAACTGCCAGCCTGCAGCCAATACCAGGACAAGAAATGGCACAGCCGGAAGCTCAGGAACCCTCGGAACCCCTTCCTCCGCTCCTCGAACTCGAGCAACCGGACGACTACAGCCGCTACCTGCTGCACTCACGAACCGAAATCCTGGCCGTTCTGCGCTCGCTGATCCAGAAGGGCGCCATGGTCACGGTTTACTTCGACGGAGGCAAATCGTTCCTGCTCACCTCGCTGCTCGCACTCTCTGCCGACAACAGCGAGATCGTCTTCGATCCGTCGAGCGACCCCGAGATGAACCAGCGCGCCTTGCGGGCGGACCGGCTGATCTTCACCACGATGATCGACCGGGTGAAGGTCCAGTTCAGCCTGGGCAAGCTCGAGGAAGCCCGCTTCGAGGGTCGCCCGGCATTGCGCGGCGGCGTGCCGGCAACCCTGCTGCGACTGCAGCGCCGCGAATATTTCCGGCTCTCCACGCCGATCGCCAATCCGCTGAAATGCCAGCTGCCGATGACCCGGGCCGATGGCAGCGCGCTCGCCCTCGACATTCCGCTGCTCGACATCAGCGGCGGTGGCGTCGGACTCATGGCGGCGCAGGAACAGGAAGTCCTTTTCCCGACCGAGGCAATTTTTGCCGAGACGCGCATCGCCCTGCCCGACGAAGGCGTCCTGGTCAGTACCCTGCGCGTGCGCAACACCTTCGACGTCGTAACGCGTAGCGGCACCCGCTACCTGCGCGTCGGCTGCGAGTTCGTCGATCTGCCGGGCTCGCGTCTGACCATGATCCAGCGCTACATCACGCGCATCGAGCGGGAGCGCAAGGCGCGCCTCAACGGCCTCACCTGAAACGACAACGGCGCCCCGAGGGCGCCGCTGGCTCGCGGAAATCCGGCATTGCCCCCGGCCCGGTCAGACCTGCATGTTCATCACGTCGTGGTAGGCCGAAACCAGCTTGTTGCGAACCTGAACCATTTCCTGGAACGATACGTTGGCCTTCTGCAGGGCGATCATCACCTCATGCAGGTTGGCGCTATTGTCGCCAGCGGCAAAATTTGCCGCCATGCCCTCGGCCTTCTGTTGCGCCTGGCTGACCTGATCGATGGAGTTCTGCAGTACCTGTGCAAAATCGACCCCGCCGGCCGGAGTGCCCGACGCCTCGGCAGGACGGCCCGTCGCCTGGGCAGCGGTGCTGCGCAGCAGGCCCAACATCTGATCGATACCCTTGCTATCCATCTGCCTCTCCAATCGCTTGTCACCCGGAGCCACGCAATAAGCGCGCCAGTCACCCGTCGAACAAACCTGCCTCACGATACTGTTTGAGTTTGTGCCGCAGCGTTCGTTCCGACATCCCCAGGCGCTCTCCGGCCAGCTTGCGCGATCCGCCCACGGCGGCAAGCGTCTCGAGGATGTGCTCGCGTTCGAGATCCCTCATGTTATCTGTTTTCCGGCTATCCGGCGGTGGAAATCCACCCCCGCTCACGGCGGGCATGGGCGGCGCTTCGGGGGGGAAACGCAAGGCGGTTGCCGGCGCGAGGTGCAAGGCATCGGCCTCGACGCGATCACCCGCCGCCAGGATCAGGGCCCGCTGCATGACGTTTTCCAGCTCACGCACATTGCCGGGCCAGGCATGCGCGCGCAGGGCCGCTTCCGCCGAAGCCGCCAGGTGCAGGCCGGGCCGCCCGGCGCGTCCGCCATGCTCGGCGAGGAAGTGGCGGGCCAGCGGCACGATGTCGTCGGGCCGCTGCCGCAGCGCCGGAATCGGCAGCGGAAAAACGTTCAGCCGATAATAGAGATCCTCGCGGAACTGGCCCCGGCTGACCGCTTCGGCCATGTCGCGATTGGAAGTGGCGACGATGCGGATATCGAGCTGCACCGGTTTCTTGCCGCCGACCCGCTCCACCTCGCGTTCCTGCAGCACGCGCAGCAACTTGGCCTGCAGGCCGAGCGGCATTTCGGTCACCTCGTCGAGCAGCAGCGTACCGCTCTGCGCCTGCTCGAACTTTCCGGCCTGCGCCTGCTGCGCGCCGGTGAAGGCGCCCTTCTCGTAACCGAACAGGGTCGCCTCGAGCAGGCTGTCGGGAATCGCCGCGCAGTTGATGGCGACAAAGGGGCCCGCGCTGCGAGCGGAGTGATTATGGATATAGCGGGCCACGACCTCCTTGCCGACGCCACTCTCCCCGGTGAGCAGCACCGTGGCATCGGTCTGCGCGACGCGCGCGGCCAGGGCGAACAGGTTGCGACTGGCCGCATCGCAGGCCACGACACGGCCGGCGTCTTCGGCCTCGGGCAGGCGATAGCGTGCCACGTGTTCGAGCAAGGCCTTGGGCTCGAACGGCTTCAGCAGGAAATCGCAGGCACCGGAGCGCATTGCCTCGACGGCGCGATCGACATCGGCAAAGGCCGTCATCAGCACCACCGGCAGATGGGGAAAGCGCGCCCGGACCTCCTTGAGCAGCGTGATGCCGTCCATCGGCATCATCCTGACATCGCTGACGACCAGGGCCACCGCCTGCTCGCCCAGCAAGCGCAAGGCTTCCTCGCCACCCGGCGCCGAAAGCACGGCCTGTCCGGCCAACTCGAGCGTATCGCACACTGCTTCGCGCAGATTGGGGTCGTCCTCGACGACGAGTATCGGCAAACCCTGAGCCATGATCCCTTGTATCTTGTTGTCTATGCTGCGGGCTGCGTGCCGCCGGGCAGCAGCAGCACGAATTCCGAGCCTTCTCCAGGCTGCGAACTGACCTCGATGGTACCGCCATGCGCACGCGCCACGCCGAGCGCAATGGCCAGACCCAGTCCGGTTCCCTGCCCCCGCGTGGTGAAGAACGGTTCGAAGATGCGCGCCTGCGCTTCGAGCGGTATGCCCGGCCCGGTATCGCGCACGCCGATGCGCACCCGCCCGGCATCCAGACCGGCCGCCAGCGTGACCGCCCCTCCCGTGTCACAGGCCTGCAGTGCGTTTTCAAGCAGATTGACCAAGGCACCGCAGAGCGCCTTGCGGCTGCCCATGATTATAGTGCCGGCAACATCGGCCCCGACCGAAAAGGCCACGCCTTTTTCCGCGCACAGCGGCTCGAGGGTGTGCGCCGCCTCGCCCAGCAACTGCTCGACCGGCACCGCCTCGCGCCCGATGCTCTCGCCGCGCGCGAAAAGCAGCACGTCCTGGATCAGGCGTTCCAGACGCTGCAGTTGCGCGGTCGCCTTTTCCGCGAAGCGCGCGCGAGCCGCGTCGGATAGCGCCGGTTGAGCCAGGTTGGCGCTATAAAGCAGGGCCGTGGCCAGCGGCGTGCGCAGCTGGTGCGCCAGGCTGGCGGCCATCTCACCCATGGCCGCCAGTCGCTGATTGCGCTCGAGATCGGCCTTCAGGCCGTGTGCCACGGTGATGTCGTGCAGCAACAGGATGCGGCCGCCCGCGGAATCGAGCGGGCTCTCGGCGATCGAGACGCGCTGCGGACCGAGCTGCCACTCGTCCGGCGCATCGGTGGGCATCAGGCGAACGCCCGCCAGCCGGGCCCAGTCGCTACCGAGCACGTGCTCGCCGAGCATGGCCCGGGCTGCCGGATTGGCCTCGCTGACGCGGGCCGCGCTGTCGAGAACGACGACGCCTGCCGGCAGGGCGTTGAGCAGGAGCGTCAGGCGCTCGGAAAGCGCCTCCTTCTCCTGATACTGGCGGCGCAACTCCCCGTTGGCCACCGCCAGCTCGGTGGTCAACGACTCGACGCGTCCCTGCAGGGCCGCGTAGGCTTGCGTGAGCTCGGCCGATACCTGGTTGAATACATCGAAGGCACGCTGCAGTTCCTGTGCCTTCAGATCGGGGGATCGGGTTTCCAGCGCGTCGTTCATTCCCAGGAGAATCCGGTGCAAATAGCAGCTACAATAGTAGAATAATTCTCAGCAGTTTTCGCTTCTTGCTTGATTAATCTCAGGGTTCACGTATAAGCGCAGGCATGGCGGCAACAACCGATAGTGTGGGCGACACCACGACCGCGGCAGCGCCGGGCACGCTCGCCGACCGCCTGCGCACGGCCTTTGCCCGCCTGAGCAGCCAGCAGAAGATCCTGCTCGGCGTCGCGCTGGCGGCCATCGTGGCTCTCCTCGTTGCGAGCAACACCTGGCTGAAGCAGGCCGATTACAAGGTGCTGTTCTCCAATCTGGGCGAACGCGACGGCGGTGCGATCATCACCGCGCTCGAGCAGCTGAACGTACCGTACAAGTTCAGCGATGGCGGTGGCGCCATCCTTGTCCCCAGCAACCGGGTGCACGAGGTGCGCCTGCGCCTCGCCACGCAAGGCCTGCCCAAGGGCGGTGCCGTCGGTTTCGAGCTGATGGAGAACCAGAAGTTCGGCATCAGCCAGTTCGCCGAACAGGTCAATTACCAGCGCGCCCTTGAAGGCGAACTGGCGCGCACCATCATGTCGGTCGCCGCGGTCGAATCGGCCCGTGTGCACCTCGCCATTCCCAAGCCGACGGTCTTCGTGCGCGAGGAAACCAAGCCGTCGGCCTCCGTCCTGCTCAACCTCTATCCGGGCCGCGGGCTCGAACCGGCGCAGATCGCCGGCATCCAGAACCTGGTCGCGGCCAGCGTCCCGCAACTTCCCCCTGCGAGCGTCACCATCCTCGACCAGAGCGGCGCGATGCTCTCGCAGCTCAAGAGCAAGCTGCTCGAGGCCGGGCTCGACCCGACGCAGATCAAGTACATCCAGGAAGTCGAGGCGAGCGTCATCAAGCGCATCGAGGACATCCTCACCCCCATCGTCGGACGCGACAACGTCCGCGTGCAGGTGGCCGCCGACATCGATTTCTCGCAGACCGAACAGACCGCGGAAACCCACCGCCCCAATACCACCCCGCCGGACATCGCCATCCGCAGCCAGCAGACCAGCGAAACCGCCAGCGCCACCCCCTCGGCCACCGGCGTTCCCGGCGCACTGACCAATCAGCCCCCGGTGCCGGCAACCGCCCCGCTCACCCAACCGGCGGTGCCCGGTGCCGGCGCTGCCGGACAACCCGGCGCGCCGCTGCCCGGCCAGGTCAACGCGGCCGGCGTACAGGCGCCGATCGCCAGCGTCGCGCAACCGCTCAGCACCCGCAAGGACTCGACGATCAACTACGAAGTCGACAAGACGATCCGCCATACCCGGCAGTCGGTCGGCATGATCAAGCGTCTGTCGGCGGCAGTGGTCGTCAATCAGCGCAAGGAAGCCGGCAAGGATGGCAAGCCGGTGAGCAAGCCCCTCGGCGACGCCGAGCTCAAGCAGATCAACGATCTCGTCCGCGAGGCGATGGGTTTTTCCGCCGACCGCGGGGACACCGTGTCGGTGGCGAACGCCGCATTCACCGCCAGCGACAGGCCGGAAACGGACATTCCGGTCTGGAAGGATCCGGAAATGCGCGCGCTCGGCCTGGATCTGTTCAAATACGCCGCCATCGCGGCGATCCTCGCCTATCTGCTCCTCGGTGTCGTCCGCCCGCTGGTGAAGACCATGTTCCCGCCACCGCTCGAACCGGAGAAATCCCTGGGCGGCAATATCGACGTCGTCGCGGGCGAGGAGGGCGAAGGCGAGGCTGCGGGCGAGGGCAAGCCGCTCTCGGCGGCGGAGCTCTTCGAACAGCGTCTGCAGGAAGCGCGCGAACTGGCGACGCGCGATCCGAAGATCGTCGCCAACATCGTCAAGGAATGGATGGGCGTCAATGGCGGCTGACGACGGCATCGAAAAGAGTGCGATCCTGCTCATCTCGCTGGGCGAGGAGCATGCTGCCGAAGTCCTCCGGCAACTGGGTCCGAAGGAGGTACAGAAGCTCGGTCATGCCATGGCCTCGCTGCGTTCGGTACCGCGCGCGCGGGTCGAGGAAGTGCTGGCCGAGTTTCACAAGACCGCGGAGGAGGCGGCAGCGGTCCACGTCGACACCGACGCCTACATCCGCACGGTGCTCACCAAGGCGCTCGGTGACGACAAGGCCTCCAACCTCATCTCGCGCATCCTGCAGGGGGGCGACACCAACGGCATCGAAGGCCTCAAGTGGATGGACGCGCCGACCGTGGCCGACCTGATCAAGAACGAGCATCCGCAGATCATCGCCACCATCCTCGTGCACCTCGAGCACGATCATTCCAGCGAAATCCTCAACCATTTCACCGAGCGCCTGCGCAACGACGTGGTACTGCGCATCGCCACCCTCGAGGGCATACAGCCCGCCGCCCTGCGCGAGCTCAACGACGTGATGCTGCGCCTGCTGTCCGGTTCGGCGAACATCAAGAAGGCGGCCATGGGCGGCGTGCGCACGGTCGCCGAGATCCTCAACTTCATGGGCACCGCCAACGAAACCACGGTGATCGACTCGATCCGCGAATACGACCCGGACCTTGCCCAGAAGATCCTCGACGAGATGTTCGTCTTCGAGAACCTGCTCGATATCGACGATCGCAGCATCCAGCTGCTGCTGCGTGAAATCCAGTCCGATTCGCTGATTCTCGCCATGAAGGGCGCCTCGCCCGAACTGCGCGAGAAGATCTTCAAGAACATGTCGCAACGCGCCGCCGAAATGCTGCGTGAGGATCTGGAAGCCCGCGGCCCGGTGCGCGTCTCCGAGGTCGAGGCCGAGCAGAAGGAAATCCTGAAGATCGTCCGTCGCCTGGCCGACGAGGGCCAGATCGTCCTCGGCGGCGCCGGCGGCGAGCAGATGCTGTGAGCGCCGGGGCGTCATGACCGGCTTCATTCCCAAGGAAAAGCTCACCGCCTACCAGCGCTGGGAGCTCGCCGCCTTCGACGAGGAAGCGGAAACTCCCCCGCCGCAGGCCGCCGAACCGCCTCCCCCGGAGGAGCCCGCGCCGGCACCGCCCGAGGAAGAAACCCCGCCGGAGCCACCGCCGCCGCCACTGCCGACCGCCGAGGAAATCGAGCGCATCCATAACGAGGCCCACGAAACCGGCTACGCGGCCGGTTACGAAGAGGGGCTGGCACACGGCCGCGAGGAGGCCGCGCACATCGATCGCCTGCTGTCGTCGCTGCACGCCGCACTCGGCGAAATCGACCGCACGGTCGCGGAACAACTGCTCGCACTGGCCGTCGAGCTTGCCAGCCAGGTTCTCCGGCAAAGCCTGCGCCTGCGTCCCGAACTGGTTCTTCCCACCGTGCGCGAAGCGATCGCCGCACTGCCGCCACACCACGGGCATCCGGCGCTGTTCGCCCACCC
>JAPKHL010000087.1 GCA_026646875.1 Rhodocyclaceae bacterium | reverse complement strand
GATGGCGCCGATGCCGGCAAGGCGCTGAAGATCGTCGAAAACGCCAAGACGCAGCGCTACGGCACCTGCAACACGACCGAATCGCTGCTCGTTGCCCGCGCCCGCGCCGCCGAGCTGCTGCCGCCGGTGGCCGCGATGCTGACCGCCAAGGGCGTCGAGATCCGCGGCTGTGCGGAGACGCGGGCGCTGGTTCCGGCCGCCGTGCCGGCGAGCGAGGAGGATTACCGCGCCGAATTCCTCGCCCCGATCATCTCGGTCAAGGTTGTCGCCGGGCTCGACGAAGCCATCGCGCACATCAACGAATACAGTTCGCACCACACCGAGGCCATCGTCACCGAGAACCATCCGGCGGCCATGCGCTTCCTGCGCGAGGTGGACTCCGCGTCGGTGATGATCAACGCCTCGACGCGCTTCGCCGACGGCTTCGAGTACGGCCTCGGTGCCGAGATCGGCATTTCCACCGACAAGATCCACGCCCGCGGCCCGGTCGGCCTCGAAGGACTGACCAGCCAGAAATGGATCGTGCTCGGCAACGGCGAAGTGCGCGGATGAACGTGTCGGCCGGACGCTTCCAGGCCATTGTCGCGGCGCCCGGGTTCTGCCTGGGCGTGCGCTGCGACGAAGCGGAGATCCACGAGATCGAATTTCTCGAGCCCGGCCCGGAGCAGCGCGCGATCAACCCGCTGGCCGCCGAAACCGTGCGCCAGCTGCGCGCCTACCTGGCGGACGCGGACTTCGTCTTCGGCCTGCCGCTGCGTCCGGCAGGCACGACCTTCCAGCGCCGCGTCTGGGCCGCGATCGCCGCCATCCCCAACCACCAGACCCGGACCTACGGCGAGATCGCCCGTGCCCTGCACAGCGCCCCGCGCGCGGTCGGCCAGGCCTGCGGCGCCAACCCCTTCCCCCTGGTGATTCCCTGTCACCGCGTCCTGGCCAGCGGCGGCGGGCTGGGCGGCTTCGCACGACACGGCGGCGGATTCCTGCTCGACGTGAAGCGCTGGCTGCTCACGCATGAAGCCCGCTGATTCCGGATCCATCCCGCCGCCGGCCGACGATCTCGCCGAGATCGACGCCTTCTGCGACACGCTATGGTTGGAGGATGGCCTGGCCCGCGCCTCGCTGGCCAGCTACCGCAGCGATCTCCTGCGCTTTGCGCGCTGGCTGGCCGGACAGCGGCGCGGCCCGCTGCTTGCCGCCGACGAGGCAGCGTTGGCCGGCTTCGTCGCCGGCCTGTCCCGCACGCTGCGCGCCAGTTCGCAGGCCCGCTACGTCTCGACCCTGCGCCGTTTCTACCGGCATCTCCTGACGCGCGGTCGCATCGGCACCGATCCGACGCTGAAGCTCCCCGCCCCGCTCAAGCCGTCGCGCCTGCCCAAGGTGCTCTCCGAACGACAGGTCGAGGAGCTGCTGGCGGCGCCGGCGACGGAAACCCCCCTCGGCCTGCGCGACCGCGCCATGCTCGAAACCCTGTACGCCAGCGGCCTGCGCGTCTCCGAACTGGTTGGCCTGCGGCTGCACGAGATCAATCTCGACATGGGCGTGGTGCGTGTCTTCGGCAAGGGCAGCAAGGAACGGCTGGTGCCCCTCGGCGAACAGGCCGGCGACTGGCTGCGCCGCTACTTGCGCGAAGCACGTCCGGCGCTGCTCGGCGAGCACCGCAGCGACGACCTGTTCGTCACCACGCGCGGCGCGGCGATGACCCGGCAGGCCTTCTGGGCCCTGATCAAGCGCTACGCCCTGCAGACTGGCGGCGATCCGGCACGCCTCTCCCCGCACGTCCTGCGTCACGCCTTCGCCACCCACCTGCTCAATCACGGCGCCGATCTGCGCGTGGTGCAGCTGCTGCTCGGCCACGCCGACATTTCGACCACGCAGATCTACACGCACGTTGCGCGCGAGCGACTGAAGTCACTGCACGCGGAACATCATCCGCGCGGCTGAGCCGCTCTGCTATCCTGCCCACTCCACTCCTTCGGCCCCGACCCGCACCGTGACGCCGCGCCCGACGCACCTGCCCCGACTGACCCTGGCCGCCAGCCTGCTGGCTCTGCTGCTGGTCGCCGGACTGTTCGCGGTCGATCTCGTCGGAGCGCGCCAGCGCCATCTGGACAACGGCATCCGCCAGGTCGAACACCACGGCCGCATGCTGGCCGAGCATGTAGCCCGCTCGCTCGACAGCGTCGACATCCTGCTCGCCGAGCTGCGTCCGCAGATTTCCGAACTCCGCCCGTGGTGGGCGCTCCCCCTGGAAGAAGGCCATGCCCTGCTGCACAGCCGTCTCGGCAGCGCATTGCCCCAGGTACGCCACCTGATCGTGTTCGACGCCGAGGGACGGCAACGGCTGACCAGTTTCTCCGCGACCCCCCCGCCGATCAACGTCCGCGACCGCCCCTATTTCATCGCGTTGCGCGACGGCGCCAGCCGTTCCCGCTACGGTCCTTACGTGGGACGCAATTCGCAGCGCCACACCTATGCCTTGGCGCACCGCCTGGATTTCCCCGACGGCCGATTCGCGGGAGCCCTGATGGCCGCCATCGAGCCCGAGTACTTCGAAAGCTTCTGCGCGGCCACCCGCCCGTTCGACGAGTTCGAGGCGGCGCTGGTGAATGCCGAGGGGCGCATCATCGGCCGCTGCGGACCGGTGCCCGGCAACGGTATCGTCCGGGCCGCCGGCGAGGATTACCGCAAAGTGCTGGCCGACGGCAGCTTCGCAACCAGGATGCTCGACCGGCAGACCGTCCGCGCCGAATCGGAGAGTCATTACCTCGGCAGCGCCCCGGTTCCCGGCTACCCCGACCTGCGGGTGGTGCTCAGCGCGCCACGCGAGCGGCTGCTCGCCCAGTGGCGCGAGCACGTGCGTCAATCGGCCCTGCTCGGCGGCCTGGCCCTGTTGGCCCTGGCCGCCGCCGGCCTGCTGATTCATCGGCAATTCCAGGCGATCGGACGCTTCACCGCCGAACTCAAGGCACATCAGGAAAATCTCGAATCGCGCATCCAGGAGGCTACCGCCGAGCTCGAGGAGCGCCGCCGCGACGCAGAAGTGATGGCCGAGGCGAAATCCCGCTTCCTGGCCGCAGCCAGCCACGACCTGCGCCAGCCGCTCCAGGCGCTGCGCCTGTTCTCCGGACAACTCGGGCAGCCGCTCGACGAGGCTGCGCAACGGGTACTCCGCCAGCGCATCGTCCAGGCAGTGGAAGCCATGGGCGAGCAGCTCGAGGACCTGCTGCAACTGTCCCGGCTCGACATGGCCAAGGTCGAGCCGCAGTGGGCCAGTGTCCAGATCGACCAGCTCTTCGACAAGCTCGCCGCGACCTACCGGCCGCTGGCCGACGCCTTCGGCGTGCGACTTTCGTTCAGCCGGCACCGCCAGCAGATTCATGCCGACCCGGTCCTCCTCGTGCGCCTGCTCGGCAACCTCATCCATAACGCCATCAAATTCAGCCCGCACGGCACCGTGCTCGTCTGCGCGCGCTGGGGCGTCGGCGATTCGACGCGGATCGAAGTGCGCGACAACGGTGCCGGCATCGACGAGAAATACCAGAAGGCCATCTTCGAGGAGTTCTTCCAGCTGCGCAATCGCGCGCGCGAGGCGCATGCCGGCCTCGGACTGGGCCTGTCGATCGTCAGCCGGATCGCCCGGCTGCTCGATTCACAGCCCGAGCTGCGCTCGCGCGCGGGCGCCGGCTCGACCTTCTCCCTGCGTTTCGACGCGCCGCCGGACACCCCCGAGGATGCAATCGACGAGGTTCCGCAGACCCGCCTGCTGCTGATCGGCCGGACCGGCACCGGCCTGCGCTCGTTCGCCCAGCGCGCCACCGAGTGGAACTACGAGATCCGCGCCGCCGTCACTGCCGCTGAGGCGGCCGCCCTGCTGGCACGCGAGCGGATGATCCCGGTGGTCTTCCCGGATCCGAAACGCCAGGATGGCGAAGAGTTGGCCGCGCTGCTGGCGGCGCATCCGGGCATCGTCATCCACCCCGAGGGCGCCGATCTCGACCGCCGCGGCCCCTATCATCTCTGCCTGCCGCTCAAGCCAGCGCGCGTCCGCGCGCTGCTGCGCAGCCTGCAGCCCGCCAGTCCTCCCGAGATAGGCCCGACCCCATGAAAACCGAACACGCTCCGGAAACGCCAGCCACCCTCTTCCTGCGCCAGCACGGCATCGCCCATTCGAACCACCTGTACGCCTACGAGGAGCATGGCGGCACCCGCGTCTCGGCCCGCGAACTCAACGTCGACGAGCATGCCGTGGTCAAGACGCTGGTCATGGAGGACGAGAACCGCAAGCCGCTGATCGTGCTGATGCACGGCGACCGCAAGGTATCGACCAAGGAACTGGCGCGCCAGAGCGGCCGCAAGAAGATCGAGCCGTGCAAGCCGGAAACGGCCAACCGGCATACCGGCTTCCTGGTCGGCGGAACGAGCCCGTTCGGCACCAGGAAGGCAATGCCGGTATTCATCGAGAAGAGCATCCTCGACCTGCCGCTGATCTACATCAACGGCGGCCGCCGTGGCTTCCTGGTCGGGGTGCACCCGCACGACCTCCTGCGCGCACTCGCCCCGACCGTCGTCGAGGTCGCACTGAAGGAGTGATCAGGGGGCGCCGCGCTCGATCACCACGCCGACCCGGCGCACGCCGCGCATCATCCCGAGCTTGGCAATCGAGACCCGCACCCAGGTGGCGCCGAAATCCTCCAGCAGCAGGGTGGCGACATACTCCGCCAGACGCTCGAGCAGGTTGAAATGGCGCGTTTCGAGCTCGCTGCGCAGCCGGTCGACGACCACCGCGTAGTCGATGGTGTCACGGATGTCGTCACTGGCGCCGGCGCTGGCCGTCGACGTGCCGATCTGCAGCGATAGCTCGATGTTCTGGGGCATCGCCTTTTCGCGCGGATAGATGCCGATCAGCGTGCTGACACGCAGATCGTCGATGAAGATGATGTCCATGCAGGCGTTGCGGCTCGCTCGGTCCGGGAGTGTAGAATCGCACACCACGCCGGTCGGCCCGTTTCCCGGCCGGCGCGAAAATTTCCGGCATTCTAACCCAGACCCGTGCACGCCCTCCCGTCATGCCCCCTGCCCTGACCCTGCCGCTCGCCGTCGTCGGCGCCTACCTGCTCGGCTCGATTCCCTTCGCCGTCCTCTCCAGCCGCCTGTTCGGACTGGCCGATCCGCGCACCTACGGCTCCGGCAATCCCGGCGCCACCAACGTCCTGCGCAGCGGCAACAAGGCCGCAGCCATCGTCACCCTGATCGGTGACGCCGCCAAGGGCTGGCTGGCGGTCTTCCTCGCCCAGCTCGGGGGCCTGCCCGACAGCACCATCGCCCTGGTCGCGCTGGCGGTCTTCCTCGGCCATCTCTTCCCGGTCTTCCTCGGCTTCAAGGGCGGCAAGGGTGTCGCCACCGCCGCCGGCGTGCTGCTCGCGCTCAACCTCGGTCTCGGCCTAGCCACCCTCGGCCTCTGGCTGTTCATCGCTTACACGTTGCGCTACTCCTCGCTGGCCGCGCTGCTTGCCGCCGCCGGCGCTCCAATCATGGCCGGCCTGGCCTGGGGATTCAACGCACTGACCCTTGCCGTCGGCGTCATGTCGATGCTGCTGATCGGCAAGCACTGGGGCAACCTGCAACGCCTGTTGGCGGGCAGCGAGCCGAAGATCGGCGGCGGCCGGAAAGGCGCCCCGCCCGCCGGGCCGAAGACTTCCCGACACAAGCCGGGCAAGCACTGAGGCGGTTTCGTTCCCGATGCCCCCGGCGGCATGCCGCAGGGCTCAGACGGTCAGCTCGGCCAGCGGCCAGCGCGGCCGCACGGCGAACGCCCCGGCGGGCTTTGCCGTCGCGCCGGCCTGCAGGCGCAGGGCGCCCGCCAGGGCGATCATGGCGCCGTTGTCGGTGCAGAACTCCAGTTCCGGGTAGAACACCGAGACCCGCGCCCGCGCGGCACGCGCATCGAGCTGCCGGCGCAGTTCGCGGTTGGCGCCCACGCCGCCGGCCACCACCAGCTGCTGCAGGCCGCATTCCTTCACCGCACGCAGCGATTTCCTGACCAGCACCTCGACGATCGCATCCTGGAAGGCGCGCGCGAGATCGGCCTGCTGCTGCGCGTCGAGCGCCCCGCCGCCGGCGAGTTCGCGCGCCAGCACGAGCACCGCGGTCTTGAGGCCGCTGAAGCTGAAATCCAGATCGCCGGAGCCGAGCATCGGACGCGGCAGGCGATGCACATCCGGGCGCCCCCGCTCCGCCAAGGCCGCCAGCGCCGGACCGCCTGGATAGCCGAGCCCGAGCAGCTTGGCGGTCTTGTCGAAGGCTTCGCCGGCGGCATCGTCGAGGGTTTCTCCGAGCAGTGCGTAGTCCCCGATCCCGGCGACGCGCATCAGCTGGGTGTGCCCGCCGGAAACGAGCAGGGCGACGAAGGGGAAGCGCGGCGGCGTTTTCGACAGCAGGGGCGACAGGAGATGCCCCTCGAGGTGATGGACGGGAACCGTCGGCACGCCAAGGGCGGTTGCCAGCGCTTCGGCGAACGAGGCGCCGACGAGCAACGCGCCGGCCAGCCCCGGCCCCTGCGTGTACGCCACGGCCCCCACCTCGGCAAGCGAACGGCCACTGTCGGCGAGCGCCCGGCGCAGCAGCGGCACGACACGCCGGATGTGATCGCGCGAGGCGAGCTCGGGCACCACGCCGCCATAATCGCGGTGCATGGCCACCTGGGTATGCAGGGCGTGGGCGAGCAAGCATCCCTCGCCAGTGGCATAGAGGGCAACGCCCGTTTCGTCGCAGGAGGATTCGATACCGAGAACCAGCATGGGCGCGATTCTACCGCAGACCCCGAGCGCCCCGCACGGGAGGTCGAACGAAGTGCTTGGATTTTTTGCCGATCCTTGTTTATAATGCCCGGCTCTGCAGCACCCTGCCGATCTCTGAATTTAGGACTGAGTCAATGCCTGCCATTCGCGTCAAGGAAAATGAGCCGTTCGAAGTAGCGATTCGCCGTTTCAAGCGTACCGTCGAGAAAACCGGTCTGCTGACCGAACTGCGCGCCCGCGAGTTCTACGAGAAGCCCACCGCCGAGCGCAAGCGCAAGCTGGCCGCCGCGGTGAAGCGCCATCACAAGCGCATGCGCAGCCAGACCCTGCCGCCGAAGCTCTACTAATACCGGATTGCAGATCGCCGAGCGGCCGCCCGTCACCGATGGGCGGCTTTTGGCGTTTCTGACGGACGGCCATCCGCCCACGCCGCCGCCCCACCCCTCAGCCACGAGGATTTCGCGATGACCCTGAAAGCGCGCATCAACGAAGACATGAAGGCGGCCATGCGGGCCCGGGAAACGGCGAAACTCGCCGCCATCCGCCTGCTGCTTGCCGCGATCAAGCAGAAGGAGGTCGACGAGCGCGTCGACCTCGACGACACCGGCATCGTCGCGACCATCGACCGGATGCTCAAGCAACGCCGGGATTCGATTGCGCAGTACGAGGCCGCCGGACGCACCGATCTCGCCAGCGCCGAGAAATTCGAGGCCGACCTGCTGGCCGCCTATCTGCCAGCCGCCCTCTCGGCGACCGAGGTCGCCGCCGCCGTCAGCGCCGCAGTTGCCGCCAGCGGCGCCACCGGCCCCGGGGACATGGGCAAGGTGATGAGCATCCTCAAGCCGCAACTGGCCGGCCGCGCCGACATGACCGACGTCTCCCGCCTGGTGAAGGCGCAGCTCGCCGGCGCCTGATCCGGCCGGGGCTCCGCCGACCCATCGGCCCGCCGTCGCGATGATTCCGGAATCGTACATTCAGGAGCTGCTGCATCGGGTCGACGTCGTCGATCTCATCGACGGCTACGTCCCCCTTAAGAAGGCCGGCGCCAACTACGCAGCCTGCTGCCCCTTCCACAACGAGAAGACGCCGTCGTTCACCGTCAGCCCGAGCAAGCAGTTCTACCATTGCTTCGGCTGCGGCGCGCACGGCACGGCGATCGGCTTCCTGATGGAATACGCCGGCCTCGGCTTCATCGATGCGATCCGCGAACTGTCGAACCGCACCGGCCTGCCCATGCCCGAGGAGGAGCAACGCCCGCGCACCGGCGGCCCGAGGATCGCCTCGCTCACCGAGACGATGGCGCGTGCCGCGAGATACTACTACGAGCAGCTCAAGCGCTCCGCGAAGGCAATCGACTACCTGAAGGGGCGCGGCGTCAGCGGCGAGATCGCCCAGAAGTTCGGCATCGGCTACGCGCCGGATGGATGGCAGAACCTCGAGGCCGTCTTTCCCGACTATGCCGCGACGGAACTGCAGGCCGCCGGCCTGGTCATCCGCAATGAACAAGGGCGCCTCTACGACCGCTTCCGCGACCGGGTGATGTTTCCAATCATCAACCAGAAAGGCGAGGTGATTGCCTTCGGCGGTCGCGTGCTTGGCGAGGGCGAGCCGAAATACCTCAACTCGCCGGAAACGCCGCTCTTCGAAAAGGGCCGCGAGGTCTTCGGTCTGCCGCAGGCGCGTGCCGCGCTGCGCGAGAAGAACACGGCCATCGTCGTCGAAGGCTACATGGATGTCGTGGCGCTGGCGCAGCACGGCATCGGCAACGCGCTGGCCACCCTCGGCACGGCGACCACGGCAACGCACGTGCAGAAGTTGCTGCGCCAGGTCGACCGCATCGTCTATTGCTTCGACGGCGACAATGCCGGACGCAAGGCCGCCTGGCGGGCGCTGGAGAACAGCCTGGAGGCGCTGCCCGAACA
Source organism: Rhodocyclaceae bacterium (assembly GCA_026646875.1). Lineage (GTDB taxonomy): Bacteria > Pseudomonadota > Gammaproteobacteria > Burkholderiales > Rhodocyclaceae > 66-26. The sequence continues at coordinate 3,129 of JAPKHL010000087.1, read as the reverse complement.
GAAGAGCATCGGCTTCGTCTTCCTGCCGCAGGGCGAGGACCCGGACAGCTTCGTGCGCACCCGGGGCACGGCGGCATTCGAGCGGCTGATCGCGGAAGCCACGCCGCTCTCCGACTATCTGCTGCGCGAACTGGCCGCGCAGTGCGACCTGACCAGCGCCGAAGGCAAGGCCAGACTGGTGGCCGACGCCAAGCCGCTGCTCGGACGCCTGCAATCGCCGCTGCTGCGCCTGCAGCTCGTCAAGCGCCTGGCCGAGGCCAGCGGCTTCGCACAGACCGAGGTCGAGCGCCTCTGCGAACTGCGCTCGTTCACGCCGCCGGCACCGGCGCGCGCACCACGCCGCGCCCCCTCGCTGCTGCGTCCGCTGCTCCGCCTGCTGCTGCAGAAACCGGCGCTGGCGCAACGTCTACCGCTCGCCGCGCTCCCCGACGGCACGGTCGAGGGCCGCGCCGTCCGCCGTCTGTGCGAACTGATCCACGCCGCCGGTGAGCCGCCGCCACCGTACGCCGCGCTGATCGAACGGCTGCGCGGCGAGGGCGAGGAGATCGAAACGTCCCTGCGCGACGCGGCAGCGGAACTGATGCAGCACCCCTATGCCGAAGAGGATATCGACGCGGAGTTCGACGGCGCACTGGCACGTCTCGCGGAAGCCGAACACAAGCGCAGCTTCGCCGCCCTGCAGGAAAAGGTACAGAAACTGGGCGTTTCCGGGCTCTCCGGCGAGGAGAAACGGCAGTATCTGCAGGCCCTCACGCAGCACGGGAAGTTCGGCTAAGTTGTGATAGAATTTAGGGTTTTTCCAATCTAAGCTAACCGGGAACAGGTCATGGCAAAGGAAAAGGCAGCAACTTCGAAAACAGCCAAGGCAAAGGCTGCGGCCGATCTGCTGGCGGCAGCCGGCGACGCGCCGTCGCCGGTCGACGCCGAGACGCGCAAGACGCGCCTCAAGAATCTGATCAAGCTGGGCAAGGAGCGCGGTTTCCTGACCTACGCCGAGGTCAATGACCACCTGCCGGACGATGTCGTCGATGCGGAGCAGATCGAGAGCATCATCAGCACCTTCAGCGACATGGGCATCCAGGTTTACGACGAAGCCCCCGACGCCGAAACGCTGCTGATGTCCGACAATGCCCCGGCGGCCGGCGCCGATGACGCCGACGTCGAGGAACAGGCCGAACAGGCACTGTCCACCGTCGATTCCGAATTCGGCCGCACCACCGATCCGGTACGCATGTACATGCGCGAGATGGGCTCGGTCGAGCTGCTCACACGCGAGGGCGAGATCGAGATCGCCAAGCGCATCGAGGATGGCCTCAAGCACATGATCCAGGCCATTTCGGCCTGCCCGACGACGATCGCCGAGATCCTCGATGCCGCCGACAAGGTCGCGCGCGAGGAAATGCGCATCGACGAGCTGATCGACGGCCTGATCGATCCGAACGCCGTCGAGGCCATCGAGGAGCTCGCCGAGGACGAGGAAACCGAGGTCGAGGAAGAGGAAGGCGACGACGAGGAGGGCGGCGAGGGCAGCGCGGCATCGGCCTCCCTGCTGCAGTTGAAGACCGAGGCACTGGAACGCTTCGCCACCATCAAGACGCTGTACACCAAGGCGCACAATGCCCTGGTCAAGAAGGGCTCGCAGGACAAGACCTACCTCAAGCTGCAGCAGCAGATCTCCGACGAGATGATGAACATCCGCTTCACCTCGAAGACGATCGAGCGGCTCTGCGACTCGGTGCGCGGCATGGTCGAGGAAGCCCGCGCCTGCGAGCGCAGGATCCAGCAGATCTGCGTGGACAAGGTGCGCATGCCGCGTCCGCACTTCATCAAGGTCTTCCCGGGCAACGAACTCAATCTGGAATGGGTCGACAACGAGCTCGCCTCGCCGGGCAGCAAGGCCTACGCCGCCGTGCTCACGCGCAACGCGCCGAACGTCATCGAGGAGCAGAAGAAGCTGCTCGCCCTGCAGGACCGCATCGGCATCCCGCTCAAGGAGCTCAAGGACATCAACAAGCAGATGTCCACCGGCGAGGCCAAGGCGCGCCGCGCCAAGCGCGAAATGACCGAGGCCAACCTGCGCCTGGTGATCTCGATCGCCAAGAAATACACCAACCGCGGCCTGCAGTTCCTCGACCTGATCCAGGAAGGCAACATCGGCCTGATGAAGGCCGTGGACAAATTCGAATATCGTCGCGGCTACAAGTTCTCCACCTACGCCACCTGGTGGATCCGCCAGGCCATCACGCGTTCCATCGCCGACCAGGCGCGCACCATCCGCATCCCGGTGCACATGATCGAGACGATCAACAAGATGAACCGCATCTCGCGGCAGATCCTTCAGGAAACCGGCGTCGAGGCCGATCCCGCGACGCTGGCGAAGAAGATGGAGATGCCGGAGGAGAAGATCCGCAAGATCCTCAAGATCAGCAAGGAACCGATCTCGATGGAAACGCCGATCGGCGACGACGACGACTCCCATCTCGGCGACTTCATCGAGGACCAGGCGACGCTCGCCCCGACCGACGCCGCGCTCTACTCCAGCCTGCGCTTCATCACCAAGGACGTGCTCGACACCCTGACGCCGCGCGAGGCCAAGGTGCTGCGCATGCGCTTCGGGATCGAGATGAACACCGATCACACCCTGGAGGAAGTCGGCAAGCAGTTCGACGTGACCCGCGAGCGCATCCGCCAGATCGAGGCCAAGGCCCTGCGCAAGCTGCGCCACCCCTCGCGTTCGGACAAACTGCGCAGCTTCCTCGACAACGGCAACAACTGATCCGCCGGAAGGAACAGGCGGCATACGTAACGCCTGCCGCGCCGGCAACGCGGCAGGATCGGCAGTTTCGGGCCTCTAGCTCATGCCTGGTTAGAGCAGCGGACTCATAAAATTTGTGCCATGCGTCTGGAAACTGCGCATGGGATGGTGTCAAATTCGGCGAAACCTAAGCGCAGCGATGCGTATGGCAACGCCGAGCCAAGCTTCGGCGCGACCGCGTCGTTGAAGGTGTAGAGACTAGACGGCACCCACCTAAGGCGAACGCTAGGGTGAAGGCATAGTCCAGGGAGTAGCGAAAGCTACACAAACCAGAATCCGTTGGTGCTGGGTTCGACTCCCAGGGGGCCCACCAG
>JAPKHL010000086.1 GCA_026646875.1 Rhodocyclaceae bacterium | reverse complement strand
GTATCGGCCCTGCTCTCGGCGCTGGTGGTGAAGGCCTCCTTCTACCTGATCCTGCGCCTCTGGCTCGGTCCGCTGGCGCCGCTGGCGGCGGCCGCCGCCTGGCTGCCGGCGCTGTTCGGCGCGGCGGCGATCCTCTATGGCTCCGCAATGGCCATCCGCACGCCGCGGCTGAAGCTGCTCGTGGCCTGGTCGACGGTGGCGCAGCTCGGCTACCTGTTCCTGATCTTCCCGCTGCTCGGCACCGACGCCCCGGCGCTGCAGGCCGGCGCCATGCAGGCGGTGGCGCACGGGCTGGCCAAGGCGGCGATGTTCGCCGCCGCCGGCGTCGTCATCCTGGCCACCGGCGACGACGCGGTGGATGGTGTCGCCGGCATCGCCGAACACCTGCCGCTGACACTCTTTGCCTTCGCGCTGGCCGGCGTCACGCTGATGGGCCTGCCGCCCTCGGGCGGCTTTCTCGCCAAGTGGCTGCTGATCGACGCGGCGCTCGCGGGAGGGCACGGATTGCTGGTCGCGGTGATTCTCGCCGGCGGCCTGCTGGCGGCGATCTACGTCTTCCGCGTGCTGCGCCAGGCCTTCCTCGCCGCGCCGGCGACGGCAACGCTGCGACCGGTGCCGCGCACGCTCGAATGGGCCGCCTTCGCGCTCGCCGCGGCGAGCGTGCTGCTCGGCCTGCGCGGCATCGAACTGACGCGGCTGCTGGCCGTCGGGAGCGGCGCATGACGACCAGCGAACTGCTGCCGCTGGCGGTGATCGCCTCCTCGCTGCTGCCGGGACTGGTGATCTTCGTGCTGCCGGAGGAGCGCATCGCGCTGCGCACCGCGCTCAACCTCGCCGGCGCCTTCGCCAAGCTGGCGCTGGTCGGCCTGCTGCTGGCCGGCGTGCATGCCGGCGAGGACTACGTCTTCCGTTACGCGGTGCTGCCGGGCATCGACCTCGTCTTCAAGGCCGACGCGCTGGCGCTGCTCTTCGTCACGCTCTCGGCCGTGCTCTGGCTGTTCACCACGCTCTACGCCGTCGGCTACCTCGAGGGCGCACCGCACCGCAGCCGCTTCTTCGGCTTCTTCAGCCTGTGCGTGACGGCCACCATGGGCATCGCCATGGCCGGCAACCTGTTCACCTTCTTCATCTTCTACGAGCTGCTGACGCTGTCGACCTTCCCGCTCGTCGCGCATCGGGGAACCGAAAAGGCGATGCGCGGCGCAACCGTCTACCTCGCCTACACGCTCGCCGGCGGTGCCGTGCTGCTCACCGGCATCGTCTGGCTGCACAGCCTGCTCGGCCAGAGCGGGTTCGCGCACGGCGGCGTGGTCTCGACGCTGGGAGCCGGAGCGCACGGGCAGTTGCAGGCCATCTTCGTGCTGCTGATCGCCGGTGTCGGCGTCAAGGCGGCGATCGTGCCGCTGCATGGCTGGCTGCCGCAGGCGATGGTGGCGCCGGCGCCAGTCTCGGCGCTGCTGCACGCGGTGGCGGTGGTGAAGGCCGGCGCCTTCGGCGTCGTGCGCATCGTCTACGAGGTCTATGGTGTCGAAACGGCGCAGGCGCTGGGGCTGCTGACGCCACTCGCGGCCATCGCCGCGATCACCATCCTGTGGGGCTCGCTGCGCGCACTGTTCCAGGACGACCTGAAGAAGCGGCTGGCCTATTCGACGGTCAGCCAGGTTTCCTACATCGTGCTCGGTACCGCACTGTTCGGCCCGGTCGGCACCGTCGGCGGACTCGTACACCTGGTGCACCAGGGGGTGATGAAGATCACGCTGTTCTTCTGCGCCGGCAACTTCGCCGAGACGCTGGGCATCCACAAGGTCAGCGAGATGGACGGCGCCGGCCGGCGCATGCCGGCGACGACGCTGGCCTTCTCGATCGGCGCGCTCGGCATGATGGGGGCGCCGCTGACCGCCGGCGCGGTGAGCAAGGCCTGGCTCGGCGACGGCGCGACCGCCGCCGGCATGGACTGGGCGATCTGGGTGCTGACCGCCTCCAGCCTGCTCAACGCCGCCTATTTCCTGCCGATCCTATGGCGGGCCTGGCTGCGGCCGCCGCCGGCACGCTGGCCGCAGGAGCACATCGCCGCGCGCGGCTGGCGCGAAACGGCCTGGCTGCTGCTCCTGCCGCCGCTCGTCACTGCCGCCCTGACGCTGCTCTTCGGCATCTTCGCCGACAACGCCCTGAGCCCGCTCGCCTGGGCGCGGCTGATCGCCGGCCGCGAATACCTGACGGCGGCGCCATGAAGCTTCGCCACGCCTTGCTCTGGCGCCCCGCCGCCCGCCATCGCATCGCCGTCGCCGCCGCCGGCGCGCTGGCCGTGGCCGCGCTTGCCTGGTTGCACCTCCTGACCGGGCTGGCCTATGAGTTCCATGTCTTCTTCATCGTGCCCGTCCTGCTCGTCGCCTGGCTGTCCGGCGCCCCCGCCGGCCTCGCCGTTGCCGCGCTGGCGGTAACGCTGTGGGTTGCCGCCGATCGCATCCTCGGCGGCAGCGATGCCGGCATCTGGCCGCTCGCCTTCAACGGCGCGCTACGGGCCATGATCTTCGCGGGTGGCGTCCAGCTGCTCGCCGAGATGCGCAAGGTGCTCGACCGGGAATCGCGCCTGGCGCGACTGGATACGCTGACCGGGCTGGCCAACCGGCGCGAATTCCAGTCGCAGGGGCAGCGTGCGCTGGCGCAGGCGGCACGGCAGTCCACATCGATCACCGCCGTCTTCATCGATCTCGACCGCTTCAAGGAGGTCAACGACAGCGAGGGACACGAGGCGGGTGACGCTGTGCTCGTTGCGGTCGCCGAGGCCCTGCGCGCCCACCTGCGCGAGAGCGATCTGGCCGGCCGGCTTGGCGGCGACGAATTCGCGCTGCTGCTGCCGGGAATGACGGGCGCTGGCGCCAGCATCTACGCCGGGCAGCTGCGTGAACGCCTGCTGACAGCGATGCGCGGAGGCGGCTGGCCGGTCACTTTCAGCATCGGTGTCGCCGTTCATGCGTCTGCGCCGAATGGATTCGATGCGCTCATCCGGTCGGCCGATGCGCTGATGTACGAAGTCAAGCGCGGCAGCCGGGATCGCGTGCTGCTGCGCGAATTTCCCCCCGGGCGGGAGGTGACGGACAGGTCCGAGGGAATGAACAGCGGAGCCGCGGCGAAATGAGGCGCGAAAACGGCTGGTACCGTCGGGTCGTGCCCGAACGCTCGCGGCTGGAAGGCAATCGCTGGCTGCGCTGGGCAGCACCCTGGCTCGGGCATCCGGCGCTGTGGCGCTGGTCGCGCCGGGGTGTTGCGCTGGGGGTCGCGCTCGGGATTTTCTTCGGACTGCTCGTTCCGTTGGCACAGATCCCGCTCAGTGCGGCCGCCGCCATCGTGCTGCGCGCCAATCTGCCGGCCGCGGCGGCGAGCACGCTGATCACCAACCCGGTGACCTTCGCCCCGCTGTACTACGCCGCCTGGCGGCTCGGTTCCTGGGCCACCGGCGACACCTCGCCGCCGGGTGCGTCCGGGCCGCCGGCGCTGGCAGCGGAAGCCACGTGGGTGGAGCGCATCGCCGCGCTGGGCAAGCCCCTGCTGGTCGGACTGACGCTGATGGCCGTGGTGAGCGGGGTCAGCGCCTACGCACTGGTCAGCCTGCTCTGGGCCGGGTCGGTGCGACGCAGGCGGCGCGCGGGAAAGGCCGTGAAAAATGGAACGGGCGGGACGAAGAACGGCGAGGAAAACCGCGCAAACGGCGACGCGGGCAGGAAGCCCCCGGAACCGCTTCGCTGAACGGCGTGCTACGCCGGCTCGCGCGAGTCGAGGAACAGCGTCACCGGGCCGTCATTGACCAGCTGCACCCGCATGTCGGCGCCGAACACGCCGGTCGGCACCGGACGGCCGAGTTCCGCCTCGAGCCGGGCGACGAAGCGCGCGAAGAGCGGCCGGGCGACCTCCGGCGGCGCGGCACGGCTCCAGGAGGGGCGGTTGCCCTTCTTCGTCGAGGCGAAGAGGGTGAACTGGCTGACCGCCAGCACCGCGCCGCCGGCCTCGACGACACTGCGGTTCATCACCCCCCCGGCATCGCCGAAGATGCGCAGGCGGGCGATCTTGCCAGTCGTCCAGGCCAGGTCGGCATCGTCGTCGGCAAGCTCGAAGCCGGCCAGCACCAGCAGGCCCCCGTCGATGCGGGCGACCGTCTCGCCGTCCACCGCGACCTGCGCGCTGGCGACGCGCTGCAGCACGACTCTCATGGCAGCACCGTCGGCGACGGCGGCTTGTGCATGCACACCGCGCTCGCCGGGCACAACGCGCGGGCCTGCGCGCTGGCCGCCACCGCCGCCGGCAGCGCCTCGCGCGGCAGCGGCTGGAAGCCCCGGCGGGCGAAGAAGCCGGCGGCATCGGTGGTGAGCAGGTAGAGCGGCCGCCCCTCGCGGGCGGCGCGACGCTCGAGCGTTTCGAGCAGATGGTTGGCGAGGCCGTGCCGGCGGCAGGCGGGACAGACCGCCAGCGAGCGCAGCAGCGCGGCATCGCCGCAGGGCTGCAGGCCGGCGACGGCGATCGGCCGTTCGCCGTCGCGGCAGACCAGGAAGCTCTCGAGCAGGGCGGCATCGAGGTCGGCGGCCGGCAGGCCACAGGCCTGCAGCAGCTCGACGATGGCCGGCAGGTCGTCGCTGCGGGCCGGAGTGATTTGCCAGTCGGACATGGGGCATCAGATTCCGGAAGGAGGGTCGTGCGGAGCGCGGGGTTCGTGCGGTCCGCGCGGAGCGGCGGCAGCCCGTCGCAGCGGCCGCACGAAGGGTTCGGGTTGCAGGGTGACGTGCGCGATCCCCTCGTGCGCCAGCAGGTGGCGCGCACGCGCCAGCACCGCCGGCCAGTCGTCGAGCGAGTCGACGACGAGGTGGGCGGTCAGGGCGACGCGATTCGAGGAAAGCGTCCAGATGTGCAGGTCATGCACCGAGCGTACGCCCTCGCAGGCGGCGAGCCGGCGGCCCACCCCCTCGGTCGACAGGTTGCCCGGCACGCCCTCCATCAGCGCACGCACCACCTCGCGCAGCAGGTTGAAGCTGGAGGCCGCGAGCAGCACGCAAATCAGCAGCGAGAGCAGCGGATCGATCGGCGTCCAGCCGGTCCACAGCACCACCAGTCCGGCGATCAGCGCGGCGACCGAGCCGAGCAGGTCGCCAAGCACGTGCAGCAGCGCGCCGCGCGTGTTCAGGGTCTGCTCGCCGCGCAGCAGCAGCCAGGCGACGCCGAGGTTGAGCAGCAGGCCGAGCATGGCGACGCCGGCGACCAGCGACCCGTCGACCGGCACCGGCGCGCTGAAGCGGCGCAGCGCCGCCCAGGCAATGCCGCCGACGACGAAACCCATGAACAGTACGTTGATCAGCGCGGCGAGCGTCTCGACGCGACCGTAGCCATAGGTATGGCGCGCCGTCGATGGCCGTCGCGCCAGCCAGGCGGCGAAGGTGGCCAGCCCGAGCGAGGCGCTGTCGGTGACCATGTGCGCCGCATCGCCGAGCAGCGCCAGCGAACCCGAAAGAAAACCGGCGACGGCCTCGACGGCGGCGAAGGCGAGCGTGACGAGCAGCGCCCAGAACAGGCGCGGACCGGCAGCGTGCGCGTGATGGGCATGGTGCGCATGACCGTGACCATGATCGTGCGCGGCGTGGTCGTTCCCGTCGGCGTGCGAAAGGAGGCTCATGGTCGGCCGCGGCGGTCAGTAGCGCACCCGCGCCGGGTCGGCGAACCAGGCGCGCAGGGGCGCGTCGGCGCCGGGCAGCGCGAGGTGCTCGAGCGGGACCCGGCGCTCGGCCGGCGGCAGGGAGAGTTCGCAATAGAGGTCATCGTCGCAGAAGCCGACAGCCGCCGCGACGGCGCGCGGATTGGCGTAAACGATGCGCTGCACACGCGCCCAGCAGGCCGCGGCGAGGCACATCGGGCACGGCTCGCTGGAAGCGTAGAGCACGCAGTCCTCGAGGTGGAAGCGGCCGAGCCGCCGGCAGGCGTCGCGGATGGCGACGATCTCTGCATGCGCGGTCGGATCGTTGCAGGCGACGACCCGGTTGCAGCCCTCGCCGACCACCTCGCCCGGCGATTCCCGCTCCGCCGCGCCGACCCGCACCACCAGCGCGCCGAACGGTCCGCCCTCGCCGCGCGCCGCGCCGGCGGCGGCGAGCGCGAGGGCGCGCAGCAGGTATGTCCGGTCGGTCTCGCGGTCACGATCGGGCGACATCGCGGGCTCCCGTCACTTCGCGGCCGCGCCGGCCTCCGCGGCGGGCGCGGCGCAGGGATAGGCCCGGGAGAGCAGATCGAGCACCTTGTCGTGGCTCAGGGCCGCCTTGCTGCCGTGCGCTTCGAAAAATGCCTTCACGGCATGGGACAAGGCCACCGGATGCACGTTGCCGCAGACCTTGGTGCCGCTGTTGCCGGCGGCGACCGCCATGAAGAAGCCCATGCGGTAACCGGCAAGATAATTCGGCTCGATCTCGTCCGCCCGGGCCGGTGCGGCGGCGATGAGGGAGATGCCGGCGACCAGGCCGGCAAGCCGCCGGAGGACAGGGCGGGAGGATCGGTGCATCGTGCGACTCCTGTGGATTGTGTAGAGGAAGGCGGCCGGGCCGCCCGGAAGCGGACAGGAACAACGGCAGGCGGCCGGCGCCCATGCTAGCACCGCGGACGACGACGCTCAACGGAAGTTCCGAAGCGTCGCCGCGCGCCGGCTCAGGCGAGGCGGACGACGTCGCAGGCGATGCCGCGCAGGGCGTTGCTGCCGGAAACGCGGTCGAAGCATTCGCCGTCCATCGCTGCGTTGTAGTCGACCGGCGCCGTTTCGCTCGACCAGCCGTAGTGCGCCCAGACCGTACCGGCGGCGAGGCGCTCGCTGATCTCGGCACGGTAATGCACCGCCCCGCCGGCGGTATGCACGGCGACGCGATCGCCGGCGGCGATGCCGCGCGCGGCGGCAACGTCCGGCGCCAGCTCGGCGAGCGGCTCGGGCTGGCGCCGGCGCAGGCCGTCGATCTGCCGGAACTGGCTGTGGCAGTAGGCGACGACCTTGCCGCAGGTAAGCGTGAAGGGCCGCGCCGGGTCGGTTTCCGGCGGCGTCCAGCACGGCAGGCCGTCGCCGGTCTGGCGGGCCAGCGCCTCCGACCAGAGCGCGATGCGCGGCATCGGCGGCGGTGCGTTCAGATGCGGCGCCGGCAGGCCGCGCGGCGCAGCGCGCAGGGCGGCGGTATCGAGGCCGCTCGGCGCCAGCTGGTGATCGAGGGCGGCCATCTCGTCGCCGCCGAAAAAGTCGGCGTCGAGCCCGAGCGCGCGCGCCAGCGCGAAGACGATGGCGGTGTCGCCGCGCGCCTCGCCGGGGGGCCGGGCCACCGCCGGACGCAGCTGGACGTGCGCGTCGGCCGCCGCGTCGACCATGAAGCCGGCCTGCAGGCCCTCGCGCTCCCAGCAGGAGGCGGCGGGCAGCAGGAGATCGGCCCAGCGCGCGCTGGGCGTCTCGAACAGCTCGCTCTGCGCGAAGAAGTCGAGCCGGGCGAGCGCCGCCTCGGCATCCCGCGTGGCCGGCTTGGAGACCATGAAATTGCCGCCGAAGGCAAACAGCGCGCGGACCGGATAGGGCTCCTCGCGGGCGATGGCGCGGAACAGGTCGCGCGTGGTGATCCAGCCCCGGGCCGGCGGTCCGAGCGGCCGCTCGGCCAGCCCCAGGGTGCGCGCACGGGTTTCCGGCGCGACGCGGTCGAAGGCGGCGATGTCGTTGAGGCGCGGCCCCGGCAGCCAGCGGTTGCCGCCGGGCTGGCCGAGGCTGCCGGTGAGCGCGTAGAGCAGGTTGATGGCGCGCGTGGCGTCGGTCGCCTGCGCCTGCTGGCAACTGCCGGTCCAGGTGTACAGGGAAACCGGCCGTGTGGCGCCGAGCAGCGCCGCCGCTTCGCGCAGCGTCGCCTCGTCGACGCCGGTGATCGCCGCGACGCGGGCCGGCGGCCACTGCGCGGCGCGCTCGGCGAGCCGTTCGAGCACGCTGCCGCGCCCGTCCGGCGCCGGCGCGAAGGCATCGGAATACGTGCGCAGGAAATCCAGATCGGCGCCGCCCGTCTCCAGCAGCAGGTGGATCAGGCCGAGCGCCAGCGCGCCGTCGCTCCCCGGCCGCAGCGGCAGCCACAGGTCGGCGCCGTTGGCCAGCCCGCTGCGACGCGGGTCGACGACGATCAGGCGGGCGCCGCGCTGCTGCGCGGCGCGGATGCGCTCGGCGTGCGCCAGCCAGGTGGCGGCGGGGTTGCTGCCCCAGAGCAGGATGCACGCGGTGTGCGCGTAATCGGGCATGCCGAGGCCCCGCCCCCAGGTCAGCGCCGGCCCGAAATCGCGGTGCCAGTTGCAGTTCTCGGTGGCGAAGACCAGGTTGGGGCTGCCCCACAGGTGGGCCAGCCGGTGTATCCAGCCGAAGGCGTCGGCGATGGCGGTGCCGCTCGGCGTGGCGACGGCGAAGGCCGTGGCCGACGGCCCGGCCGCCCGCAGGCGCTGCGCGCAGAGCGCCAGGGCCTCGTCCCAGCCGATCGGCTGCCAGCCGGGATCGGCATCGCCCTTCGGCCGCGTGCGCCGCAGCGGCGTGCGCAGCCGCGCCGGATGGTTCACCTGTTCCGGCGCGGTGCGTGCCTTGATGCAGATCGCGCGTCCGGTGGGATGCGCCGGATCGGGCGCGATTCCGAGCAGACGGCCGTCCTCGACGGTGGCCAGGCAGCCGCAGCGGGAAATGCAGAGGGCGCAGTAGGTGGGCAGGATCTCGGCCATGGTCCGGAGATTCTGGAACACCCGGACGGCGGATGCAATGCACCGCCGCCCGCACTCAATCGATCAGGGCGACGCTCTTGATGCGGGCATACACCGCCGCGCCGGGGCCGAGGTGCAGCTGGTCGAGCGATTTCAGGGTCAGCCGCGCGAGCAGCGCGGCGCCGCCGATGTCGAGACGGACCAGCGCGCGTCCCGGCGGCTGCGCCTCGACCGCCTCGACCCGCGCGGCGAGCGAGTTGAGGATGCTCGAGTCGTGTTGCGGTGAAATCGCCAGGCTGACGTCGCGGGCCTGGATGCGCACGCGCACCGGGCTGCCGGGCGGACGCGGCGGTCCCGGCGCCCACAGCGACTGCCCGTCGATGTCCAGCCGCAGCAGTGCGTAGCGGGCGTCGTAGTCGCCCACCGTCGCGGCCAGCACGACGAAGGCGTCCTCGCCGTGCGAGAGCGGCAGGTCGAGACGCGGGAGCAGTTCGCCCAGCGGGCCCGAGGCGAGCGCCCGGCCGGCCTGCAGCAGCACCAGGTGATCGGCGAGGCGGACTACTTCGGGCAGCGCGTGGCTGACGTAGAGCACCGGGATTTCCAGTTCGTCGTGCAGTTTCTCGAGCCAGGGCAGGAATTCCGCCTTGCGCTGCTCGTCGAGCGCGGCCAGCGGCTCGTCCATCAGCAGCAGGCGCGGCTGCGCGAGCAGGGCGCGGGCGATGGCGACGCGCTGCTGCTCGCCGCCGGAAAGCGTTCCCGGCCGCCGCTCGAGCAGGTGGCCGATGCCGAGCAGCCCGGTCACCGGCGCCCGCGCCACGGCGTCGGCCGTACCGCCGACCCGGCGCAGCCCGAAGGCCAGGTTGTCGCGCACCGTGAGGTGCGGAAACAGCGCCGCGTCCTGGAAGACCATGCCCAGCGGACGCCGGTGGGCGGGCACGAAGAGGCGTTGCGCCGAATCCTGCCAGACCTCGTCGCCCACGGCGATGCGCCCGGTGGCGGCACGTTCCAGGCCGGCGACGGCGCGCAGCAGGGTGGTCTTGCCCGACCCGGAGACACCGAACAGGGCAGTGATGCCGCGCCCGGGCAGACACAGGTCGACATCCAGCGCGAAGCCGGGGTGGGACAGCGCGAGGCGCAGTGCAATGGTGCCGGCGTCGCTCACAGTCCGCGCCTTCCGGGCGGGTTGATCGTATACAGCGCGAGCAGCACGAGGAAGGCGAAGACCAGCATGCCGCCGGCCAGCCAGTGCGCCTGCGCGTATTCGAGCGCCTCGACGTGGTCGTAGATCTGCACCGAGACGACCCGCGTCTGGCCGGGAATGTTGCCGCCGATCATCAGCACCACGCCGAATTCGCCGACCGTGTGCGCGAAGCCGAGCACCATGGCCGAGAGGAAGCCCGGCCGGGCGAGCGGCACGGCGACGTGGAAGAAGGTGTCGAGCGGCCCGGCGCGCAGCGTCGCCGCCGCCTCCAGCAGGCGCTCGGGGATCGCCGCGAAGGCGTTGGTCAGCGGCTGCACCACGAAGGGCAGCGAGTAGAGCACCGAGGCGACGACCAGGCCGGAAAAGGTGAAGGGCAGCGTGCCAAGGCCGAGCGCCGTGGTCAGCTGCCCGAGCGGGCCGTTCGGCCCGAGCGCCACGAGCAGGTAGAAACCGATCACCGTCGGCGGGAGCACCAGCGGCAGCGCGACGATGGCGCCGACGGCCCCCTTGAGCGGCGAGCGCGTGCGTGCCAGCCACCATGCCAGCGGGGTGCCGGCGAGCAGCAGCAGCAGGGTGGTCAGGCCGGCGAGGCGGAGCGTCAGGCCGACCGCAGCGAGGTCGGCATCGGAAAACGGCATGGGTCGACGGGTAAACGGGGGGACGGCGAAGACAGCGGGCGATGGCGGAATCTCAGGGCAGATCGTAACCGAATCCGCGAATCACCGCCCTGGCCTTGTCGCTCCTGAGAAAGGCGAGGAAGGCGGCGGCCGCCGGATTGTCCTTGCCCCGCAGCAGCACGGCCGCGTCCTGGCGGATCGGCGCGTGCATCGACGCCGGAACGATCCAGGCGGACCCCTCGGCCACCTTGCCGTCGCGGGTGACCTGCGAGAGCGCGACGAAACCGAGCTCGGCGTTGCCGCTGGCAACGAACTGGTGCGTCTGCGCGATGTTCTCGCCGAGCACGAAGCGTGGCGACAGGCGCTCATGGGTGCCCTGCGCCTTCATGGTCTCGACCGCCGCCTGGCCGTACGGGGCGACTTTCGGATTGGCCAGCGCCAGACGGCGGAAATCTCCGGTCTTCAGCACCGCGCCCTCGCCATCGACAACGCCGGCGTTCGGGCTCCACAGCGCCAGCCGGCCGACCGCGTAGGTGAAGCGCGTTCCGGACTGCGCGCGGCCCTCGCGCTCCAGTCTGGCCGGCGTTTCGTCGTCGGCCGAGAGCAGCACCTCGAACGGCGCGCCGTTCACGATCTGCGCATAGAACTTGCCGGTGGCACCGGTGGAGACGACCGCCTTGTGGCCGGTGGACTGCTCGAAATCGGCAACGATCCGCTTGACCGGACCGGCGAAGTTGGCCGCGACGGCAAGCTGGACGGTTTCAGCGGATGCGCCCGCGGAGAACAGGGCGAGGACGGCGACGAGCAGGGAGGGCTGGCGCATGACGGTTCCTTATGCACGACTGGACATAGCGAGGCCGTATTCTGCCGCAAGCCCATTCGATATGTCCATACGGATATATCAACCGACAGCAGCAGCCTGATGAAATCCCCCTGCACGCAGGACGAACGCTCTGGAATTGCCGCACACCGTGGCTGGCCGTTCCGGTTCGCGGAGTGAACCCTTGGCGCCCAGAGCAAAGCGCAATATCCTTCCGTATACAACAAACAGCCGAGAGCGCCCCGACGGCCAAGCGCGGCGGGCGCGGGCAATCGCCTCGGCCCCTGCGGGTTCCGGCTTTTCCGGGAGGATCAGGCTCAGTCCTCGAGCGGCTTGAGCAGGGCGCGGAAATCGGTGAATTCGGCGGCGATCGCGGCCGCGGCCTTGCGTTCCATCTGGCGGTAGCGTTCGAGCACCATCGCACCGAAATCGGTCAGCTGCGCACCGCCGCCGCCGCTGCCGCCGGTCGCGGTGGCGACCAGCGGGGCGAGGAAGGCGGCATTGGTGGCTTCAACGAGCAGCCAGGCGCGCCGGTAGGACATGCCCATTTCCCGCGCGGCGGCCGAGATCGATCCGGTGCGGCCGATGGCGTCGAGCAGTTCGGCGCGGCCGGGGCCGATGGCGATGCTGGCGCCGAGCAGGACGCGCAGTCG
>JAPKHL010000085.1 GCA_026646875.1 Rhodocyclaceae bacterium | reverse complement strand
AGCACGGCTGCGCCCCGCTCCGCTGCGGAACGAAGGCAGCGATGAACGTAGGAAGCGGCCCTCACATCCAAGCCGCGAGTCGGGTTGTGCGCGACGATCAGCTCCGGAGTTTCACTCAACGTGCGAGCGAGGATGAGTTTCTGCTGATTGCCGCCGCTCAGGTTTGCGACAGGAGTATCCAAAGAGTCGGCTCGGATATCGAACTCCTCCACGAGTCTCTGTGCCCACTTCGTAACGGACGTGGTCGAGAGTACGCCGAATCGGCTGAGGCTGCCAACTCGATGCCCGTCGATGAGGAGGTTCTCGAGAACGGACATCTCCGTCGCCAATCCGTCCCGTCTCCGATCCTGCGGGATGTAGGCGATGCGAAGGCGATCTGGCCGAAACTCGCCCCCCCTCCAAGAGAGTTTGCCTGCTTCCGGCCGCCGGAGGCCTGCCGCCACCTCCGCAAGCGCGATCTGACCGTTTCCATCCACGCCGCCGATTCCAACGATTTCGCCAGATCGAATCTCAAGTGAAACCCCGTTCAATCCCACGGCGCGAGGCATAACGGAAACGACATCCTCAGCAACGAGGGCAGGCTCGGAAGTCAGGCTCCGCGCGGCGCCCGCGGGTTCCTCGACTTCGCCGACCATGAGGCGAGCGAGCGCCTCAGGAGACGTCTCTCCGATCTCCAATCGTTGGGCCACCACCTCGCCGCGCCGCATCACGGTCACTCGATCCGCGATTTCCATCACCTCGTCCAATTTGTGGCTGATGAAAACGATGGCCCGGCCCGCATCCTTCATGATTCTCATGACTCGGAACAGGTCTGCAACTTCGGCCGCGGACAGCGTCGCCGTAGGTTCGTCGAAAAGGAGAACTTTCCCCCCCGCGGCTAATGCGCGCACGATCTCGATGCGCTGCTGTTCGCCGACCGAGAGCGATCCTGTTCGCGCATCGAGATCGAGTTCCCATCCGACATTCTGTGCGGCTTCCAGCGCAGGAGCGCAAAGTTGCCTAAGGTCGAGCCATCGAGTCGTTGTGAGTGGACTAGCCAGAGCGAGGTTTTCCGCGACTGTGAAGTTCGGCACGAGGGCGAAGTGCTGGTGCACCAGCGAGATGCCCGCGCGCTGGGCCTCGAACGGGTCGGCAAACTTGATGGCACGTCCATCCAAGACGACGTCGCCCTCGTAAGATCGAATCAATCCGGCGAGAATTGAAACCAGCGTCGACTTTCCGGCGCCGTTTTCGCCAAGCAGGGCGTGAATCTCCCCCCCGGAAAATTCGACCGAGACGGAATGCAGAGCCCGAACCCGGCCGAATCTCTTGGATACCGAGCGTGCCGCGAGCAGGGGCGGGCCCGAAGTGGTCAGAACTCTCTCTTCTTGACGACCAATTCGCCGCTGCGAATCTTCTCCATCGTTTCTTCAGCTGCCTTCAGGACATCGGCGGGCACTTTCGCCTTCAGCGTTTCATTCCAGCGAACGTCCACCGCTCCGTCTGACAGCCCCGTCAGCCGAATCTCGCCCTTGTACTCTCCGTTACGGACGTCCTCGGCAAGCTTGATAAACGCGGGCCGCCGGCAAGGAACTCGAACACGATGAATTTCCCGGTTGCCGTGCAGGCGGCCTACGACAAGGACAATCTCTACATCCGCCTGACCTTCAAGGCACCCGCCGACGCCGCCGCCGGCGCCGACCGCGAGGAAGCCTCGCCGAAACACGAGGTCAAGGCCGCCATCATGTTCGTCGCCGGCAAGGTGCCGATGGGCGCGCAGGCCGGTTGCTGGGCGACCTGCCACAGCGATGTGCGCTCGATGCCGGGCGCCGACCCGGAGAGGAAGAAGTACGTCGGCAACGCCAGCCTGACGGGCGAGGTCTACACCGACTACATCCAGTGGAAGAGCGGCGAAGCCGGCAAGGGTGCCACGCAACTCGACGGCCACGTCGCCGAGGCGCGCATCAACAAGAACGGCAAGGCGCTGGTCAAGGCCGAGGGCGGCAAATCCGGCGACACCTACACGGTGACCTTCACGCGCAAGCTGAGTGGCGGAGACGGCGACATCGCGCTCGCCGAGGGCAAGAGCGTTCCCTTCGGCATCGCCATCCACGCCGACCGGACCATCCATCGCTTTCACCACGTCTCGCTCGGCTACACGCTGGGCCTTGGCGCGGAAGGCGACATCAAGGCCGCCAGGCAGTAGGTCGCGACGGGCGCCACGCTGGCGCCCGCGCCGAACGAGTCGCCGCGCGGAAACCGCAACAGCGAGCGCCCACGATGACCGACCCGAGTCAACGCCGCAATTTCCTGCGCGGACAGTTCGCCCGGGGGCGGGGCCCGCTGCGCCCGCCCTGGGCGCTGGCCGAGGCTGCGTTCCTCGAACGCTGCACACGCTGCGGCGACTGCGCGCGGGCCTGCCCGACCGGCATCATCGTGATGCGCGACGGCGGCTACCCGACAGTCGATTTCCAGCGCGGCGAATGCCGCTTCTGCGGCGACTGCGTCGCGGCCTGTTCGCCAGACGCCCTGCGGCGCGACGCGGACCAGCCACCGTGGACGATCCGCGCCCGCCTCGGCGAGACCTGTCTTGCCGCCCGGCGGATCGAGTGCCGCGTCTGCGGCGAGCAGTGCGATGCGCAGGCCATCCGTTTCCCGCCACGCACGGGCGGCCCGCCCCTGCCGGAAATCGATGCCGCGCGGTGCACCGGCTGCGGTGCCTGCATCGCCCCCTGCCCGGTCGGCGCGCTGCGCGCCGCCTAGGCGGCGAACACCCGCCACCGTCCGCCAGGCAGCAAAAACGGGGGCGCGGCGTGCTCCGCCGGCCCCCGCCGCACTCCGCGTGCGCCCAGCCTTGCAGCTACGGCACGCGCGGGCCGTAACCGTTCACTTCTTGACGGCGTCGCCCTGGAAGGCGTTCTCCACCAGCGGCGGCGCGTCAACCTGCGGCACGTGGCATTGCACACAGTTGTAGCGTCCGCCGACCGCCTCGGCATGTTTCTTCCCCTCGCGGTCGATGAAGTGACTGTCGCCCAGCTTGGGCGCCTTCTTCTTCTCGTAATTGGCCGCACCGTGGCAATCCATGCACTGGTTGCTTTCGAGCGTGACCTCGTCGTAGTTCTCGACGGCGTGCGGAATCACCGGCGGCTGCGTGCTGAAGGTCCGCGCCACCGGCTCCTGGGTGCCGGGCCGCTTGCCGACATAGGTCTTGACGTTCGCCGCGATATCCGGCGCCGCCACGTCCTTGCCGCGCATCGAGCGGGCGTCGTCGGCGCCGCTGGCCAGCGTGGCGAAGCAGGCGGCCAGGGCGGTGATGGTGAATTTGAGCATCGTGTTCATGATAGGCGTTCCCTCCACGTCGAAGATTGATTGCGCTGCCTGCCGGGTGATTCAGCCCTTGCCCGCCAGCGGTTGGCCGTCCGCCGGCACGGGCGGCACGGTAGGCCCCGACCCGGCGAAGCGCAGGCCGAAGTTGAAGACATCCTTGGCACACACGTCGATGCACCGGCCGCAATTGGTGCAGCTCGGCGAAACGATGAGCGGCCCGATTCCGTTCGCCTCGCCCTTGAGCGCGGGGCGGATCACCTGCGGCTCGGGGCAGACCTCGAAGCAGTCCATGCAGTCGTTGCAGGCGGCACGCCGCGTCGCCGAGACGCGCAGCGGGCTCCATTGGCCGAGCAACCCGTAGAAGGCGCCGACCGGGCACAGGTGGCCGCACCAGCCGCGACGCATCACGAACAGGTCGAAAAGGAAGACGGCGAGCACCACGGCCCAAGCGCTGCCTAATCCGAAGATCAGGCCACGGTGCAGCATCGAGACCGGATTGATCAGTTCCCAGGCAATCGTCCCGGTCGCCGCGGCCAGCAGCAGTGTCATGCCCAGCAACCAGTAGCGCGCCTGGCGGCCGATGTGTGCGCTGCCCTTGATGCCGAGGCGCTCGCGCAGCCAGCCGGCGAGGTCGGTCACCATGTTTACCGGGCAGACCCAGGCACAGTAGACGCGGCCGCCGACGAGAAAATAGAAGAGCAGCACGATGGCCGCGCCGGCGATACCGAGGGTTTCCGGCAGGTGTCCGGCGAGCAGCGACTGCAGCAGCACGTACGGATCGGTCAGCGGCAGCGTGTCGAGCGTCAGGCTGTAGGCGAGGTTGCCCTTGACGATCCAGATCCCGGCCAGCGGGCCGAGCAGGAACAGGGCGAGGATGCCCAGCTGGCTGGCACGCCGGGCCAGCAGCCACTTGCGGGCGCCGAGGCGGCCCTTGGCGGCGAGGGCGTCGGCGCCGACGCGCCGGATCTCCGCTTTCATTTTCCGTCTCCCAGTCCGGGCGGCAGGCTGGGCACCGGCCCCGCCGTCGTTCCCGGCATGCCGGCGGCCCCGGCGGCGTCGCCGGGCGGTGCGGTCATTCCGCTGGCCGGGTCGTAATGGCCGGGCAGACGCATTCCTTCGGGCATCCGGTCGGGCAGGTCGACCATGCTTTTCTCGTCTATCAGCGAGCCACCGGCCTTCTTCTGCTCTTCCCAGCCCAGCCGGTAGTGCCGTCCGAGCGAGCCCTTGGCGATGGCGAGGGGTAGCACCTTGATCGCCGCCTCCTCGGTCACGCAGGCCTTCTCGCACTTGCCACAGCCGGTGCAGTGCTCGGAATGCACGGTGGGCAGGAACATCGCGTGGCGGCCGGTGCGCGTATTGGGCAGCACCTCGAGGGTAATCGCCTTGTCGATCACCGGGCAGACGCGATAGCAGACGTCGCAGCGCAGCCCCAGGAAATTCAGGCAGGTCTCGTGGTCGAGCAACGCCGCGAGTCCCATGCGCGCCTGGTTGATGTCGGTCAGCCCGTGGTCGAGCGCCCCGGTCGGGCAAGCCTTGACGCAGGGAATGTCGTCGCACATCTCGCACGGCACCTCACGCGCGACGAAATACGGTGTTCCGGTAGCCACCGGAGTTTCCGGCAGGGCGAGGCGCAGCGTGTCGAACGGACAGTCGCGCACGCATAGCCCGCAGCGAATGCAGGCGCCGAGAAAATCCGCCTCGGCACCGGCGCCCGGCGGCCGCAGGGCGAGCGCCGGCAAGGCGGCTGCCTGCTTGCCGTAGAGGCCGAGTCCCAGTCCCAGCATGCCGACGCCGCAGGCCATCCGCGCGCCGTCCAGGAGAAACTGGCGACGCGCCTGCGCGCGCGGACCGTCCCCTTGCGGGGGAGTCCCGGATGGCTTCTGCGCTGCGCTTGACATGATCGGGGTCCGTGTTCAGAGGATCGGGCGAACCAGCCGGGTGCGGGCGATGCTCTGCCCGCACCGGCACTCCCTGATTGCCTTGCTCCTTGTTGTCCGTATCAGGCCTTGACCACCTTGCAGGCGCACTTCTTGAAGTCGGTTTCCTTCGAGAGCGGGCAGGTGGCGTCCAGTGTCAGCTTGTTGACCAGACGGTGTTCATCGAAGAACGGCACGAAGACGAGGCCGACCGGCGGCTTGTTGCGCCCCCGCGTCTCGACGCGCAGCTGGATTTCGCCGCGACGGGTCGACACCTTGACCACGTCGTTGCGATTCAGCCCGCGCTTCTTCGCATCCTCCGGATGCATGAAGATCACCGCATCCGGTACCGCCTTGTACAGCTCGGGCACGCGCCGGGTCATCGAGCCGGTATGCCAGTGCTCGAGCACGCGACCGGTGCACAGCCACAGGTCGTATTCGCTGTCGGGCATCTCCGCCGCCGGCTGGTAGGGCAGCGCGAACGCCACCGCCTTGCCGTCGGGGAAACCGTAGAAGCGCACCCCCTCGCCCTTCGGCACATAGCTGTCATAGCCCTCGCGGAAGCGCCACAGCGTCTCCTTGCCGTCGATGACCGGCCAGCGCAGGCCGCGGGCCTTGTGATAGACGTCGAAGAAGGCAAGATCGTGGGCCTTGCCGCGCGTGAATGCAGCGTATTCCTCGAACAGGCCCTTCTGCACATAGAAACCGTAGGCCTTGGACTCGTCGTTCATGTAGTCCTTGATGGCATGGGCATTGACCTTGGCAACCTCGTCGAGGCCCCACTTGGTCGTGTCCTTGTTCGCATAGAGCACGTCGAACAAGGTCTTGCCCTTGTACTCCGGCATCTTGTCGAGCAGTTCGGCCGGCCAGACTTCCTCCATCTTGAAGCGCTTCGAAAACTCCATGTACTGCCACAGGTCGGACCTGGCCTCGCCCGGCGCCTTCACCTGCTGCCGCCACATCTGGCCGCGCCGCTCGGCATTGCCGTACATCCCTTCCTTCTCCATCCACATCGCCGACGGCAGGATCAGGTCGGCGGACATCGCCGAGACGGTCGGGTAGACGTCGGAGTGAACGACGAAGGCCTTCGGATTGCGCCAGCCGGGGTAGATTTCCTCATTGACGTTCGGACCGGCCTGCATGTTGTTGGTCGTGGTCGACCAGAAGAAGCCGATCTTGCCGTCCTTCAGCATGCGCGACTGCAACACGGCGTGATAACCGACCCAATCCGGAATCGTGCCTTCCGGCAGTTTCCAGAGTTTCTCGGACAGCGCGCGGTGCGCGGGATTGGTGACGACCATGTCGGCCGGCAGGCGGTGGGCGAAGGTGCCGACCTCGCGCGCGGTACCGCAGGCCGAGGGCTGGCCGGTCAGCGAGAAGGGGCTGTTGCCCGGCTCGGAGATCTTGCCCACCAGCAGGTGGACGTTGTAGATCATGTTGTTCACCCAGGTGCCGCGGACGTGCTGGTTGAAACCCATGGTCCAGAACGAGGTGACCTTGATCTTCGGATCGGCGTAGGCCTTGGCCAGCGCCTCGAGCCGGTCCTTCGGCACCCCGGAGATTTCGTGCGTCTTGTCGAGAGTGTACTCGGAGACGAACTGGGCGAATTCCTCGAAGGTGATGTCGGAAGCCGCCATCGGGTTGCCCTTGGGCTTGCCATCCTCGCCCGGGTAGCCGTTGTTCATGGCGACCTTCTCGAGCGGGTGGTTCGGACGCAGGCCGTAGCCGATGTCGGTGACGCCCTTCTTGAACTTGACGTGCTTGGCGACGAAGTCCTTGTTAACGGCGTTGTTCTGGATGATGTAGTTGGCGATGTAGTTGAGAATCGCCAGATCCGAATTCGGCTTGAAGATCAGTTCACTGTCGGCAAGTTCGCAGGAGCGGTGCGTGAAGGTCGACAGCACATGGATGCGGACGTGCTTGGCGGTCAGCCGGCGGTCGGAGATGCGCGACCAGAGGATCGGGTGCATCTCCGCCATGTTCGAGCCCCACAGGGCGAACACGTCGGCGTGCTCGATGTCGTCGTAGCAGCCCATCGGCTCGTCGATGCCGAAGGTGCGCATGAAGCCGACCACGGCCGAGGCCATGCAGTGGCGTGCATTCGGGTCGATGTTGTTGGAGCGGAAACCGGCCTTGAACAGTTTCGAGGCGGCATAGCCTTCCCAGACCGTCCACTGGCCCGAACCGAACATGCAGATATTCTTCGGACCGCCTTCCTTGAGCGCCGCCTTGACTTTCTCGGCCATGATATCGAAAGCCTTGTCCCAGGAAACCGGCGTGAAATCGCCGCTCTTGTCGTACTGTCCGTTTTTCATCCGGAGCAGCGGCTGCGTCAGGCGATCCTTGCCGTACTGGATCTTCGCGAGGAAGTAGCCCTTGATGCAGTTCAGGCCCCGGTTGACCGGCGCGTCCGGATCGCCCTGGGTGGCGACGATGCGGCCATCCTTCGTACCGACCAGCACGCCGCAGCCCGTTCCGCAGTAGCGGCAGGCGCCTTTGTCCCAGCGGATGCCGTCATCCTTCTTCTGCTGCGCCAGCACCGCCTCCGGCACGGCGATGCCGCCAACCGCGGCGGCGGCGGCCACCGCATTGCTCTTGATAAAGTCACGTCTCGTCAGTTTCATCTCAGGCCTCCTGGTCAGGATCAGATTCGTACTGGTGATAGACCATGGACGCCGATAGCACGCCCGGCTGGCGATTCACCGCTTCAAACATGTCGGCGAGGGCCTGTTCGGACTCGGCTTCGATCGTCACGATCATCCGTCCCTCGTCGGTCACTGCATGCACCTCGACACCGGCCAGCGCCAGCAGGTTTTCCCGCGCCTGTGCGAGGGTGTCCGGCCTGGCGTTGACCAGCACACTGGAAATGTTCATCGATACTCCTTCGCAGCGCCGCCCGGTGTCCCTCGGGTACCCGCAGGCGGCGGGGTAAATCCGTAGAAGTTTTGAGGTCTTCCGTCAGAAGGCCACTCTATGCCCGGAATAGGCCCATTTTTTTGATGGGTATCAAACCTGGAAAAAATTCCCCAATAACTTTGGGGAATTCCCCCTCCGGGGCGGTCAGGCGGCGGGGAAAGCGGCCAGCCGGGGCAGGACGGCGCGGGCGTTGGCGCGGGTCGCCGCGCGCAGGGCCTGCGGCGTGATCCCGCGCAGGGCGGCGAGTTCGTCGGCGATGCGGGCCAGGGCGGCCGGGACGTTGCGCACCCCGGCGGCAAAGCTGGGAGGCATGTCGGGGGCGTCGGTCTCGAGCACCAGCGCCTCGAGCGGCAGGCTTGCCGCCAGGGCGCGGATGCGCCGTGCGCGCGGCCAGGTGAGCGCGCCGCCGAAGCCGAGGCGGAAACCGAGTGCGATGAAGGCTTCCGCCTGCTGGCGGCTGCCGTTGAAGGCATGGGCGATGCCGCCGTGGCCGGCAGCGCCGTCCTTGCCGAACACCCGGCGCAGCTGTCCGAGAACGGCATCCTGGGCGCGCCGCACGTGCAGCAGGACGGGCAGGCCCAGCTCGCGCGCGAGCTTGAGCTGCTCTCCGAAGAAATGGGCCTGGCGCTGCGGATCGACATCGCCGGTGAAATGGTCGAGCCCGATCTCGCCGATGGCGACCGGCGGCAGCGGTCCGGCCATTTCGCGCAGCAGCCAGTCGCGCAGCGCCGCAAGATCGTCGTCGCCGGCCCGCCCGACGTAGAGCGGGTGGATGCCGTAGGCGGGCAGGCATCCCGGATGACGCAGGCAGCAGTCGCGCACCGCCGCGAGGTTGGCCAGCTCGACGGCCGGCACGACGATCTGGCCGACGCCGGCGAGGCGGGCATCCTGCGCCACTCGGGCGCGATCGGCGTCGAACTCGGCGGCGTCGAGGTGGCAGTGCGTGTCGATCAGCATCGCCGGGGGCCGGAAGGTGCAGCTAGCCGCCGGCGTAGGCCGGCCGCCGCTTTTCGAAGAAGGCGGCCAGGCCCTCGCTGAAATCGGCGTGCGCGCCGCAGGCGGCGAAAGCCCGCTGTTCGGCGACCAGCTGCGTTTCCAGCGTCGCCTCGAACGAGGCGTTGAGCAGGGCCTTGGTACGCGCAATGGCCTCGGCCGGGCCGGCGGCGAGACGCCGCGCCAGCGCCAGCGCCTCGTCCTCGAGCCGCGCGGGGGCGACGACGCGGTTGACCAGGCCAAGCTCGCGGGCACGGACAACGTCGAAGCGATCGCCAAGCAGGGCAATCTCCATCGCCTGCTTGAGGCCGACCTGGCGCGGCAGCGAGAAGGTGGCGCCGCCATCCGGCGACAGGGCGATGTTGCTGTAGGCCAGCGTGAAGTAGGCGTTATCCGCGGCCAGCGCGAGGTCGGCGGCGAGCATCAGCGACAAGCCGAAACCGGCGACGGCGCCCTGCACGGCGGCGATCACCGGCTTGCGCATGCCCTTCAGGTTGAGGATCGAGGCATGCACGTCGCCGATCACCTGCTCGAAGGCAGGCTGCCGTTCGGCCGGCGGCAGGGCCAGCTGCTCGCGGAACCACTTGAGATCGCCGCCGGCCATGAAGTGCTCGCCGGCGCCGCACACGACGACGGCCCGCACCGCCGGATCGAAGGCGGCCCGGGCGGTCGTCTCGCGCAGCGCGGCGATCATCGCCAGATTGAGGGCATTGAGCGATTCGGGGCGGTTGAGGGTGAGGATGGCGACGCTGTCGCGAACGTCGTAGCGCACTGCGCTCATGGCTGTGGTCTCCTGGTGGTGTCGTTTGTAGGTATGTGGGTTGGTCCGCCGGATGGCGGCCAGGTTGCAGGGTGCTTCAAAGAAAGGCGAAACGCGGCTCCGGCGTGCGTCCGGAAAGCAGGTCGGCGAGCGCCGCGCCCGAGCCGCAGGCCAGCGTCCAGCCGAGGGTGCCGTGGCCGGTGTTGAGGTAGAGGTTGGCGTAGGGGGTGCGCCCGATGCACGGCACGTTGGACGGCGTGGCCGGGCGCAGGCCGCTCCAGAACTCCGGCTCGCCGGCCGGACGCAGGTCGGGAAAGAGCTGCGTGGCACGCCGCATCAGAGCGGCGCAGCGCACCGCGTTGAGCGTCGTGTCGTAGCCGTTGAATTCGGCGGTGCCGGCGATGCGCAAGCGCTGCCCGAGGCGCGAGAAGACCAGCTTGTGCCCGTCGTCGGTCAGGCTGACGACGGGAGCGACACTGTCGGCGCGCAGCGGCAGCGTCGCCGAGTAGCCCTTGGCCGGATAGACCGGCAGGTGGATGCCGAGCGGTCGCAGCAGGCGCGGGGAATAGCTGCCGAGCGCGACCACGTAGGCATCGGCGACCAGCACCTCGCCGCCGTCGGCGCCCTCGACGAGCACGCCGGCAACGCGGCCGCCGCCGGCGGCCAGCCGCTCGATGCACGCACCGTAGCGGAAGCGCACGCCGGCCGCCACGCAACGGGCGGCCAGCGCCTGGGTGAAACGGTGCGCATCGCCCGATTCGTCGGCCGGCGTGTAGTCGCCGCCGACCAGCAGCGGACGGGCGGCGGCCAGCGCCGGCTCGATCTCGACACAGCGGTCGGCACTGATCGTCTGCCGCTCGCAGCCGAGCGCGCGCATGACGGCGGCGGCCTCGACGGCGGCGGCGAATTCGCGGCGGTCGGTGTACACATGCAGGATGCCGCGCTCGAGGTGGTCGTAGTCCAGTCCCCCCTCGACGGCCAGCTCGGCGCGCAGGGCCTGCAGCCGCTGCCGGCTGTAGAGGCCGAGGGCGACGAGGTTGCGCATGTTCTCGCGGGTGCGCCAGGGCAGGCATTCGCGCAGGAAGCGCAGGCCCCATCCGGCCAGCGCCGCATCGGCGCGCGGCCGGAACAGCAGCGGCGCATCCTCGCGTCCCATCCAGGCCAGCGCGCGCAGCGGCGCGTGCGGGTTGGCCCAGGGCTCGGCGTGCGAGACGGAAATCTGCCCGCCGTTGGCGAAGCTGGTTTCCAGACCGGCTGACGGCTGGCGGTCGACCACCGTCACCGCGTGGCCGGCCCGGGCGAGATACCAGGCACTGGTCACGCCGACGACGCCGGCGCCGAGGACGAGGACCTTCAAGGCTCGCCCTAGCCCCGCTCGCGCGCCAGCCGCACGACCTCGGGAATGCGCCGCAGGACGCGCAGGACCTCGGCCAGGTGCACGCGGTCGGAAACCTGCACGGTGAAGTGCAGCACGGTGTAGAGCCCGGGGTTCTTCTCGTCCATGCTGACGTTCTCGATGTTCGAGCCGGCGTCCGAAATGCCGGTGGCGATCCGGCCGAGGACGCCGCGCGCATTCTTGGCGGTGATCCGGATGCGCACGTCGAAGAGCTTGCCTGCCTCGGGCTCCCATTCGACGTCGATCCATTTCTGCGGATCGCTGCTGCGCGCGGAGCGGATCGCCGGACAGTCGTGGGTATGCACGACCAGCCCCTGTCCCTTGCGGATCGAGCCGATGATCGCGTCGCCCGGGATCGGCTGGCAGCACGGCGCCAGCTGGATGGCCATGCCCTCGGTGCCGCGGATGACCAGCGAGGCAGCATGGCCGTGCTCCGGCTGCAGGGCGTCGTCGGTGGCCAGCAGCCGGCGCGCGACGACGGCGGCAAGCCGGCGGCCCAGGCCGATATCGGTGTGAATTTCCTTCATCGAGCGGTTGCCCGAATCGCGCACCAGCTGCTCCCAGCTGGCGATCGGCACCTCCGACGGCGCCATGCCGAGTGCGAGCAGCTCCTGGTTGAGCATGGTCTCGCCGAGCGATGCGGACTCGTCGTGCTGCATGGTCTTCAGGAAATGCCGGATCTTGCTGCGCGCGCGGCCGGTCTTGACGTAGGACAGCCAGGCCGGGTTGGGGTTGGCGTGCGCGGCGGTGATGATCTCGACCTGATCGCCGTTGGCCAGCTCGGTGCGCAGGGGCATCAGATCGTAGTTGATGCGCGCGGCAACGCAACGGTTGCCGATGTCGGTATGCACCGCGTAGGCAAAGTCGACCGCCGTGGCCCCGCGCGGCAACGCCATGATCTTGCCCTTGGGGGTGAACACGTAGACCTCGTCGGGGAAGAGATCGACCTTGACGTGCTCGAAGAATTCGGAGGAGTCAACGGCCGTGCTCTGCAGTTCTAGCAGCGATTGCAGCCATTTGTGCGTCTTCAGCTGGAGGTCGGCGCTGCTGTCCTCGTTATCCTTGTACAGCCAGTGCGAAGCGACGCCTTCCTGGGCCAGGTGGTGCATCGACTCGGTGCGGATCTGCACCTCGACGGGCGTGCCGTACGGGCCGATCAGCGTGGTGTGCAGCGACTGGTAGCCATTGGCCTTGGGAATCGCGATGTAATCCTTGAACTTGCCGGGCACCGGCTTGTACAGCGCATGCAGCGCGCCGAGCGCCAGGTAGCAGGTCGGCACGTCGCGGACGACGACGCGGAAACCGTAGATGTCGAGCACCTGCGAGAACGACAGGTGCTTGTCGAGCATCTTGCGGTAAATCGAATAGAGGCTCTTTTCGCGGCCGAACACCTGCGCCTGGATGGCCACCTCCTGCATCTTGCCCTGGATGCCGTCGAGGATGCGCGTGAGCAGCTCGCGCCGGTTGCCGCGCGCGGCGCGCACGGCGCGCGCCAGCACACGGGCGCGCATCGGGTGGATGTGTTCGAAGGAGAGGTCCTGCAGCTGGCGGAAGAGCTTGTTCAGGCCGAGCCGGTTGGCGATCGGCGCGTAGATCTCGAGCGTCTCGTGCGCGATGCGCCGCCGTTTGTCGGCGCGCACGGCGGACATCGTCTGCAGGTTGTGCAGGCGGTCGGCCAGCTTGATCAGCACGACGCGCAGATCGCGCGCCATGGCCATCAGCATCTTGCGGAAGTTCTCGGCCTGCGCTTCCTGGTAGGACTGGAATTCGATCTTGTCGAGCTTGGACAGGCCGTCGACCAGTTCGGCGACCGGCTTGCCGAAGCGCTCGGCAATCTCGGCCTTGCCGACCGCCGTGTCCTCCATCACATCGTGCAGGAGGGCGGCGATCACCGCCTGCGCGTCCATGTGCCACTCGGCGAGGGCGCCGGCGACGGCCAGCGGATGGGTGATGTAGGGTTCGCCGGAGAGGCGGGTCTGCCCGCGATGGGCGGCCTCGCTGAAGGCATAGGCCGCGCGGACGAGTTCGACCTCGTCCGGCGGCAGATAGCTGAGACTGTCGATGAAGACCCGGAAGGCCGGGTCTTCAGGCGCCGTTGCGCCGGAGGGCGTGGCGGCGGGGCCGACGGTACCGGGAGAGGTGATCCCTGCCATGCTGGCGCACCGCGCGATCGGCCCTCGGCCCGGAACGGTCAGGCCTGACCGCGATTGAGAACTTCCAGTCCGACCAGCCCGAGGCCGATCTCGCGCAGGGCGATGACGGTCGGCTTGTCCTTGTCGGGATCGACCTGCGGGGTGGCGCCATTGGCGATCTGGCGGGCGCGGTAGGTGGCGGCCAGGGTCATCTGGAAACGGTTGGGAATACGGTGCAGACAGTCGTCTACGGTCACTCGGGCCATGGCGGTTTTCCTACGGAATCAGAACAGGGTTGCGAACAGGGCTGCATGGCGCCGGGCCTGTGCCCGGTAGGCGAGCCGCGAAGCGCGCGTCACCGACCGGAGGTCTTCCAGCGCCTGCTGCAG
>JAPKHL010000084.1 GCA_026646875.1 Rhodocyclaceae bacterium | reverse complement strand
GCCAGCGTTTCGGGCTGCATGAAAATGCTCCCGGCGGCACGGGCGCGACGCTGGGTTTCGGTCTTCTCGCCGACGTCGACCATGTGGGCCTGGCCTTCGGCGTCGAAGTGGGTAAGCGGGGATGCGGACATGGCGGGCGATACAAATGGAAACAGTCGGGGTCAGGCGGGTTGGGTATCATAGCACCACCATGAACGCCCGCCGACTTCCCGCCGCCTGCTCCGACACCGCTGCCGGAATCCCGCGTGGATTCCGGCGAGGGCTGCTGTGCGTATCGTGCCTCTTTGTGCTGACGGGTTCGCCGCTGCCGGCCGCTGCCGATGGCTTGCCCGATCTGGGCGAGGCTGCCCGTGCCGACTTTTCGCCGCAGCTGGAGCGCCGCATCGGTCAGAGCATCATGAATGAAATCCGCTTGCGTGAGCCGACCTACGTCGACGATCCCGAGGTCAATGACTATCTGACCTGGCTGGGGGGGCGGCTGGTTGCGGCCAGCAGCAATCCCGCCGGCGACTTCCATTTTTTCGCGATCCGCGACAATTCGGTCAATGCCTTTGCCATGTTCGGCGGATTCATTGGCATCAACACCGGCACGCTGCTGACCGCGCAGAGCGAATCCGAGCTGGCGGGCGTCGTCGCCCATGAAATTTCCCATGTCACGCAGAATCATCTGGCCCGCCAGATTTCCGTCGAGAAGCGCAACTCGATCGCCAGCATGATCGCCATGGCGGTTGGCATCCTCGCCGCCCGCTCGAATGCCGATCTCGCCGGTGCGGCCATGGCCTCCGCCCAGGCCGGTGCCGTCCAGTCACAATTGGCCTACAGCCGGGATTTCGAGCGCGAAGCCGATCGGGTCGGCTACCAGATGCTGGAGAAGGCGGGTTTCGACGTGCGCGGGATGGGGGATTTCTTCGGGCGGCTGCAGATGGCCGGTCGGGTCTATGAGAACAATGCGCCGGTATACATGCGTTCCCACCCGCTGACCATCGAGCGCATTTCCGACATGCAAAATCGCGCGCAGGAAGCGCAGTACCGTCAGGTAGTCAATAGCCTCGATTTCGAACTCGTGCGTGCCCGCCTCCGTGCGCAGGCGGGCACGCCGGCCGAGGCGATCAGGAGCTTCGAAACACAGTTACAGGAGAAAAAATATGCCTCGGAGGCGGCTATCCGCTATGGACTGACCCTGGCCCGCCTGCGTGCCGAGGATGCCGCCGGGGCCGCGCGGGAGCTGGCAGCGCTCCGGGGGCTGAAAGCCGTATCCTCGATGGTCGAGAGGCTGGCCGCCGCGGTGTACGCCGCCGCCGGCGATCGGACGCGGGCCCTGAGCGTGTACCGGGAGGCCCTGCAGCGCTACCCTCAGTCGCGCGCCCTGACCTACGGCTATGTCGAAGCCCTGCATGCGGATCGGCAGTACGAACAGGCGCTGGCCTATCTCGCCGAGCAGCTGCAGCTCTACAGCGCGGACTACAAGCTCTACGGCATGCAGGCCAAGGCCTACGCCGCGCTCGGCAAGCGTCTGCAGCAGCACCGGGCGCAGGCCGAATTCTATGTGCTGCAGGGACTGCTCGGACCCGCGGTCGAACAGCTGCAA
Source organism: Rhodocyclaceae bacterium (assembly GCA_026646875.1). Taxonomy (GTDB): domain Bacteria; phylum Pseudomonadota; class Gammaproteobacteria; order Burkholderiales; family Rhodocyclaceae; genus 66-26. The sequence goes on along the minus strand of JAPKHL010000084.1, from coordinate 10,645 downwards.
CTGGCCCAGCGTGCGGGCGATGGCGATTTTTACGAGCACTCGGTGGTCGATGCTCGCCTGCGCGAATTGCGCAAGCAGCAGATCGAGGAGGCCCGGCAGAAACAACAGTAGCCGGGCAGCGGTAGGGTACCGGGGACAGGGGAGCAGGGTAGAATATCCGCCCTATTTCCGATTCCGGCATTTTGCCGGCCAACGACCATGCAATTCGATCGCGAACTCGACGTCAAGGGACTCAACTGTCCGCTGCCCATCCTGCGCACCAAGAAGGCGCTGGCCGAAATGAATTCCGGCCAGGTGCTGCACGTGCTGGCCACCGATCCGGGGTCGGTCAAGGATTTTCAGGCCTTCGCCAGGCAGACCGGCAACGAGCTCGTGTCGAGCACGGAAAACGGCAACGTCTTCGAGTACTACCTGAAGCGCAAGTAGCTTGCCGCAGGCGTTCCGGCACAGCCCTCGTTCCCCGTCCCGCGCCGCGGATTTTTCCTCCGGACCAGCGCACATGCCGGCGGACGACGCGAGCGCTCACTTTGCGCTGTTCGACGCGGATGACGGTGGCGCGCTGTTGCTCAGTGGCTTCCGCCGTGCACTGGACTGTCCTCCGGGCGGCGACCCGGCGGTGATCCTGGCGGCCATCGAGGCTGCTCGCTGCGCGGGCGACTGGGTTGCCGTCGCCGCCGACTACGCCCTGGGCACCGCGTTCGAACCATCCGCACCGAGTCGCGCCGACCCCGCTGCGCCGCCTCTGCGGGCCTGGGTTTTCGCTCGGAGCGAGCGGCTCGATGCCGCCGGGTTCGAACGCTTTCTTGCCGGGCGCTGCGCTGCGCTGAGCGAGGCCGGCCGTGTCGCCGGTGTCGCCGAAGTCCGCCCGGGCCTCTCGCCCACGGCCCATGCCGAGGCGGTGCAACGTATCCGGCGATGGATCGCCGATGGCGACTGCTATCAGATCAATTACACCTTTCCGCTCGATTTCCGATATTTCGGCGCGCCGCTGGCGCTCTACCGCGCGTTGCGTGCCCGCCAGCCGGTGCGCTACGGCGCCTTCCTGTCGCTGCCCGGGGCGACCTTCGTTTCGCTGTCGCCCGAGCTGTTCTTCGAGCGGCGCGGTGCGCTGGTGCGAACGCGGCCGATGAAGGGGACCGCGCCGCGCGGAGCGACTCCGGCCGCCGATGCGCGACAGCGGGAATCCCTGCTGAATTCGGCGAAGGAACGCGCCGAGAACGTGATGATCGTCGACCTGCTGCGCAACGATCTCGGTCGCCTGGCCCCGCCCGGCAAGGTCGGCGTCGAGACCCTCTGCGAGGCCGAGGCCTATCCGACGCTGTGGCAGATGGTGTCGAGCGTCGTTGCCGAGTTGCCGGATGCTCCGTTGTCCGAGTTGTTTCGCGTCCTGTTTCCCTGCGGATCGATCACCGGTGCGCCGAAAATCCGGGCCATGCAGCGCATTGCCGAGCTGGAGGACTGGTCGCGCGGTATCTACACCGGCGCGCTCGGTTGGGTGTCGCCGACGGGGGACTGCCGCTTCAATGTTGCGATCCGCACCTTTGCCGTGGATACCTGCGGCGCGGAGGGGCAGGCCCGGCTCGGCGTCGGCAGCGGTATCGTGATCGATGCCGACCCGGCGCGCGAATACGACGAATGCCTGCTCAAGGCGAGCTTCCTGACGGGGTTCGACCCTGGTTTCGCGCTGATCGAGACACTGCGCCTCGATGGCGGACGGTATCCACGCCTGCCGTTGCATCTCGAACGCCTGCGGGCATCCGCGCGTGCGCTCGGCTTTGCCTGCGACATGGCTGCGATTTCGACGGCGCTGGCGGGCGAGGCCAGCCGCCATGGCGCCGGTGTTTTCCGGGTTCGCCTGACCCTGGCGCACGACGGAGCCCTGACCCTGGACAGCGCGCCGCTACCCGTCAGCGACGGTGAGCACTGGGGGGCGGTGATTGCCGACGAGGTGCTCGATCCCGCCGGGGACTATCTGCGGCGGTACAAGACGACGGCACGCTCCGGCTATGACCGGGCATTGGCCGCGCTGCCCTCCGGGGTGTTCGATGCGATCTTCCTCAACGCTCGTGGCGAAGTCTGTGAGGGCGCGCGCAGCAACGTCTTCGTCGAGCGCGATGGCCGGCTGCTGACGCCGCCCTTGTCCTGTGGACTGCTTCCCGGCGTCCTGCGGCGCGAACTGATCGACGCGGGACGCGCTGTCGAATGTTCGTTGACCCGGAGCGATCTGCTGCGGGCCGAGCGTCTCTATCTGGGCAACGCCCTGCGTGGGCTGGTGGCGGTAAACCTGGTGTCCTGAAACGGGCGGGGCCGGGGAGCGGCGGGCGCCGCTCCCCGGTGGCTCAGGTCTGCGGCAGGCGCGCCAGCTGCGGGCGGAGCTTCTCGAGCGTGGCGATGAAATCGGCGAGGCGCTTCTGCTCCTGCGCAACCACCGCGGCCGGCGCACGCGCAACGAAGCTCTCGTTGCCCAGCTTGGCCTGTGCCTTGGCGATCTCGCCTTCGAGCCGGGCGATTTCCTTGCCGAGGCGCTCGCGCTCGGCGGCGACGTCGATCTCGACCTTGAGCATCACCCGGAAGTCACCGACGACCGCGACCGGCGCAGCGTCCTCCGCCGCGAATTTGTCAAACTCGTCGGCGACGATCTGCACCTCGGACAGCTTGGCCAGGCCGGCGATGTAGGGCGCGAACTCACGCAGAGCCTGCGCATCGCCGGCGGCGATCAGCGGCAGTTTCTGCGCCGGCGAGATGCCCATCTCGCCACGCAGGTTGCGGCAGGCGTAGACCAGTTCCTTGAGCACACCGACCCGGGCCTCGCTGGCCGCGTCGATGCGCTCTGGCTGTGCGACCGGGTAGGCGGCCAGCATGATCGATTCGTGCTGTTTCCGGCCGGCGATGGGCGCCACCACCTGCCACAGTTCCTCGGTGATGAAGGGAATCAGCGGGTGCGCGAGACGCAGCACGGTTTCCAGCACCCGCACCAGCGTGCGGCGGGTACCGCGTGCCTCGGCCTCGCTGCCGGACTGCATGCGCACCTTGGCGAGTTCGAGATACCAGTCGCAGAATTCGTCCCAGACGAACTCGTAGATCTCGCGCGCGAGCAGATCGAAGCGGTAGTCGGCAAAATGCTTTGCCACTTCGGCCTCGGTGCGCTGCAGGCGGCTAACGATCCAGCGGTCGGCGAAACCGAAATCGAGGCGTCCTTCGTTGCCGGTCGGCACGGCGCAGGTGCCGGCCTGGGTCTGTGCGTGATCGAGCGCCAGGTCATGGCCCTCGACGTTCATCAGCACGAAACGGGTGGCGTTCCACAGCTTGTTGCAGAAGTTGCGGTAGCCCTCGCAGCGGCCGAGGTCGAACTTGATGTCGCGGCCGGGGCTGGCGAGCGACAGGAAGGTGAAGCGGAGGGCATCGGTGCCGAAGGCCGGGATGCCGTTCGGAAACTCCTTGCGCGTCCGTTTCTCGATCTGCTCGGCCTGCTTCGGGTTCATCAGACCGGTGGTGCGCTTCTTGACCAGTTCCTCGACGTCGATGCCGTCGATCAGGTCGATCGGGTCGAGCACGTTGCCCTTCGACTTCGACATCTTCTGGCCTTCCGCGTCGCGGATCAGGCCATGCACATAGACGTGCTTGAACGGGATCTTGCCGGTGATGTGCTTGGTCATCATGACCATGCGTGCCACCCAGAAGAAGATGATGTCGAAGCCGGTGACGAGCACCGTCGACGGCAGGTAGAGATCGAGCGCCGGGTTCGACTTCGCCGGCCACTCCGGCGTCCAGTCCAGCGTCGAGAACGGCCACAGCGCCGAGGAATACCAGGTGTCGAGCACGTCCGGGTCGCGCGTCAGCGGTCCGGCGTAGTCGGCCTTGTCGGCCTGGGCGCGGGCTTCTTCCTCGCTGTGCGCGACGAAGACCTCGCCATTGACGCCGTACCAGGCAGGAATCTGGTGGCCCCACCACAGCTGGCGCGAGATGCACCAGTCCTGGATGTTGTTCAGCCACTGGTTGTAGGTGTTGACCCAGTTTTCCGGCACGAACCTGATCTCGCCGGAGGCCACCACGTCGAGCGCCTTCTCGGTGATCGACTTGCCATCGGCGCCGGGCTTGCTCATGGCGACGAACCACTGGTCGGTCAGCATCGGCTCGATGACGACGCCGGTGCGGTCGCCGCGCGGCACCTTGAGCTTGTGCTTGTCGGTCTTCTCCAGCACGCCGAGGGCTTCGAGGTCAGCGACGACGGCCTTGCGCGCGTCGAAGCGATCCATGCCGCGATACTTCTCCGGCGCGTTGTCGTTGATCTTGGCGTCCAGCGTCAGGATCGAGATGATCGGCAGGTTGTGGCGCTGGCCAACTGCGTAGTCGTTGAAATCGTGCGCCGGCGTCACCTTGACGCAGCCGGTGCCGAATTCGAGGTCGACGTAGCTGTCGGCAATGATCGGGATTTCACGGTCGCACAGCGGAAGCTTCACCGTCTTGCCGATCATGTGCTGGTAGCGCGTGTCTTCCGGATGCACCATCACGGCGGTGTCGCCGAGCATGGTTTCCGGACGGGTGGTGGCCACCGTCAGGCTGCCCGAGCCATCGGCCAGCGGGTAGCGGATGTGCCAGAGGAAGCCGTCCTCCTCCTCGCTCACCACTTCGAGGTCGGAAACCGCGGTGTGCAGCTTCGGGTCCCAGTTCACCAGCCGTTTGCCGCGGTAGATCAGGCCTTCGTTGTACAGGCGGACGAAGGTCTCGGTGACGATCTTCGAGAGGCCGGCATCCATCGTGAAGCGTTCGCGCGTCCAGTCCGGCGAGGTGCCGAGCCGGCGCATCTGCTTGGTGATGGTGTTGCCCGAGTATTCCTTCCACTCCCAGACCTTCTCGAGGAATTTCTCGCGGCCGAGATCGTGCCGGCTGACGCCCTGAGCGTCGAGCTGGCGTTCGACGACGATCTGCGTGGCGATGCCGGCGTGGTCGGTGCCCGGCTGCCACAGCGTGTTGTGGCCGCGCATCCGGTAGTGCCGGGTGAGTGCGTCCATGATCGTCTGGTTGAAGCCGTGCCCCATGTGCAGCGTGCCAGTGACGTTCGGCGGCGGCAGCAGGATGCAGAAGGCGTTCGGATTGGCGGTGTCGAGGCCGGCGGCGAAGTGGCCCTTGGTTTCCCACGCGGGGTACCAGCGGCGTTCGATGTCCGCCGGCTCAAAGCTTTTGGCGAGTTCCATAGGGGCGGGGCGAATTTGAAAAAGCGTGAGGAAAGCGGAAAAACGGTAGCCGGCGATTATACCGGAAGGCGCCGACGGGCCGCGCCGGGCGTCAGTCCTGCGATCCGGGCTCGTCGAGCGGCAGGCATAACTGCTGCCGGTGCGCGATGAAGTTGCGGACTGCCAGGTCGATGGTATCGGCGATGCCGATGCGCAGTTCGTGGCTGACGTTGGCGAGCGTCGCCTCGAGCAGGGTGGGCAACTCGGCGGCGAGTTGCTGTTCGATGGCGTGCGCCAGATCGGCAGAGAGGACCGCCAGGAGGGCTTCGTCGACGGTTGTCGCGGGTACATCCTCCGGTGGCGTGGCGAGATCGGGAGGGACGATCTCGGTGAGCACCGGGATGTCTTCTTCCGCGGGCAGGGGCGAGTGAACGGGGAGGGGGGCGGGCGGGACCGGCGTCATGGCGACGAAAGCCCGCCGGCGACGGCTTTCGATCGGAATCGCCGGGGTGGGTCGATCGGTCATCGTGACTCCGGAGCCAGGTCGAAATACTGGATTTCGTAGCCCCGTTCCTTGTAGAAACGGACGCGCTCGCGTCCGGCCTGCCGCTCCTCGTCGCCGCGGCCGACAACCTCGATGAGGTTGGTGAAGCGCGAGAAGCCCGGGGGAACCTCGAGGGACAGATTGATCAGCCGCTCGTCCTGTGGCGGCGCATCGAGCCGGTCGGTGATGACGACCGGGGTTTGTGGCGCCAAGGGCGAGTCGGCACGTACGTGCGGGGTGAAGCCGGTGGGCGGATGCGTCCATAGCTGGCGGTCGAGGGCGTCAGCGACCGTGCTGTCGGGCGCAAATACCAGCAGGGGTTTCTTCTGCGCGCAGGCCTTGCCGATCAGCATCGCGCTTGCGGCGATGCGGTCGGCGGCATTGTGATAGAAGAAGATCCGGGTCAATTGAGTTTTCCGGCCTTCTTCAGCAGGAAGTGCGCGAGCAACGGGACGGGGCGGCCGGTGGCGCCCTTTTCGGTGCCGGATTTCCAGGCGGTACCGGCGATGTCCAGGTGCGCCCAGTCGTATTTCTTCGTGAAACGCGAGAGGAAGCAGGCGGCGGTGATGCTGCCGGCCGGCCGGCCGCCGATGTTGGCCATGTCGGCGAAGGGGCTGCGCAACTGATCCTGGTAGTCGTCCCAGAGCGGCATGTGCCAGGCGCGATCGTGCGCCTCGTCGCCCGCCTGTAGCAGGTCGCGTGCCAGGCCGTCATCGTTCGCGAAGAGTCCGCTGGCAACGTGGCCGAGGGCGATCACGCAGGCGCCGGTGAGGGTGGCGACGTCGACCACAGTGTCCGGTTCGAAGCGCTCGGCGTAGGTCAGCGCGTCGCAGAGGATGAGACGGCCCTCGGCGTCGGTGTTCAGGATCTCGATGGTCTGGCCGGACATCGAGGTGACGATGTCGCCGGGCCGGCTGGCGGCTCCGCCCGGCATGTTCTCGGCGGCCGGGACGATGGCCGTGAGGTTGAGCGGCAGGCGCATCAGGGCAGCCGCCTTCAGCGTGCCGAGCACGCTGGCCGCCCCGCACATGTCGAACTTCATTTCGTCCATTTCGGCACCCGGCTTGAGCGAGATGCCGCCGGTGTCGAAGGTGATGCCCTTGCCGACCAGCACCACCGGTTTTTCCTCGGCACGACCGCCGCGGTAGCGCAGGACGATCAGCTTGGGCGGCTGCCGCGAGCCCTGGGCGACCGACAGCAGGGATCCCATGCCGAGCGCGGCCATTTCCTCGCGCTCGAGAATCTGGCACTCGATGGCGCAGGACGCGGCCAGGTCCTGGGCGATTTTCTGTGCGGTTTCGGCAAGGTGGGCGGGCGTGCAGACGTTTCCAGGAAGATTGCCGAGGTTTTTGGCCAGCGCCATGCCTTCCGCGATGGCCAGGCCCTGAATCAGCGCTTCTTCAGCCGGCGCCAGTTCGTTGCGCCGCTCGACGGCAAAGGTGAGCTTGCGCAGCGGCCGGCGCACTTCGTCCTTCTTGCTCTTGAACTGATCGAAGCGGTAGACGGTTTCCTGGGCGACGAGCGTGGCCTGCCGGATGCGCCAGGCCACGCTGCGTTTCTTGACGGAGGTTTCGGTGAGGAACAGCGTGCCGTCGAAGGAGCCGGTTTCGTTCAGCGTTTTCACTGCCGTGCGGATGGCGTCGCAATATTCCTTTTCACGGAATTCCTTTTCCTTGCCGAGGCCGACCAGAAGGACACGGTCGCACAGGGTTCCCGGAACATTGTGCAGCAGGAGGGTGGTGCCGGGTTTCCCTTCCATGTCGCCGCGTCGGATGATGTCGGAGATGTAGTTGCGCGCAGCATTGTCGAGCAATTCCGCGGGCAGGGTCAGCTTGCGCGGCTCGAAGACGCCGACGACGACGCAGGCGCTGCGCTGTTTCTCCGGGCTGCCGCTTTTTATGCTAAATTCCACTCGCCGCTCCTTGAACGTTGTCGTTTTGTTCAAAAGTCTGATTATCACTGCAGTTTTTCGCTAAAGTCAAAACATGATCTTTCAGCGCGCTGTCCGGCGCGAGTTCACGCAGACGGCGGCCGGTATCTTTGTTGCGCTTTTTGCGATCCTGCTGACCACCCAGCTGATTCGCCTGCTCAACGATGCGGCGCGCGGCCGGGTCGATCCCGAGGCGGTGGCCGCGTTGCTCGGCTTTGCCGCACTCAACTATCTGCCGGTGCTGCTTTCGCTGGCGCTGTTCGTGTCGATTTTGCTGACGCTTTCGCGCAGTTACCGCGATTCCGAGATGGTTGTCTGGTTTTCCTCGGGGCTGCCGCTGACCGCCTGGATCCGGCCGGTGCTCGCTTTCGCCCTGCCGCTGGTGATCGCCATCGCCCTGCTTTCCCTGTTCCTTTCGCCCTGGGCACTGTCGCAAAGTGCGGAATTCCGTCAGAAACTGAGCTCGCGCAGCGATGCCGGGCAGGTTTCGCCGGGGGCCTTCCAGGAATCCTCTTCGAGCGACCGGGTGGTCTTCGTCGAGGCGGTGGCCGACGATGCCAGCTTCGTCCGCAACGTCTTCGTCAGCTCGCTGCAGCACGGGCGCCTGGGGGTCACCATGGCCGCGAGCGGCCACCAGGAAACGGCGGAGAACGGCGATCGCTTCATGGTTCTCGAGAACGGGCGCCGTTACGAGGTCGAGCCGGGAACGCCGGAATTCCGCATCCTCGAGTTCGCCCGTTATGCAATCCGCGTGGAAACGCGGGAAACCCGCGGCATCGAGCGGACGCCGCGCAATATGCCGACCCATGAGCTGCTGCAGGTGGACCAGCCGGCATACCGGGCCGAGCTTCTCTGGCGCCTGGGCATCCCGCTCGCGGCCGTGGTGCTGGCCCTGCTGGCCATTCCCCTGTCCTTCGTCAATCCCCGGGCCGGCCGTTCGGCGAACATGCTGCTGGCCGTGTTCGTGTACATGGTCTACAGCAATCTCCTGTCGATCAGCCAGGCTTGGGTCGCGCAGGGGCGCATCTCCTTCTTGCTCGGACTGCTTGCCGTCCATCTGCTGATGGCGGCCCTGCTACCCCTGCTGTTCTATCGCCGCATCGCGGTACTCTCGTTTGCGCGGATGCGGCGATGAAGATCTATCGCAGATATCTGATGCGGGAGGTGGCCGCCGCCGTGGCGCTGGTGCTGGTGGCCTTCCTCGCCCTGTTCGGCTTCTTCGACATGATCAACGAGCTCAAGGATGTCGGGCCGGACGGCTATCAGCTGCACCACGCCGTGGCCTACGTTCTCCTGCGCCTGCCGGGGCGGGTCTATGAGCTTCTGCCGGTGGCGGTCCTGATCGGAACCCTCTATGCCCTGTCGACGCTGGCGCGGCATTCGGAGATCACCGTGCTGCGTGCCTCCGGATTGTCCACTCGACGATTGCTGGGCGATCTGTTCCGGGTTGCCGCACTGTTCGCCGTCGTCACCTTCCTGTTCGGCGAGTTCGTGGCGCCCCCGGCCGAGCGGGCCGCTCACCAGCTACGCCTGAAGGCGGTCAGCTCGGTGGTCGCGCAGGAGTTCCGCACCGGCCTGTGGGTCAAGGACGAGCGCAGTTTCATCAACGTGCGGACGGTCCTGCCCGATACCCGCCTGCGCGATATCCGCATTTACGAATTCGACGAGGCGGCCCGCCTGCGCTCGGTGAGCGAGGCTGCCGAGGGCGAGTACGTGCCGCCCGCCAGCTGGCGCTTGTCCGGCGTGGTGCGGACGGTGCTCGAGGGGGATCGGGCGACGGTCGAGCGCAAACCCGACATGCTATGGCGCTCGGCGCTGAATCCGGACATTCTGGCCGTGCTGCTGGTGGTGCCCGAGCGGATGTCGCTGACGCACCTGACGTCCTATATACGGCATCTGTCGGAGAATCGCCAGAAAACCCACCGCTACGAGATCGCGCTCTGGAAGAAGCTGATATACCCGTTGGCGGCCTTCGTCATGGTCGCGCTCGCCCTGCCGTTCGGTTATACGCACAACCGGGTCGGCGGGGTCAGCCTGAAGATCTTCTCCGGTGTGATGATCGGCATCTTTTTCCACATGCTGAACGGCCTGTTTTCCAGCCTGGGGGCGATCAACAGCTGGTCGCCGCTGTCCAGCGCTGTGACCCCGTCGGCGCTGTTCCTGCTGGCCGCCGCAGGCATGATCTGGTGGGTGGAACGGCGCTGACTCGCCGTCCCGGGCAGCGCGTTCAGTCGCGCAGGAGACGGGTGCCGGCCAACCGGTCGTGCAGGAACTGCCCGTCGCGATCGGCGAGCGCCCACAAGATGCCCAGCCCGAAGAGGCCGATGCTCGGCCAGCAGAGCAGGTAGCGCAAGAGGGCGCGGGCCGGGGTCAGCGGGGTGTCCTCCGTGGTGACCAGTCGCAGGCGCCAGGTCTTCATGGCCAGCGTGCGGCGGCCGGCGCTCCAGAACCAGCCGAAATACCAGAGCAGCAGCAGGAAGCCGTGCAGCTGCAGGATGCGCGGGCTCGCGACGTAATGCGTCAACGCGCCGATCAGCACATGCGGAAGGATCAGCAGCAGCGCGACGACGCCGAGCAGCAGCAGCGATTCGTAGAGCATGCTGGCAAGACGCCGCGCGACCCCCGGGGATGCTGGCGCGGCGGTCATTCGGATTTCGTGGCTGCCGCAGCGGGCGGGGCCGGTGGCGTGTCCTGGGGCGGAGCCGGCGACACGGCGGCTGGCGGGGTGGGTTTCCCGGCGGGCGCCGGCTTGAGCTGCTGCGCCGCGGCCTGTGCCTTGAGCTTCTGTCTTTCCTCGGCCGGCAGGTTCGAGTACTCCTTCCACTTCTCCTTGAGCGCCTGCTTTTTCTCCGGCGGCATCTGCTTGAGCGTCTGGAAGTGCTCGCGCGCCTGGCGGCGCTGTTCCGGCGTCAGTTTCGACCATTCCTGCATCTGCGTCTGGACGCGGCGCTGCTCCTCGGGCGTCATCGACGGGAAGCGCTGGGCGATGCCCAGCCA
>JAPKHL010000083.1 GCA_026646875.1 Rhodocyclaceae bacterium | reverse complement strand
CCGCCGCCAAGAGCGCCGCGCGCGCCATCGGCTCGCAGGTCGGCCGCGAGATCATCCGCGGCGTGCTCGGCTCCCTGCTCGGCGGCACCCGCAAGCGGTGAGCCCGCTCAGCGCTCCCCTGCGCCGTGCCCGCCGCTGCTACGGCCACCTTGCCGGCGCCGCCGGCGTCGCCCTGCGCGCCGGGCTGGAGGAGGCCGGACTGCTCCAGTGCGACGGCGCGGTCTATCGCCTGACCGAGGCCGGCCGGCGCTGGGCCGTTGCGCACGGCTTCGACCACGACGACCGCGACGCCGCCCGGCACGCCCGCTGCTGCCTCGACTGCAGCGAGGGCGTGCCGCACGTTGGCGGTCGTCTCGGGCGCGACCTGCTGGCGCGGCTGCTGGCCTGCGGCGCGGCAAGCGCGGGCCGCGGGCGCGAAGTGACGATCGCCGTGCCTCCCGAGGCGCTCTGGCGGGCGATCGCGCCCTGACCGCCGGTTTTTCAGGGCGTCGCGCGCAAGCGCCGTCCCGTTTTCGACCCCTTTCCGCTTCCGCTCCGACATGACCCCCGCTACCCTCCCCACCGCCCCCGCCGGAAAACTCGTCATCCTGCTCGCCGGTCTCGCGCCCGACGATGCCGAAGGCTGCGTCATGCCCTTCGTCTATGCCGCCGTGGCGGCGGCGATGGACTGCGAGGTCGAGGTGCATTTCACGGCGCGCGCGGTGCGCCTGCTGGTCGATGGCGTGGCGGCCGCGCTCGATCCCGCGCATCCCGATGGCAAGTCCGTCCATGACCACATGCGCGAGGCGGCGGCCCTGGGCGTGCGCTTCCTCGCCTGCAGCCGCGCCGCGCGCGCCCACGTCGGCGCCGGCGAGGCGTGGATCGCCGAATTCTCCGGAGCCGGCGACACGGCCGGTGCCGCTTCGTTTATCATGCGCTGCGTCGATCCCGAATGGCGGAGTCTCGTCTTCTAGGGTGACGCACCATGCGGTCCGGGTACCGCTCGAATCGGGAGGGGCGGCCTGGCCGCCCCGGGTAAGCCGCGACGATTTCCCCGTCGTGGCGGTTACGGCCGGCAGCGCATGCGCCGGTCGACAGGGAACGCCATGCACGCAACTTCTTCTCCCCTGCCGGCGCCGTGCCGCAGCGATGCCGTCTGGAACGCCGGCGACCTCGCCTGCGGCGAGCTGGTCCTGCAGCTCCGGCTGCGCATGCGGCAGCTGCAAAGCGGCCAGATCCTTCTCCTGATTGCCAGCGATCCCGGGGCGCCCTCCGACATTCCGGCCTGGTGTCGCATGACGCAGCATCCGCTGCTGCACGCCGACCCCGCCGCCCACGCCTATTTCATTCAACGTCCCTGAGAAGGAGCAGCTTCATGTCCAGCAAATTCTGCGTCAGCCTGACCTTTGCCAAGAACGATACCGACAAGGCGACGGTCGCCTTCGTCGTCGCCAACGCCGCCCTCGCGTCGAACCAGGAAACGCTGGTCTTCCTCAGCACCGAGGCCGTCCGCCTGGCCGAGCAGGGCTACGCCGACGAGATCCACGAAGAGGGATTCGCACCGCTCAAGCAACTGATGGACAACTACATCGCCGGCGGCGGCCTGCTCTATGTCTGCTCCCCCTGCTTCAAGAAGCGCGGCCTCGACGAGGGGCGTCTGATCGAGGGCGCGCTGATCGTCGGCGGAGCGAAGCTGGTTGAATTCCTGTCGCAGGGCGCCGCTTCGGTCAGCTACTGATCATGACCGCGCCGACGCACGACCGCCGTCCGGACAGCAGCTTCGACGGCGGCGATCTCGACTGCGGCAGCGGCCTGCTGCTGCTGATCCGCCGCCACATCGACCCGCTGCGCGCCGGGCAGACCCTGGAAATCCTGTCCACCGACGCCACCGTCGAGGTCGACCTGCCGGCCTGGTGCCGGATGACCGGCAACGACCTGCTCTCGCTGGAGCGCCGCGCGGGCCGGCAGAACAGCTTCCTGGTGCGCAAGGGCGAACCGGTCGCGCGCGCCGCGCAGCCGGCGGCCGCAGCACCGGCCGAACCGGCCCCGGCGGCGGTCGCCGCGCCGCCGCTGCGGCCGCTCTCGGTGATGGGCATCGGTTCGTGGCCGCGCCCGCGCTGGATGCTGCGCGCCGTGCATGACCGCATGACCGGGCGCATGGCCGACGACGAATTCCAGGCGATCGCCGACGAGGCGGTCGAGCAGGCCATCGACGCCCAGTTGCGCGCCGGCGTCGACGTCGTCAGCGATGGCGAGCAGCGGCGCGATTCCTACGCCAGCTTCGTCGGCGGCATCCTGGACAACTGCCAGCTGATTCCGCTGACCGACCTGCTGCCCTACGTCAGCGATCCCGCCAAGTTCGAGAAGGAACTGCGGGCGCTCGACGTGCCGGCGCACGAAGTCCGCCATCCGGCCGTCTTCGGCCGCATCGGCCGCTCGCGGCCGCTGGCCCTGCACGAACTGCGCCATGCCCGCGCGCATGCCGGGCGGGCGGTCAAGGTCGCCCTGCCGGGGCCCTACCTGCTGACCCGCACGATGTGGATGGAATGTCTCTCCGACCGGGCCTACGCCTCGCGCGAGGCGCTGGCCGAGGACATCGTCCGGGTCCTGCGCGAGGAGCTCGCCGACCTGCTGCGCGAAGGCGCCGCGCTGGTCCAGTTCGACGAACCGGTCCTTTCCGAGGTGGTCTTCGCGCGCGAACGCGCCGGCGCCGGCGGCCGCAGTTTCATGTGCGGCGCGCTCGGCGAGAAGAAACCGGTGGACGAGGAGCTGGCCTTCGCGCGCGATCTGATCAACGCCGTCGTCGACGGCTTCCCGCGCGAGCGCACGGCGATGCACGTCTGCCGGGGCAACTGGACCCCGGACGAAACCGTCGCGCTCGCCGGCGATTACCGGCGGCTGGTGCCGCACTTCCGGGAAGTCAACGTCGGCACCTTCATGCTCGAGCTGGCCACCCCGCGCGCCGGCGAAATCGAGATCCTGCGGTCGCTGCCGGACGACCGGCGGATCGGCGTCGGCGTCGTCAACCAGAAGCTGCCGCAGGTCGAGGACGTCGATACCGTGCTGGCCCGCGCGGAAGCAGCGATCGCCCTGTTCGGCCCGGAGCGCGTCTTGCTCAACCCGGACTGCGGCTTCGCCACCTTCGCCGACAACCCGTTGGCCTCCAGCCGCATCGCCGAGGAGAAGCTGCGCGCCATCGTCGGCGCCGCCGCGCGCCTGCGCGAAAAATACGGCGTCTAGGCCCCCGCGCCGGCTGCGATCATCGACGGTGCCGGGGCGGGCACGGCCCGCCGGCGTCTGCTGGCCGCGCTGGGGTTCTCGCTGTTCGTGCACCTGTTGCTGCTGGCCGGGCCCTTCGTCGCCGGCGAGCGGCCGCCGGCGGGCGTCGACCCGCTGCGCCTGACGCTGCGGCAGCCGGCATCGCGCCTGCTGCCGGAGGCTGCCCTGGCGCCACGCGCGCCGCCGGCGCGAACCGGCGAGCACGCGCGGCGTCCGTCGCCGCTGACGGCGCCCGCGATCCCTGCGTCCTCGCCCTCGCCGACCGCGCCCCCGCTGCCCGGCGCCGAAGCCTCCCCGCCGCCTTCCGCCGCACCCGCCGCTCCGCAGCGCCTCGACCGCGAGGCACTGCGCGCGCAGGCGCGCGCCTTGCCCGGCGGCGCTCCGGCGCGCGGCGGCGACGGGCCTTTCGCCGGGCGCGCGGCCTCCCCGGTCGGCGAGCCGCCGCCGCCGCTCGTCGACCGCCCGGTGGTCGAAGCGCTGGCGCGCCGTCTCGGCGTCTCGCCGGCCGGTGCCAGCGAGCGCACGCTATCCGACGGCAGCCGGGTGATCCGCTACGCCGGCAACCGTTGCGTGCACCTGCCGCTGCAGCTGCCCGCCTGGCGCGAGAGCCGGGTGGTGCCGACCGAGTTCGTGCCGGTCAATTGCCCGGAATGAGTTCCGCCGCGCCCTGCGCGGTCAGCGTATCGACCAGTGCCGCGGCGAAGCCGGAGAGCGCCTGCCGGTCGCGCACGCAGACCTGCAGGTCGCGCTGCGCCCATTCCTCGTCGAGCTCGACGGTCCGCAGCGGACTGCCCGGCGGTTCGCGCAGGGCGCTGCGCGGCACCAGGCCGATGCCGACGCCGGCGCCGACCATGCGGCTGACCGCCTCGAAGCTGCGCACCTGGATGCGCACGTTGAGGTGGCGGCCGAGCGCGGCGGCGGCATTCATCGTGAAGGTGTGGATCGCCGAACCGGCATGCAGCATCACGAAGGGATGCGCGAGCACCTCGGCGAAGCGCGCGCGACCCGCGCCGGCCAGCGCGTGTCCGGCCGGTGCGATCAGCACCAGGCGGTCGCGCCGGTAGGGGTACATCGCCACATCGGCGCCCGCCACCGCCTCGGCGACCACGCCGACCTCGACCTCGCCGCGCGCCACGGCAAGCACGATGTCCGGGCTGGTGTGCTCCTCGAGCGTGACCGAGAGCTGCGGATGGGCCTGCAGGAAGCCGGCCAGGTCGTCGGGCAGGAAGGTGTGGGTGGCGTGCGTGTTGGCCCACAGGCCGACATGGCCGCGGATGCCGGTGGCGAAGGGGGCGAGGTCGGCGTGCATCTGTTCGATCTGCGCGAAGACCTGGCGGGCGTGCCGCAGCAGCGCCTCGCCGGCGCGCGTGAGGGCGACGCCGCGGGCGCGCCGGGCGAACAGCGCGGTGCCCAGCTCGTCCTCGAGCAGGCGCAGGCGGTGGCTGGCCGAGGAGGGGGCGAGGTGGACGCGCGCCGCGCCGCGCGTCAGGTTGCGCTCGTCGGCGATGGCCACGACGAGGCGCAGGTCGGTGAGGTCGTAGCGCATGTTCGTTCGTTTCTTGCGAATGGTCGCTTGCGATAATACCAATTGTTCCCGGCCGGAGTGCGCGCCTATAGTGGCGTTCAGCCGCTGGCCGCTTGTTTTTCGTTTGGCCATGCTTCGTTTTTAACGCACGCTTGTCCGGATTGCCCGCATGCCCTGGAAACACTGGTCCGCCGAACGTCTCGGCGTGGCGCTCGCCGTGCTCGCCGCGTTCGGCTTCTCGTTCAAGGCGATCTTCGTCAAGCTGGCCTACGCCGTGCCGCAGGCCAGCCCGGTCGACGCGGTGACGCTGCTCTCGCTGCGCATGGTCTTCGCGCTGCCGGTGTTCGTCTGGATCGGCCTGCGCGCCAGCCGCGCGGCGCCGCCGCTGACGCGCCGCGACGGGCTGGCGCTGACCGTGCTCGGCCTGCTCGGCTACTACGGCTCGAGCATCCTCGACTTCCTCGGCCTGCAGTACATCTCCGCCGGCCTCGAGCGCCTGATCCTGTTCACCTACCCGACCCTGACGGTGCTGATCGGCGTGCTGTTCATGGGGCGGACGCTGGAACGCCGCCAGATCGGCGCCCTGCTGCTTTCCTACGCCGGCATCGGGCTGGCCTTCGCGCACGACCTGCAGCTGGCCGGAGAGATGCGGACGGTGCTGCTCGGCGCCGCCTTCGTCTTCGGCTCGGCGCTCACCTACGCGCTGTACAGCGCCGGCGCCGAGCCGATGATACGGCGCCTCGGCTCGGCGCGCTTCGCCGCGCTGGCAATGATCGTGTCGACCGTGGCCACGCTGCTGCACTTCTTCGCCACGCAGCCGGCGGACGCGCTCGTGCAGCCCACGGCGGTCTATCTGCACGGCGCCGGCATGGCCCTCTTTTCCACTGTGCTGCCGGTGCTCTGGCAGTCGGCGGCGATCCGCCGCATCGGCGCCGCGCGGGCGGTGCTGATCGGTACGCTGGGGCCGGTGCTGACCATCTTCTTCGGCTGGTGGCTGCTCGCCGAGCCCCTGTCGCTCGCGCAGCTGGCGGGTGCCGGGCTGGTGCTCGCCGGCGTGCTGCTGGTCGGCCGCCGCTGAGCGCCCCGGGCTGCGCCCGGCACGCCCCGCGCCGATTCGCACACCGCGCGCGATGCCGTGCGAGAATGCCCCTCCGACCATCACCGCCCGTTCAGGAAGGATCGCCATGCAGCGCTACGAAGTCCATCCCGCCCACCCGAGCGGCCCGCTGCAGCGGGCCGCCTTCGAACCGGCCCCGCTCGGCGACGCCGAGGTGGCCGTGGCCATCAAGGCCGTCTCGCTCAACTTCCGCGATCAGCTGGTCTGCCGCAATACCTATTTCTCGCCGATCCGCGACGGGCTGGTGCCCTGTTCCGACGGCGCCGGCGAGGTCGTCGCCGTCGGCCGCGACGTGCGCGGCCTGAAGGTCGGCGACCGCGTTGCCACCCTGTTCTTCCCGCACTGGCAGGGCGGCGCCCCGGATGCCGCGCAGATCGCCGGCGCGCTCGGCGCCGAGATGGACGGCGCGCTGAGCGAACGCTTCGTCGCCCGCGAAAGCGGCCTGATCCGGCTGCCGGACAGCCTCGGCTATGCCGAGGCGGCGACGCTGCCGTGCGCCGCGCTGACCGCCTGGAACTCGCTGTTCGAGGCCGGCGCCCTGAAGCCGGGGCAGACCGTCCTGCTGCTCGGCACCGGCGGCGTCTCGATCTTCGCGCTGCAGTTCGCCAAGGCCGCCGGCGCGCGGGTGATCATCACCTCGAGCGACGACGCCAAGCTCGAGCGCGCCCGCCGCCTCGGCGCCGACCACGGCATCAACTACCGCAGCACCCCGGACTGGGCGCAGGCGGTGCTGCGCCTGACCGGCGGCCAGGGCGTCGATGTCGTCGTCGAGGTCGGCGGCCCGGGCACGCTCGAGCGCTCGCTGGCCAGCCTGCGCACCGGCGGCCGCATCGCCTACGTCGGCGTGCTCACCGGCCTTGCCGCGCAGGCCAACCCGGTCGCGCTGATTCCCAAGGCGGCCAGCATCCACGGCATCTTCGTCGGCAACCGCGCGATGTTCGCGGCCATGCTCGAGGCCATCGCCGCGCACGGCATCCGCCCGGTGATCGACCGCGAATTCGCCTTCGCCGAGGCCCCCGCCGCGCTCGAATACATGCGCGCCGGCAGCCATTTCGGCAAGATCGTGGTGCGTGTCGGCGAGTGAGTTTCCGGCCGCGGCTTCCCGGACGCCGAATCCGGGGAGTCGCCGGCGGCATCCCGGGAGAACATCCCCGGGGTATGACCTTGGTAGTATGATGAGCATTCATCGCCCCCGCATTCCGTCGCCGGCCGTCATGACTCCGCGCCCCGCCCTCCGCCTCCGCCACCTTCCCGCGGCAATCGCCCTGCTCTGCGGCGCCGCCCTTCCGCCGGGCGCCCTCGCCGCCATGCCGGCGGCGGACGTGCCCCCGCTCGCCGAACTCGCCGACCTGCCGCTTGCCGACCTGCTGCGCGTCGAGGTGCGCGGCGCCTCCCGCTACGCGCAGCCGCTTGCCGACGCAGCGGCGACGGTCACCGTGCTCGACGGGGACGAGCTGCGCACGCAGGGCTACCGCACGCTTGCCGAGGCCCTGGCCAGCGTGCGCGGGGTGTACGTCAGCAACGACCGCAACTACAGCTATATCGGCGTGCGCGGCTTCGCCCGCCCGGGCGACTACAACGCCCGCGTCCTGCTGCTGACCGACGGCGCCCGGCGCAACGACGCGCTGTTCGACCAGGCCCAGATCGGCCACGACGCGCCGATCGAGCTGGACTGGGTGAAGCGCCTGGAATTCGTCTCCGGGCCGGGCTCGGCGATCTATGGCGGCAACGCCCTGTTCGGCGTGATCAACGCGGTGATGCTCGACGGCGGCGACGTGAACGGCACGCGCGTCAGCGTCGATGCCGGCAGCGCCGGTAGCCGCCGTCTCGGCCTGGTGGCCGGCGGACGTCTGCCCGGCGAGCGCGAGTGGTTCGTCGGCGCCGCCGTCTACGACGCGCAGGGCCGTGACCTGCATTTCCCGGAGTTCGCCGGGGAGGGGCACGACGGCTGGGTGCGCGGCCTCGACGGAGAGAAGTACCAGAAGCTGCACGGCAAGTACCGGGAGGGTCCCTGGCGGCTGAGCGCCAGCTTCTCCTCGCGCGACAAGGCGGTGCCCACCGCGGCCTTCGGCACCGCCTTCGGCGAGCCCGGAACGCGCACCCTCGACCAGAACGCCCTGCTCGACCTGGCCTACGACGGTGAGCGGGCGGACGGCGGTCGCCTGCAGTTCCGTCTCTATCGCGGCGAGTTCCGCTACAACGGCGATTACCGCTACAGCGGCCCGCTCGACAACCGCGACGAATCGCGCGCCCGCTGGTACGGCGCCGAGTACCGCCTGAGCGGCCGCGCCGGCGAGGCCCACGAATGGATGGTCGGCGCCGAGGCGCAACGCAATGCCCGGCTGTGGCAGCGCAACCACGATGTCGCACCGGCCGCGCTGCTGCTCGACGGCGACCATCCCGCGAGCAGCGCCGGCGTCTTCGTGCAGGACAGCTGGCGCTTCCATCCGCGCTGGCTGCTCAACGCCAGCCTGCGCTACGACCGGCACAGCGACTACGCCGGCATCGCCTCGCCGCGGCTGGCGCTGATTCACCAGCCGACGCCCGAGCTGACGCTGAAGGCGATGCTCGACCGCGCCTACCGGCCGCCCAACGCCTACGAGCGCTTCTACGACGACGGTGGCGTGCTGCAGAAGGCCAACCCCGGGCTGCGCCCGGAGCGCGTGCGCGCCGCCGAGCTGGCCGCCGAATTCCGCCT
Organism: Rhodocyclaceae bacterium; assembly: GCA_026646875.1. Taxonomy (GTDB): domain Bacteria; phylum Pseudomonadota; class Gammaproteobacteria; order Burkholderiales; family Rhodocyclaceae; genus 66-26. The sequence goes on along the minus strand of JAPKHL010000083.1, from coordinate 7,071 downwards.
CGGCGCGCGCGGGCGTAGCGGCATCAGCGTTTACCGCAACGAGGTGCGCGATCTGATCGAGCAGGTCACCGACAGCGACGGTCTCGAGGTATTCACCAACCGCCCGCGCGTGCGTCTCGAGGGTGTCGAGGTCGAAGCCGAGAACCGCTGGGAAAACGGCGTACGGGTACGCGGCAGCCTGGCTTGGCAGCGCGCCCGCGCGGACGACGGCAGTCCGCTCAGCAACGCCCCGCGCCGGCTCGGCGCCCTGGTCTTCTCGGCGCCACTGGGCGGCGGATGGACGGTTGCCGGCCAGTGGCAGGGGCTGTCCTCGCGGCTGGCGCGCAGCAGCACGGTCGGCGGGCATGGCATCGTCAACCTGGTCTTCTCCTCGCGCGCGTTGCCCGGCCTCGGGGCCTGGAGCGTGGGTATCCACAACCTCGGCGACCGGCGCTACCGCGATCCGGTGTCGGCCGCGCACCTGCAGGACGCCATCGCGCAAGACGGCCGCGAGTTCCGCGTGCGCTGGACGCTGGCGCTCTGAATCCGATGCGGCGCTGCCTGCCCTTCTTCTGCTGCCTCTTGTGCAGCCTCCTGCCGGCAAGCGCTGCCGCGCAGCGGCAGGCCGGCGAGGCCGAACTGAAGGCGGCGATCATCGTCAACCTGCTCAGTTTCGTCGATTGGCCGCCGCTGGGTACGCAGGGCGGCGACCGGCTGATCCTCTGCCATCTCGACGATGCGCCGGTGGTGGCGGCGCTGAGCCAGCTCGAAGGACGGCCGGTCAGGAATCGTCCCCTGCGCATCCAGCGTGTGGACGGCGGCGAGCTTTCGCGCTGCCACGCGCTGTATGTCGATGCCGGCCACGATCCGCGTCCCCTGGCCCTGGCGCTGCAGCAGGGCGGCGGCAGCGTGCTGCTGATCGGCGACGCCCCCGGCCATCTGGCGCGCGGTGCGGCGATCAACCTCGAGGCCGACGGCGGCCGCATCGCCTTCGATGTCGACCTGCGCGCGGCCCGCCTGCTCGGACTGGCGATCAGTTCCAAGGCGCTGCGCCTTGCCCGGACGGTGCGCGAATGAAGAACCGGGCAAGGAGCGAGGCGAAGGATGCGGCGAAGGACGAGTCGCTGCAGCGCCGGCAGCGTGCGCGCCTGCTCAGCCTGCTGTCGACGTTGCTGGCGCTGTCGATCGCCTTCGTCCTGCTGTTCGCCCACCAGTTCGTGGTGGGGCGGCGCGTCCTCCTCGAGGAGCTGCGCGCCGAGGCCGCGATCATCGCCGCCAACAGCAGCGCTGCCCTGGTCTTCGACGATGCCCGCGCCGGCCAGGAAACCGTCGCGGCCATCCGGCACACCCCGCGCATCCTTGCCGCGGCGCTCTACCGGGCGGACGGCCAACTGCTGACGATGCACGCCGAGAGCGGATTCATCTTTCCCGTGCACCTCGCCGAGGTGCCCGTCACTCCGGATCTTCCCTTGTGGTTCCCGCTGGCTCCGGCAATGCTGCGCGAACCCGTGCTGCACGAGACGGCGCAGGTCGGCACCCTGGTCCTGCGGGTCGACTTCGCCTCGCTCTACTGGCGCCTCGCCGAATTCGCCCTCGGCATGTTCGGCATCGCCGCCGTCGCTCTGGCGCTCTCGCACCGCCTGACCGGCCGCCTGCGCCGGCGCATTGCCCGCACCGAGGAACAGCTCGAGCGCTTTGCGCTGTACGACCAGGTGACCGGCCTGCCCAACCGGCGCCTGTTCGAGCGCGAGCTCCGGCGGATGAGCGCCGCGCACCGCCCGGGCGGCCCCCAGGGGGCGCTGCTGTTTCTCGACATCGACGATTTCAAGAAGGTGAACGATGCCCACGGCCATGCCGTCGGCGACCAGGTGCTGGCAATGATCGGCGGCCGCCTGCGCGCGGCGGTGCGCGGCAGCGACATCATGGCGCGCATCGGCGGCGACGAGTTTGCCGTCATCCTGACCGAGGTCGGCAGCCCGGACAACGCGGCGAACGTGGCGCTCAAGCTGATCGAGGTGCTCGGCGAACCCTTTCCGACCGAGCCGGTGCCCAGCCACATCGGCGTCAGCATCGGCATCGCCATGCTGCCGGACGACGGCGACTCTCCCGGGGCTCTGCTGCGCAATGCCGACATGGCGATGTACGTGGCCAAGGGGCAGGGCAAGAACGGCTACCACTTCTTCTCCAGCGCGCTCGACGGCAAGGTGCGCCACGACCTGGCGCTGGAGAGCGGACTGCGGCGGGCGCTCGGCGCCGGCGGGGAAGGCCTGTGGGTGGCTTACCAGCCGAAACTGTGCGCGCGCACGCAGCGTGTGCTCGGTGTCGAGGCGCTGGCGCGCTGGCGCACGGCCGACGGCCAGACGGTTTCGCCGGCCGAATTCATTCCGGTGGCCGAGCATAGCGGGCTGATCGTACCGCTCGGCGAATGGTTGCTCGACGCCGTCTGCCGCGACATCGCCCGGTTGCGGGCCGGCGGGATGACGATGCCGCCGGTGGCGGTCAACGTCTCGGCGCTGCAGCTGCTGCGCGATCCGGAAATCGTCGGGAATTTCTGCCGCACGCTGGCCGGGCATGGCGAGCCGGCGGAAGCCTTCGAGATCGAGCTGACCGAGAGCGCCCTTACCGAGGCACGCGGCGCCGCCGCGCTGGAAGGCTTCCGCGCGGCCGGCTTCGCGCTGGCGATCGACGACTTCGGCACCGGCTATTCCTCGCTCGGCTACCTGCGCCGCTTCCAGGTCGGCACGCTGAAGATCGACCAGAGTTTCGTGCGCCGCCTGCCCGGTCACGAGGGCGATGCGGCCATCGTGCGCGCGGTGATCCAGATGGCCGAGGCGCTGAACATCGCGGTCGTCGCCGAGGGGGTGGAAACGCGGGCGCAGGCCGATTTTCTCGCCGCCAACGGCTGCGCCATCCTGCAGGGCTATCTGTTCGCCCGGCCGATGGACGCCGGCGCGCTGGCCGGCTTCCTGAGCGCGCACGCCGGCGCGGCGGCCTGAGCCGCCCGCCCCGCTCAGGCTCCCGTGCCGCCGAGACCCAGACGGCGGCAGATCTCCAGCGTCAGCGCCGACTGGTTCATCGAGTTTCTTCTGGAAATCGCTGAGTTGCCCTTAGTTACTGGGTTTATCAGAAATTTTGGACCGGCCATTTTGACCTCACCCACCAAATTCCCAGCCGCAAAAAGTATGGTGGGCTGACATTGAATTGCTGAAAATTTTTTCGCTCGTATCGATGCAATTTCTCGTCCCATCACCTACCCAACCATCAATAGAGAATCGATGGCTGAGCAGGGATTAGGAGTCAAATTCTGCCAAGTTTTAGTGCTGTGCGCTCGACTTTTTCAGATCGATCCAGGTGTTGCCCATCGCGTTGGCAGCAGCATCCGCCGCAGCCAGCAAAGTATCGTCGGCAAGGTGTGAGTACCTGGCTGTCTGAACGATGCTGGCATGCCCAAGCGCACGGCTGACCACAAACAAGGAATGGCCTGCATTCACGAGATTGCTGGCGAAGGTGTGGCGGAGGTCATGAATGCGAACATCCTTCAATCCAGCCCTCCGACATGCCGTGTGCCAAGGCTCATGAAAATCCGTATAGGGCTTGAGACTTCTCGGATTGGGTAGTACATAGGGGCATCCTTTCCAACGGGGCAGCCCTTTCAGCAACTCGACTGCATCGGTGGAAAGTGGCACATGGCGCATCTTGCCTGACTTGGAGAGGGGAATCTTCCACGTACGGCGATCGAGATCAAAATGCTCCCACTTGGCATTCAGTAGTTCCAGTTTGCGGCAACCCAGCATCAGAAGCAGCGCAACGATGTACTTCAACTGCTTGTTGATGCTTTTTTCAACGGCAACGCGCAAGCGCTGAATCTCCTCCTGAGTCAGGAAACGCTCACGGCCTTCGACGAGGAATTGCTTCGCTCCAGCGGCAGGATTGACGTCTGAACCGGGAATGCCCCGCTTCTTTGCGACGTTGTACATATAGCGAATCTGGACGATGAACTTGTTTGCGGTGCCTGCTGCATAGCCAGCCTTACGCATCGATTGCTGGGCATCAATGACATCCTGCTGGGTCAGCTCATCAAGAAATTTGGAGCCAAAACGAGGCAACAAATGCGTCTGGTGGAAGCTGTAGTCGGATTGCATGTTGCGCCGATAGCTCTGCAGGTACGGCAGATAGGTATCACGATAAAACTCGGCAATTGTCGGGGTCGAACGTTTGATCTTTCGTTCTTCGACGGGGTCATCACCAAGAACCACACGGGAACGCAGCCTTTCAGCGGCTGTCCGTGCTTTGTCGAAACTGATGGATTGAGCGTCGCCGATCTTGAACATACGTTGAATTGTCCGCTCGCGGTATCGCAGGTAGTAGGTCTTACCACCTGAGATGCGGACTTCAAGCGTAAAGCCCTTGATGCTGGTGTCGAAATACTCGATGCGGTTTTTCCCCTCTGGGCATTTGGCGCTGCGGACGAAGGCGGCATCCAGACTGACTTTAGGCATGTTGATGCTCCTTGGTGACGCGAGACTGTTGATGAAATGAATACGCAGGCAGGTCAGCGCATCCAAACGAATATGCAGTATTCAAATTTGTCTTCATGATTCAAAAATCCGATTAGTTTCAGAGAGATATTGGGCGCTCCGGGGAGGGGCGACACGCGGCATCTGCTCGGGGGTCACGGTTGGGAAAATCGAGGAGGCGGGAGGCCACGAAGAATTCGCGTGGGTGAAATCTGGCGACCGATATCCAATTTGTAGTAGCCACCGTGGCCCGAAAGCCACGATGATGAAGGGAGGGGGAATCAATCGATGTAGAAGCGAAGGTCGCCGCAGTGGTCGCAGCACGCCACGCCCAACTGCATCACTCCTTGCTGCGCAAGGTTCTCCAGGCAGAGCGTCACCAGCCGCTGGCCAATGTCACTCAAACTTGACCAGTAATCCGCACCAAGTAATTCCTCGGGGCTGTAGGGCATATCCGGCAGGAGGTGCCGATGAATCTCCTGAACACGCAGCTTCACCGAGTCATGGAGGTAGCCATCGACCCGGAATTTTCCGAGGACGGTCACCATATCCTCATCTTGGTTAGCGAGGTGGAAAGCTGCATTGGCATTGATCTGACTAAACATTTGAATCTCCAAATAGTTAATTGGCTAACGAAACCTGCAATCCGTCGATCAAGTGACGGGAATCAAGAAATATCTAAAGACCAATGAATGAAGAGGGAGAAGGGCGGGGGGAGGGAGTGCAAAACGGCAAACCTCAGGGGCCAGCCCCCAAATTCGACGGTGCTTCGAATTTGAGAGCTAATGCCCAACGATCTCTTAGCAACTCGCGTGGAATGCATCCCCCCTCCCCCTCTCGTGGCGAGGGGGGCGTGCCATCGCTTAGAGTGGAAGGGAGCGACCTGACATCAATAGATACCGTCTTCCGGCTCCGGCAACACTTCAGAAAACTTATCCTGTGTTTTCTTTAGCGGCACCCGCCATCGCGTCAGACCCTTGCTGCGGGTGGGTTCCCCGAGAATTTCCCGGAGGGCGGTATGGCATTCCTTGAACTGGAGATTCGTGGGCTGGAGAATGGCCAAGGCAGTCAGTACCGCAGTGGCGGTCATGAGTGGGATATCTTCTTGCCCGACCCGGTCCAGGTCCAGCCGAGCCAAAAGGCGCTCATGGATGTAGCCAGTCTTGCGATGGTTCTGATTATGGGATTCCAGCAAGGCCTCCTCATGGGAGTTCAGCCACCAGCGTTCTCCCTTTTGAAAGTCAAGTGCCAACTGAGCGAACAATTGCTGGGTATCAATCCCATGGTCGTAATTGATTCGCACCACCGCGATGGTCCAGAACCTCGTGTTCCCGCTCGAATCGATGAGGAAGTCCTCTTCATTGACGCTGGCCGCGAAGACGGTGCGCCGCTGATATTCCGAGTCTCCACGACCATAGGGTTTTCGTAGTCTGTCTCGATCATTGGTCAGGAATCCCTTGAGGCGGCTGACATCCTTCTTGAAACTGCTATCAAGCTCACCGATTTCCACGATCCAGGCGCTGATTGCTGTCAGAATGGTGTCCTTGTTCCCTGCGTCCAGGTGAAGGCCTAACTTGACCGCGAATTCACGCAGACCATCATCCGGGACAAGTGATGCTATCCATGAGGTCTTGCCGATCGACTGAGGTCCTTGCAAGGTCAGCACGCCACGCGCTTTGAAGCCGTAAGGTTTGAGGGCTGCTGCCACGGCGCTGAGAAGCCAGCGGTAGATCACGATTTCTTTGAGGTGCTTCGGATAGCCTTCACGGATTTCGAGGGTCGCGTAAATTGCCCCCAACCTATCCACGCCATCCCAAGGCTTGCTGGTGATCCAGTCGGCGATGGGGTTGTATTGGTGCCGGTCGCCCAGTACTTCGACGCAGCGAGCCACACAGCCGATTGGCAGACAATTAAGTGCAGCAAGGCTTTCGATCAACGTCATTGCCACACTGTCGGCGTTATCGGAGCTTCCTTGGTGTCCTGGGTAGCGAATCTGTAGTCGTTTCCGGATGACGTCATATCGCACCGTCACGCTGTATGCCTGCAGCAGGTGATCCACATTCTCAATCGTACCCGGCAGTTGAGTAGTTCCGGGCCAGCGCCGATGCGGAAAGGTATCGAGGTCCAGGGCTTTGGGCCGCTTTCTAGGAGGCGGTGGTTCCTTGTGAAGATCTGGCACGATTTGCTGCTGTGCGCTGTTAGTTTGCGAGTCCTGTATTGGCTTGGTGATGCGTATTGCCCGAGGGTCGATCAAACGGGACCGCTCCTCTATTTCTGTGCTCATTTCTTCTCCTTCCAGATGTTGTTCAGAGTGGTACTTCCTTGAACCTAGAAGTACGTTAACTAAACGGGTTCATAACCATCTGATCTATCGAAGGAAAATATGAGCGATAACAATTTGCTAATAGCATATTTTTTTGGGGTTATTGCTGTTTTGTGGCCGGGTTTTGAGCAGCCAAGCGTCGGCGAAAATAAAAAATGCCTCCCCCTCCCCCTCCCCCTCTACGCCCTGCTCGACGACTTGAGCGGCAAGGCCGGCGTGGGCCGGGTTCGCCACGTCTTCATCAGCGAAGAG
>JAPKHL010000082.1 GCA_026646875.1 Rhodocyclaceae bacterium | reverse complement strand
GGCCGAGCCGGCCATCAGTCCTCGCCGCCGGAGGGCGATTCGGGGGCTTCGCCCTTGCCCTCGCCGCTGTCCTCTCCGTTCCGCTGCTCGTCGGGCACGAAGACGTAGCCGAAGCCCCAGACGGTCTGGATGTAGCGCGGCTTGGCCGGGTCGTCCTCGACCAGCTTGCGCAGGCGCGAGACCTGCACGTCGATCGCGCGGTCGAACACGCCGTACTCGCGCCCGCGCGCGAGCTCCATGAGCTTGTCGCGCGACAGCGGCTGGCGCGGGTGGGTGAGCAGCACCTTGAGCAGCGAGAACTCGCCGGTGGTGAGCTGGATCTCCTCGCCGTCGCGGACCAGCACGCGCGTGCCCAGGTTCACCTTCACCCGGCCGAAGACCACGATCTCGTCCTCGGCCGTAGGCGCGCCCGGCAGCGTCTGCGGCTGCCGGCGCATCACCGCCTGGATGCGCGCGACCAGCTCGCGTGGGTTGAATGGCTTGGCGACGTAGTCGTCGGCGCCCATCTCCAGGCCCACGATGCGATCGACGTCGTCGCCCTTCGCCGTGAGCATGATGACCGGGATCTGGTTCTCGGCCGCGCGCAGCCGCCGACAGATCGCCAGCCCGTCCTCGCCGGGCAGCATCAGGTCGAGCACGATGAGGTCGTAGTGCTCGCGGTGCAGGGCGCGATCCATCATCGGCGCGTCGCCGACGGCCTTCACCGAGAAACCCTGCTCCTGCAGGTAGCGGGACAGCAACTCGCGCAGGCGCGCGTCGTCATCCACCACGAGAATGCGATAGCGATTTTTCTGGTTCATGAGTGGAATGCTAGCCTGACTCGCGGGACGGTGCCAGCCTTCCCGGCGCTCGCGGCGGGGCCGTTGCGGTAACCCTTCGTAAGGCTCGGACGAGCAGGCAATATCGCCTTACAAAGCAGTTTGCGGACCGGAGGCGGAGGCTTTGCGCACCGGCCGGTTTGCCGTAAGGTGCAGTCATCGCTTTTCTCCGCGGGTGCCGCGCCTCCACAGGGCGAGCGGGACCTGCGCCCCGCCTTCATGACTTCCTTGCCGGTTCCGTCTTCCTTCACTCCCTTCGCGCCGAACGCGGCCCCGCTTGCGGGCGTGCGCGCCTCCATCGTCTGCGGCGCGCTGGTGCTCTGTGCCCTGGCCCCGACCGAGGCGAGGGCGCAGCTGCGCTTCTACGTCGGCGGAGAGGAGCAGTCCCAGCGCTTCCGTCCGGCCGGCGAGGGGGAGCGTCGCGAGTGGCGCGACACCCTGAGCGACCAGCGCAAGGACCGCGAGGGCGCGCGCGAGCGCCGGCGGATGAGCGAGGAAGAGCGCACCGACCTGCGTCGCCACATGCGCGACGCCGCCCGCGGCGCCTACCGCGAGGAGCCGGGCCGCAAGCCGCAGCGCTGAGCGCCCGTGCGGGAGCCCCGGCAGGAGCGGCGAATGGGGCGGTCAAACGTGCGCGGTGGGTATCGCAAGCGCGGCTCCGCGGCTGCCGCCACGCCAGCATGGGTCCTTCGGCGTACGAAACGGCGTGCTGCCGGTAGAATGGCGGCCCCATGAACATCCTCTCCATCGAAACCGCCACCGAGCACGGCAGCGTCGCGGTGCTGCACGGCGACGAGCTGCTCGTCCGGCGCATCCAGGGCGCGGCCAATCATTCCGAGGCGGTGCTGCGCGACCTGCGCGAGCTCCTCGCCGAGGCCGGGCTCGCCGTGGCGCAGCTCGACGCGGTCGCCTTCGGCGCCGGGCCCGGGGCCTTCACCGGGCTGCGCCTGGCCTGCGGCGTCGCGCAGGGCATCGCGCTGGCGGCGGATCTCGGTGTGGCCGCGATCGGAAGCCTGCAGGCGCTCGCGCTGCAGGTGGGCGCGGCGCGGGTGCTGGTGGCGACCGACGCGCGCATGGGCGAGATCTACTGTGCGACCTTCGTGCAGGTTGAGGTCGGCCAGGGTTGTGGCGAAGCTGCCCTGCCGGCACGCGCGCAGGGCTTCGGCCAGCGTCGCCGATTCGTGGATGACGGCCTGCGGCCAGCGCTGCAGCAGCAGCTGCCGGACGCCGAGGCGGAAGATCGGATGGTCCTCAAGCAACAGGAGATTCATGCCCGCCTCCACTGCCGCCGCGCGCCAGCGGCATTTCGATGCAGACGCTCACCCCGCCGCCCGCGGCACGCTCGACCCGGACCCGCCCCCCCAGCAGCGCGGCGCGCTCCTGCATGCCGAGGATGCCCAGCCCGCCCGGGCGCGGGGTGCCATCCGGCAGCCCGCGCCCGTCGTCGCACACGACGATGCGGTAGGTCTCCCCCGCCGCTTCGCCCTGGATGACGAGACGACGGGCCGCGGCATGGCGCAGCACGTTGCTGCACGCCTCCTGGACGATCCGGTAGATGGCGAGGGACTGCGCCAGATCGAGGGCCTCGCTGCCAGCCAGCGCCACCTCGCAATCGATCCCGGCGGGCCCGAACAGGCGCTCGGCGAGGTGGGCCAGCGCGGCCTGCAGCCCCAGGTCGTCGAGCAGCGGCGGGCGCAGCTCGGCGGCGATCCGGCGCGCCGTCGCCACACCCATGTCCACCGCCTGCTCGAGCACCGCCGCCTGCTCGCCGGGCAGGCTGCCCGGCGGCAATCCGCGCAGGATCATGCGGATGGCGGTGAACACCTGGCCGATCTGGTCGTGCACCTCGCGCGAGAGGCGCTGCCGCTCGCCCTCGATGCTGCGCTCGAGCTCGGCGGCAAAGCCGGCGATCCGGTCGCGGGCGGCGGCCAGCTCCGCAGTGCGTGCCTGCACCCGGGCATCGAGCGTCCGGTTGCTGTCGCGCAGGGCCGTCTCCAGGCGGATGCGCAACTGGCGCTCGCGCAGCAGCACCGCCGTCGCCACCAGCACCAGCACCACGACCAGTACGGCCGCCAGTCCGCCGGCACGCCGCGATTCGGCCCGCAGAACCTCGAGCGCGGCATCGATCTCCGCCAGCCGGGCGGCCACACGCCCCTCGATCTCGCCAATGCGGGCGCGCACCGCGTCCATGCTCGCCTTGCCCCCGGCCAGCAGCGCGGGATCGTCGAGCGCCTCGCGCCCCTGCCGCCGACGGCTCTCGACCAGCCGCTCGGCGAACTGCAGGCGCGACCCGACAGCGGCATCGAGCCCGGGCCAGTCGAGATCGGCTGCCCACGCTTCGCCAGCGGCGGTGCGCAGGGTCGCATAACGCTCAGGCAACGCGGCGCGGGCACCAAGGTAGGGATCGAGGTAGCGCTCGTCCCCGGTCAGCACGAACCCGCGCGACCCGGTTTCGACGTCCTTGAACAGCGACAGGGTACGCTCGGCATCGAGCAGCAGGGTCCAGGTCCGGGCACGCGCTGCGGTCATGTCGCTCAGCTCGGCGACGGTGCGCTGGGCGTGCAGCGCGGAGCCGACGACGAGCAGCAGGGCCAGCAGCAGCGCGGCCAGCGCGGGTACCAGGCGGGCCGGGGAGGAGAAGCGGGCGGAACCGTCCATGACCGTCGATTCTAGCGCCGTGCATGCCGTCCGGATAGACACCCCAGCGCAGGCAGCCAGGAGCAGGCCCGCCTAGCGCCGCTCGCCGCGCAGCGCCAGGACGATGGCCTGCAGCCGCTCCGGCGTCGCCTCGGCCGGCGACACGGCCGGCGCGCCGGCGAGTTCGATGCGCGAGAACAGGCCGCGGCGCAGCGGACGGCGCATCGCCGGGCCGTCCTTGCGGCTGAAGAAGCTCCCCCAAAGCCCGCGCAGGGCGAGCGGAACGACCGGCACCGGGGTGCGCTCGACGATACGCCGGATGCCGGGCCGGAAGGGATAGAGCTCGCCGGTGTCGGTGATGCGCCCCTCGGGGAAGAGGCCGACCAGCTCGCCGGCCTCCAGCGCGCGCGCCACCTCGTCGAAGGCGCGCTCCATCATGGCCGGATCCTCCTTGGCCGGGGCGATCGGGATGGCGCGGCTCTCGCGGAAGACGAAGCGCAGGATCGGTGTGCGGAAGATGCGGTGGTCCATGACGAAGCGGATCGGACGCCGGCAGGCGGCGGTGATCACCAGCGCATCGACGAAGCTGACGTGATTGCAGACGACGACCGCCGGCCCCTCCTCGGGAATATGCTCGAGTCCCTCGACGCGCAGGCGGTAGACGGAGTGGATCAGCAGCCAGACGATGAAGCGCAGCAGGAACTCGGGAACCAGCCGGTAGATGTACAGCGCGACCAGCGCATTCACCGTGGCGGCGATGCCGAACAGCACGGGGATCGAGGCGCCGGCGGCGAGCAGCCCGGCGGCGGCCAGCGCGCCGCCGACCATGAACAGCGCGTTGAGGATGTTGTTGGCGGCGATGATGCGGGCACGCTGTTCGGCGGCGCTGCGCAGCTGCACCAGGGCGTAGAGGGGGACGATGAAGAAGCCGCCGAAGAGACCGAGGGCGAAGAGATCGCCCAGCACCCGCCAGCTGCCCGGCAGGCCGAGCAGCGCGCCGGTGGCGAGGGGTGCGCCGGCGGGCAGCGCGGCCGGCGAAGCGAAGGCGAGATCGAGCCCGAAGAGGGTCAGGCCGATCGAGCCGAAGGGCACCAGGCCGATCTCGACGAGACGCCCTGAAAGCCGTTCGCAGAGCAGCGAGCCAAGGCCGATGCCCAGGGTGAAGGTGGCGAGCAGCAGGGTCACCGAGGTTTCGTCGCCGCCCAGCACGTCCTTGGCGTAGGCGGGAAACTGCGCGAGGAAGAGCGCTCCGTACAGCCAGAACCAGGAGATGCCGAGGATCGACAGGAAGACGGTGCGGTTGGCGCGGGCGAAACCGAGGTTGCGCCAGGTTTCGGTCAGCGGGTTCGGGTTGATCGTCAGCCCCGGCACCGGGGGCGGCGCGGCGGGGATGCCGCGGCTGGCCAGGTAGCCGGCTGCCGCGACGAGCAGGCCGGCGAACGCCACCCAGCGCGGATCGCCGCCGGCGCCGGCGAGCAGGCCGCCGGCCAGGGTGCCGAGCAGGATGGCGACGAAGGTGCCGGCCTCGACCAGCGCGTTGCCGCCGACCAGTTCGTCCGCGTGCAGGTGCTGCGGCAGGATGGCGTACTTGACCGGGCCGAACAGCGTCGAATGCAGGCCGAGCAGGAACAGCGCTGCGAGCAGGACGGCGAGGCTGTGCAGGGCGAAGCCGGCAGCGGCGACGCCCATGATCAGCATTTCGAGCAGCTTCACCAGCCGCGCGAGGCGGGCCTTGTCGTACTTGTCGGCCAGCTGGCCGGCGGTCGCCGAGAAAAGGAAAAAGGGCAGGATGAAGATGCCCGCTGCGAGGTTGGCCAGCACGCCGGCCGGCAGCGTCGTCCACTGCGCCGCCTGGAAGGTCAGCAGGACAATCAGGGCGTTCTTGAAGAGATTGTCGTTGAAGGCCCCGAGGAACTGGGTCGCGAAGAAGGGGGCGAACCGGCGGGTGGTCAGCAGTCTGGACTGGCTCATGCTTTCAAAAGCTCCTCGCGGCTTCCCAGCCAGCGGTCAAGGTGACGCGCGACGCGCGCGGGGTCGTCGCGCAGCAGCCGTTCGGCCAGCGCCTGCGCCGTCTCGACGAGATCGGCGTCGCGCTCGAGGTCGGCATAGCGCAGGAGCGGCACGCCCGACTGGCGGCTCCCGATGAATTCGCCGGGACCACGCAGCTGCAGGTCCCGGCGGGCGATCTCGAAACCGTCGGTGTGTTCGTAGATGATCCGCAGGCGAGCACGCGCCGTCTCCGAGAGCGGCGTCTGGTAGAGCAGCACGCAGACCGAATCGTGCGCGCCACGCCCGACCCGGCCGCGCAGCTGGTGAAGCTGTGCGAGGCCGAAGCGTTCGGCGTGCTCGATCACCATCAGGCTGGCGTTGGGGACATCGACGCCGACCTCGATGACGGTGGTGGCGACCAGCACGTCGATCGTGCCGTCGGCGAAGGCGGCCATCGTCGCCGCCTTCTCGTCGGCCTTCAGACGGCCGTGCACCAGGCCGATGCGCAAATCGTCGAGCGCCTCGGCGAGGGTCTGGAAGGTGTCGAGCGCGGTCTGCAACTGCAGCTTCTCGGACTCCTCGATCAGGGGGCACACCCAGTAGGCCTGCCGGCCCTTGGCCACGGCACCGCGCACGCCGGCGATCACCTCGTCGCGGCGGACGTCGGAAACCAGCTTGGTGCGGATCGGCGTGCGCCCCGGCGGCAACTCGTCGAGCACCGAGACGTCGAGATCGGCGTAATAGCTCATGGCCAGCGTGCGCGGAATCGGTGTCGCCGACATCATCAGCTGGTGCGGCAGCAGGGCTGCCGCCTCGCCCTTCCTGCGCAGTGCCAGCCGCTGCGCGACGCCGAAACGGTGCTGCTCGTCGATGATGGCCAGGCCGAGGCGGGCGAAATCGACGCTGTCCTGGATCAGCGCGTGCGTCCCGACGACGAGCTGCGCGCTGCCCGCCGCCCGCGCCTGCATGGCGCGCCGGGCGGCGGCACGGAGACTGCCGGACAGCCAGGCAACCTCGACGCCGAGCGGTTGCAGCCAGGCGGAAAGCTTGAGGTAGTGCTGCTCGGCGAGGATCTCGGTGGGCGCCATGAAGGCCGCCTGATAGCCAGCCTCGATGGCCTGGCAGGCGGCCAGCGCGGCGACGATGGTCTTGCCGCTGCCGACGTCGCCCTGCAGCAGGCGCTGCATCGGATGCGGGCAGGCCAGGTCGGCGGCGATCTCCGCGACGACCCGGCGCTGCGCGCCGGTGAGCCCGAAGGGCAGCGCCGCGAGCAGGCGTTGCGCCAGAGTGCCGGCCGCCGGCAAGCACGGTGCGCCCTTTTCCCGCCGGGCGAGGTAGGCCCGTCGCAGCGACAGTTGCTGTGCCAGCAGTTCGTCGAAGCGGATGCGCCGCCAGGCCGGGTGCGTTCCCTGCTGCAGCGCGGGTTCCGGCGCCGCCGGCGGCGGTGCGTGCAGGAAGCGGACGGCCTCGGGAAAGGCCGGCAGTTCGTGCGCGGCGAGCCAGTCGGGGTCGAGCAGCTCGTCGAGCAGTTCCGTTCCGGCGGCGGCCGCCAGCACCCGGGCGATCTCCCGGCGCAGCGCCTGTTGCGAAACACCGGCGGTGGCCGGATAAACCGGCGTCAGCGCCTCGGGCAGCGCCTCGCCCTCGGCGATGACACGGTAGCGCGGGTGCACCATTTCAGCGCCGAGAAAACCGTAACGGATCTCGCCGAAGAGGCGCAGCCGGCGACCGGCGTCGCGAGCCCCCTCGAGTTGCTTGGCCTGGCTGCCGTAGAAGTTGAGAAAGCGCAGCGTGAGTTCGGTGCCGGCACCGGCGCCATCCGCCGCTTCGGCCACGCGCACCACCAGCTGGCGGCGCGGCCGGTACTGCACCGCGACGTCAAGCACCGTGGCCTCGACCTGCACCGGCGTGCCCGGCAAGGCGTCGCCGATGCGGATGACACGGGTCTCGTCCTCGTAGCGCAGGGGGAAGTGCAGGAGGAAATCGACCGGCCGCACCAGTCCGAGTTTGGCTAGCCCGGCACGCAGGGCGCTGGCGGGGGGGCGCGCGCGCTTCGCGGGCATCGGCGGAAAGGCGTCAGGCGAAGACCATCACCGCGTCGGCCTCGACCAGGGCGCCACGCGGCAGCGCGGCGACCCCCACCGCGGCACGGGCCGGAAAGGGCTCGCTGAAGTACTTCGCCATCGTTTCGTTGACCTTCGCAAAGTGGCCCAGATCGGTGAGGAAGACATTGAGCTTCACGACGTCGGCCAGCGAGCCGCCGGCAGCCTCGGCCACCGCCTTGAGGTTCTCGAAGACGCGAACGATCTGTGCGTCGATGCCGTCCACCAGCTGCATGCCGACCGGATCGAGCCCGATCTGGCCGGACAGGTAGACCGTATCGCCGACCTTGACGGCCTGCGAGTAGGTGCCGATGGCGGCCGGGGCGTGGGGGGTGGATACGATCAGTCGGGCCATGGCGCTTCTCCGGAAGTAAACTGCGTTGTTAATGAAAACGGGAAATCTTAAATGACGACAACGATCATCGCCAATCTCGAAAAACTCCTCGGCGGTCCGCGTGACAACGCGCTGCTGCGCTATTCGCTTGGCGCCGAGTGGCTGAAGGCCGGCGACGCGGCGCGGGCGGCCGGCTTCCTGCGCGAGGCGGTGGCGCGCGACGCCGCCTTCTCGGCGGCCTGGAAGCTGCTGGGCAAGGCTTTGGCCGAGGACGGACAGGCCACCGAGGCGCTGGCCGCCTATACGCAGGGTATCGCCGTCGCCGAGGCGCGGGGCGACGTGCAGGCCGCAAAGGAGATGACGGTCTTCGCCCGGCGCCTGCAGCGGCAGCTCGCGGGCGGCTGAGCGACGCTCAGCGGCGGGCGCCGCCCTTCGGGGGCAGCAGCAGGGCCTCGATCCCGAGCGCCTGCATGCGCGCACGCGCCGCCTCGGCTTCCTGCCGGGTGCGGAACGGACCGACCAGGACACGCGACTCGATGGTCGAGGGGATGCCGTTCAGCGTCAGCAGCGCGTGCAGTTCCTCGGCCCGCCGTGTGTCGGCGAAGACACCGGCCTGCAGGGCATAGCCCGTGCCCGGTCGCGGCGGTGCGGAGTCGGCACGCGATGACGGAGGCACCGCGCCCGCCGCGGACGGAGCCGGGAGCGCGGCCGGCGGTGCACCGCCGGCACCAGCGACACCGCTGGCGGGCGGCGTGGCGGCGGCTGGCGCGGGCGGGGGGGCGCCGGCCCCCCTGCTGCCTTCGCGCGGCGCGGGCAAGCCGGGCGTAGCGGCGACCGACGGTGGCGGCGGTGTGCCCGTGGCCTCCGGAGCCACCGTGCGGTCGACCGGCGCCGCGCTGGTTTCGGCCTCGGCAGGTGCGGCGGCGGTGTCCGCCGGGTTCGGGCCATCCGGCCCGGCGGGGGTCAGCGGCTGGGTCATTTCCTTTTTCGCCACCGGCACCGGCGCGGTGAAACGCGGCTCGTCGTCCTCCGCTTCCTCCGGTGCGTTGAGCCGGTCGAACACGGCCAGGGTGCCGAGCAGCAGGGCGATCATCACGCCGGCCACGCCGATTCGCGCAAGCAACTTGCGCTTCAGGTCGGATTGCGCGTCGGGGCTGACGCCCCGGGTCTCGCTGCTGGCCATCTTTTCTCCCTGATTGTCAGTCACGCGGATTGTCCTGATCGCGGTTGCGCACCAGCGCCACGACGAGTTCGGCCTCGGCGCGGGCGATCCCGCAATGCTCGGAGATGTCGGCGGCGCTGTGTCCCTGCATCGCCATCTGCATCGCATCGCTGTAGATCGGT
Source organism: Rhodocyclaceae bacterium (assembly GCA_026646875.1). Classification (GTDB taxonomy): domain Bacteria; phylum Pseudomonadota; class Gammaproteobacteria; order Burkholderiales; family Rhodocyclaceae; genus 66-26. Next base: position 3,283 of record JAPKHL010000082.1, on the reverse strand, counting down.
GAGGCATTCTGCACGACGCGGGCCTGCGTCTGCGCCTGCGACCGGGCCTGCGCGAGCTCGCGCAGCGTTTCCTCGCGCAGGGCGCCGAGACTTTCGTCGAGCACGCGCACCTCGGCGCGCAGCGCCGCCAGCTCGCGCCGCACCTGCGCCGCGTCGCGCTCCAGCCCGGCCAGCCGCGTCTCTTCCGGCAGCGGTGCCGGCGGCTCGTTCCAGGCGAAACCGGGCTCCGTCGGCGCGGGCGCGGGGGGGGGCGAAGGATCGCCGGAGGTTTCGGTGGCCGCGGCGGCCTGCGCCGGGGCCTGCACCGCGGCGTAGGCGGCCAGGGCCTCGGCTGCCCCCCCAGTCGCCGGCGCGGCCGGACGCCGCAGCCGGCGCATGCGCCAGAGGACGAACACGACGTACAGCGTCAGCAGCGCGATCAGTGCGATCAGCGCCGCGCGCCAGCCGGGATTGAGCAGTGCTGCCAGGTCCATCGTCCGCCTGCGAAAGGGTCTCGGAAAGTCACGGAAATCGGGGGTCGGCCGGTATTATGCCAGACGCACCGGTCCGGTCAGGGCGCGTCGACGGCGCCCATCCGGCCGAGGATGATGGCGGTCTTGCGGGCCAGTCCCGGTGCATTGCGATTGCGGTCGTAGAAACGCGGATTGGGCACCATGCCGGCCAGCCGCGCCGCCTGTTCCGGCGACAGCTGCGTGGCGGAAATGCCGTAGTAGTGCCGGGCGGCGGCCTCCGCCCCGAACACGCCCTGCCCCCACTCGATGACGTTGAGGTACACCTCGAGGATGCGCTGCTTGCTCCAGAAGGCTTCGAGCATCAGGGTGATGACCGCTTCCTCCGCCTTGCGCCAGGGCGTCTTGGCCGGTGACAGGAAGAGATTCTTGGCCAGCTGCTGGGTGATCGTCGAGCCGCCGGCGACCACCCGGCCGCGTTTCTGGTTCTTCTCGATGGCCTTCTGGATGCCATCCCAGTCGAAACCCTCGTGATCGACGAACTTGGCATCCTCCGAGGCGATGATCGCCCGTTTCAGGTGCGGCGAGATGCGCGCGTAGGGGAGCCAGCTCTGGCGCAGCCGGGCCTCGGGATCCTTGGCGCGCAGTTCGGCGAGGCGGATTTCCATGAAGCGCGTCTGCGCCGGGTTGACCTGCCCCCACCACAGCACCCAGCCGAACAGCCAGAACTGGTAGAGCAGGACGGCGCCGAGCAGGGCCAGGACGATCCGCCTGAACCAGACGGACAGGCGTTTCATGCGTGGCGCAGATGGGCCAGCAGCGCGGCGCCGTCCGGCCGCACGCCGCGCCACACGAAGAAGGCTTCGGCGGCCTGCTCGACGAGCATGCCAAGACCGTCGGCCACCCGCGCCGCACCCTGCGTGCGCGCGAAGGCCATGAACGGGGTGTCGCCCTGGCCGTACATCATGTCGTAGGCAAGGCTGCCGGCGGCGAAGAGGCCGTCCGGCAGCGCCGGCAGATCGCCGCCCAGGCTGGCGGAGGTGGCGTTGATGACGAGGTCGAAGGCGCTGCCGTCGAGTGCGTCGTAGCCGCTGCCGGCAAGGGTGTCGCGGGCAGCGAAATGTTCGGCGAAGCGGGACGCGAGTTCGTGCGCGCGGGCGGCCGTGCGGTTGACCACGACGAGTCGTGCCGGCCCCGTTTCGAGGAGGGGACCGAGCACGCCGCGTGCCGCGCCGCCGGCGCCGAGCAGGAGGACGCGTCGGCCCGCCGGAACGTATCCGAGATTGTCGACGAGATCGCGCACCAGGCCGGCGCCATCGGTGTTGTCGCCGATCACCTCGCCGTCGTCGAAGGACAGCGTGTTGACCGCGCCGGCGAGCTCGGCGCGGGCGGTGCGCCGTGTGGACAGGCGGAAGGCCTCTTCCTTGAAAGGAACGGTGACGTTGGCGCCGCGCCCGCCGGCGGCGACGAAGCCCGCGACGGCGGCGGCGAAGCCGTCGAGCGGAGCGAGGATCGCATCGTAACGAAGATCCTGCCCGGTCTGGCGGGCGAAGGCAGCGTGGATGGCCGGCGACTTGCTGTGCGCCACCGGATTGCCGAATACGCAGTATCGGTCGGTCATCGGGGTCTCCGTCAGCGGCCGCGGGTTTCCAGCTGATCGCCGCTGGTGAAGTACCAGCTGCGGGTGATTTCGAGCAGATCGGTATCGCGCTGGATATCGGGCGGGAAGGGAGCGTAGGGGCCTGCCATCTGGACGATGCGGCGGGCCGCATCGTCGAGGATCCGGTGCCCGGACGAACGGTTGATCTCGACCCGCTCGACGCTGCCATCGCTGCGGATCGTCACGCTCAGCAGCAGGCTGCCGTACAGCTTGCCGCGCGCGGCCTCGGGATAGTTCAGGGTGCCGATGCGCTCGACCTTGAGCCGCCAGTCCTCGACGTAGCGGGCGAAACGGTATTCTTCGGCGCGAACCCCGACATTCTTTTTGCGCGGACGCTTGTTGTACTCGTCCACGTTGCGCGAGATCTCGGCCTCGAGACGGGCCATGGCCATGGCGCTCTGCGCGAGGTCGCGGCCACTGACGCCCGGCGTCGGCTCCGGCTGCGCCTCGCGTTGCGGCTGTGGCGCCACCGAGCTGCGGCTCTTGGCCTCGCTGAGCAGGCGTTGCTGCTGCGCCTCGAGTTCCTGCACGCGGCGCCGTGCCTGTTCGATTTCCGCGCCGCTCTGCTGGCGCGCCGAGGGCGGCAGCGGCGTTTTTGCCCGCCGCTTGTCGTCGGCGTTACCGCCGCCGTCGAGATTCGTCTGCGCCAGGGCCTGCGCATCCGACGGCCGGTGTGCCGAACGACTGTTGACCAGGATGATGTCGAGCGCCTTGTCCTGCATCGCGCGGGAGGCCTCGGGAAAGCGGAAATGCAGCGACAACAGCAGGCCGTGCAGCAGCAGCGACGCACCGATCGCCAGCCAGAGGGTGCGCTCGGCGGCGGGCGGGGTGGCGTGGAGGGTCGCTGTGCCCATCTCAGTCGATTTCGTCCACGGCCGTCTCTTCCGCGGCCGGCGCCTCGTCCGCCGCCAGCGTTTCGAGATAGCGGCAGTCGAGTTCGAGGGTCAGGAAATCGAGCGTCTCGACGTTCAGGCGGATGCGCTGGCCGGGCCGCAGCTCGGGCGCCGACGGCACGCGCTGGAGCAGCGGCAGGTGATCGAGCTTGACCAGGTTCTCGCGCCGGATCGTCGCGCCGAGCGTCGCGATGCCTTCCTGGCGCAGCCAGCGCAGGCACCAGTAGCGCTCCATGCCGCGCTGGAATTCGGCGTAGGCGGCATAGGTCAGGTCGAAGTCG
>JAPKHL010000081.1 GCA_026646875.1 Rhodocyclaceae bacterium | reverse complement strand
ATTGCCGGGATCGCCCCGTTCGGGTAGTGCTTTCCAGACCATTTCGGACTCCTTGAACACGGTGTACGCATGGTAGGAAAGCGGATGACAAGGCGGAAGACGCACCGGTTGCACTTGATTAGTGCACGCAACGCCATGCAACTGAATGCCGTGCTATGGTGCGCGCATGCCCCGACCCGATTTCAACCTGCTCCTCACCCTCGACGTGCTGTTGGCCGAAGGCAATGTGGCTCGCGCCGCCGAGCGTCTGCGGCTCAGCCCCTCGGCGATGAGCCGCGCGCTGGCGCGCTTGCGGGAAACGACCGGCGATCCGCTGTTGGTCAGGGCCGGACGCGGGCTCGTGCCGACGCCGCGCGCGCTGGAATTGCGGGAGAAAGTGAGCGCGCTCGTGCAGGACGTCGAGGCCGCGCTGCGCCCCGTGCGCAAGCCGGATTTCGCGACCCTGGAGCGGCGCTTCACGCTGCGTGCCGGCGAAGGCTTCGTCGAGAATTTCGGCCCGCCGCTGCTGGCCCGCATGGCCGAGGCGGCACCGGGCATCCGCCTGGATTTCGTGCCCAAATCCGGGCGCGACAGCGACGCGCTACGCGATGGCACGGTCGATCTGGAGACTGGCGTCCTCGGCCGCGGCATGGGACCGGAAATCCGCGTGCAGGCACTGTTCCGCGACCGCTTCATCGGCGTGGTGCGCGCAGGGCACGCGCTCTGCGGCGCGGAGATGACACCGGCGCTTTTCGCGGCGGGCCGGCATCTCGGCCTGTCTCGGCGCGGCGTGCCGCACGGCCCGGTCGATCAGGCCCTGGCCGCCCTGGGCCTGAAGCGCAACGTGGTTGCCACCGTCGGCGGCTTTTCGACCGCCGTGGCGCTGGCCCGGGCCTCGGATCTGATCGCCAGCGTGCCGGAACGCCACACCGGCAACCTGCGCGACGGGATGCATTCGTTTCCCCTGCCCTTCCCCGTTCCCGGGATCACGGTATCGCTGTTCTGGCACCCGAGGCTGCACGGCGACCCGGTGCATCGCTGGTTGCGGGAGATCCTGCTGGACGTCTGCACGGCGCCGCGCCGAGGGTAGCCGAGACTGCCCGCGCGGCCCGCGTCAGCCCCCTCGCCGCCAGCGCATGACCATCCAGTACAGCAGCGGCACGACGAACAGCGTGAGGAGGGTGGAAAAGCCAAGGCCCCAGACGATGGAGGCAGCGACCGGACCCCAGAGCAGGGATTTGCCGCCGAGGCCGACGGCCAGCGAGAAGAGACCGCCCATGGTGGTCACCGAGGTGATGAGGATCGGCACCACGCGCCGGCGGGCGGCGTAGACAGCGGCGTGCAGCACGCTCATGCCCTCGGCGCGGCGATCGTTGGCGGCGGAGATGAGGACGATGGCCGAGTTGACGGCAATGCCGGTGAGGGCGATCACGCCGTACAGGGTGTAGAGCGACAGCGGGATGCGCGAGACGAGCAGGCCGAGGGCGACGCCGGTAAAGGCCAGCGGGACAGTGATCAATATCAGCAGCGGTTGCAGGTAGCTGCGGAACTGCGCGGCGAGGATCAGGTAGATCAGGCCGACGCCGAGCAGGAAGAGCATCAGCATGGCGTCCAGGCTTTCCTGGATGTCGTCGAGCTCGCCGGAGAAATCGATCTCGGTGTTGGGGAACTGCGCGGCAACGCGCTTCCATTCGGCGGCGATCAGGCGGTTGGCGGCCACGGTGTCGGTCACTGCCTTGTCGAGGTCGGCCTCGACGGTAATGGCGCGACGCAGGTTGTAGTGCTTGATGACCCCCTGGCCAATGCGGGTTTCCTCGATCACCAGGGCGCGCAGCGTGGTGCTGCCGCCACCGGGCAGCGCCACCGGATCGTCGAGCAGCCGGGTGATGTCGCCACCGACGCTGCCGTTGGCGCCGTGCCGTGCGCGCACGCGCAGCTCGAGCTTCTCGCCCCGGTCGCGCATCATCGCCACGATCTCGCCATCGGCGTGCAGGCGCACCAGGCGGGCCACGCGGGCGGCGTCAAGACCGGCCGCACGCAGGGCGACGCGGTCGAGTGCCAGCACCAGTTCGGGCCGACCCGCCACTTCATCGTCGGCCACGTCGCGCGCGCCGGGCACGGCAGCGACGATGCCGAGCAGTGCGTCCGCGGCGGCGCGCAGCTCCCGGGGCTCGTCGCCGCGGACGCGCACCTTGACCGGCTTGGCCAGTGGCGGGCCGCCCGAGATCATGGTGAAGGTGATCCGGCCGGGCGTCGGCACGGCCTCCACCTCGGCGCGCATCGCGGCCACCACGTCGGCCACGTCGCGTCCGCCGCCGCGCGGGTTGAGCGAGACGATTACCTGCCCGTAGGCCTCGCCGTAGAGCGGCTCGGTGTCGGTGAACTTGACCCCGGCGTAGGAGGCTACGTTGCGCGCCTCGCCGGCCTGCAGGTGGCGGCGCACCACGGTCTCGATGCGCTCGGCGCTGGCCAGGGTCTGGTCGATCGGTGCGCCGGCGGGCATATCCACGTTCACGTAGAAGAGCCGCAACGGGTCGAAGGCAAAGAACTGCACGCGCACCAGACCGGTACCGACGGCGGCAGCGGCACCGAGCATCAGCAGCAAAGCCACGAGCAGCGAGCGCCGGGGCCGCCGCAGCACCCACAGCAGGGCCTGCGAGTAGCGCAGGCGCAATGCGTGGTTGAAGCGGTCGCGCCAGTCGACCAGACGGGAACCGTCGAAGCGCGGCGGCGCGGCGACAATGTGCGCCGGCAGCATCCAGTAGGCCTCGATCAGGCTGATGGTGAGGCCAAGGGTGACGACGAAGGGGATCACGAACATGAACTTGCCGACGATGCCCGGGAGCAGCATCAGCGGCAGGAAGGCGGCCAGCGTGGTGAGCACCGACGCGGTGACCGGCGCGAACACCTCGCGCATGGCGCCGACCGTCGCCTCGATCGGGCCCTCGCCGCGCTGCATGCGGTAGTAGATGGTCTCGACGACGACCACCGCGTCATCGACCAGCATGCCGAGGACAATGACGATGCCGAGCAGGACCGAGACGTTGAGCGTGTAGCCAAGGGCGTTGAGTACGGCAAAGGTGCCGGCCAGCGAGAACGGGATGCCGAGACCGACCAGCAGTGCGATGCGCGTGCCAAGGAACAGCCAGGCAATGGCGAAGACCAGCAGCAGTCCCTGCAGGGCGTTGGTTTCCATGGTGCCGATAGCCTCGCGCGTGGGCACCGTCTGGTCGTCGAGCAGGCGCAGCGCGACGCCCTCCCCGGCCAGGCGCGGGTTGCGCTCACCGATGAAGCCGCCGAGCCGCTCGACCAGGTCGAGGGTGTTGGTGCGACTCTTCTTGGTGATCGCCAGCACCACCGCCGGCTGTCCTTCGATGCTCGCCAGACTGCCGGCGCGCGCCCGCGCCCGCGACACCTCGGCGACGCTGCCGAGCGGCACCGTCTCGCGCTGCCCGGCGGCGCGCACGGGGATGGCGGCCAGCGCCTCGGGGTCGGCGCTCTGGCCGACCACGCGCACCAGCCAGGCGGTGCGCTCCTCGTGCCCGCTGGTTTCGACCTGGCCGGCGAAGGTGTCGCGGAACCAGGCGGCAACCTGGTCGGAGACATCGCCGGCGGTGAGTCCCCGGTTGGCGAGCGCCACCGGGTCGAACTCGACCATCAGTTCGGGATCGCGCAGACCGGTGGCGAACACCTGATCCACGCCGGGCATCCGTTCGATCTCTTCCTTCAGCACGCGCGCGCGGTGACGCAGCACCTCATCGGCGGCCTGCCCGGTCACCAGCACCATCGCCGTGGGAAAGCCGTTCGAGGTGGTGATTTCGATGACGCGCGGATCCTTGGCTTCGATCGGCAGTTCGCTCTTGGCCTTGTTCTGGATCTCGCGACGCAGGTCATTGATGCGCTTGTCGAAGACCCGCTCGTCGATGTCGTGAAAGCGGACGAGGATCGAGGCACTGTTCTCGCGCGAGGAGGACATCACGAAGCGGATGTCGGAAACCCCCTTGATTGCATCCTCGAGCGGCTTGGTCACGCGCTTCTCGACATCCTCGGCGGACGCGCCGGGCAGCACGGCGGTGACCATCACCCAGTTGAAGTTGATTTCCGGGTCCTGCTCGCGCGGCATGGTCAGGTAGGCGAGCAGGCCCATCAGCAGCACCACGGCGAAGGTGATGTTGGCGAAGGGAGCGTTGCGGATCAGGCGGGCGTAGAAACTCATCGCAGCGGCGGCTCGGGCAAGTCCTCGGCGGGCGGACTCAGCGCTGCGCCGCCGGCGGTGCGGCCAGGCGCACGCGCATGCCGTCCTGCAGCGCGTGGCGGCCCTGCACGGCGATCAGGGCGTCGTCGGGCAGCTCGACGGCGACCGGGCGCCCTTCCTGCGCGGCGGGCAGGGGCCGGAAGCGCGCGACCCCGTCCTCGATCAGGAAGACGCCGTAATCACTGCCGCGCCGCACCACCAGCTCGGCAGCCAGGTGCGGCCGCGGTTCGCGCCAGGCCAGGCGGCCCTCGCTGCCGGGTGCGGGCGGGCGCTCGACGAAGGCGTAGCGCGCCTCGACGGTGCGCGCCTCGCGGCTGATCGCCGGCGAGATGCGCAGGGGCCGCAGCACGTGCCGCGCCTCGCCGGCCAGGAATTCGACGGTGGCGGCGCGGGCCAGACCCTCGGCATCGCGCGCCTGCACCTGTGCCACCAGTTGGAGGTCGCCCAGGTCGGCCAGCGTCAGCAGCGGCGTGCCCGGCGCGGTCAGTTCGCCGACCTGCGCGCTACGTGCGCGCACCACCGCGCGAAAGGGGGCGCGCAGCGTGCATTTCTCGACAGCGCGGCGCGCTGTGGCGACATTGGCGGCGGCAGCCCGCCGGTCGGCAACAGCGGCGGCCAGCTCGGTTTCCCGCAGGGTCAGCGCCTCGGCGGAGACGAAATTGCGCGCGCGCAGCGCCTCGGCCCGCTGCTGCTGGGCCCGTGCCTGTGCCAGGCGGGCGTCGGCCTGTGCCAAGGCAGCCTCGGCCCGCTCGAGCGCGAGCGCGGCGTCACGGGCATCGAGCCGCAGCAAGAGCTGTCCGGCAGCGACTTCGTCGCCGACATCGACGGCGATCGCCTCGATGCGCGCCGCCACCTCTGCGGCCAGGCGGGTTTCATTCTTGCCGAGCACCGAGGCCGGGGCCTCGCGCAGCGGATGGTCGCGCAGGACGGCGAATCGCTGTGCAACGACCTGCGGCTCGGCCGGCGGCGGCGCCACGGCGGCACTGTCCGGACGCCCGCAGGCGACAGGACCGGTCAGAAGGGCGAGCAGAAGGACGGCGGCAGGCAGGCGCGCGCGGACCGGCTGCGCGTGAGATGGCATCGGAGGCTCCACGACGGAAGGGAAAATGCGGCTGGCAAGTATCGCGGATGGCGGCCGGGGCGGCAAGCCAATCAGCCAGATCGCCGGTGCCGCGCGGCACCGGCGGGCAGGTGCCCGCTCAGGGCACCAGGAGGACGTCGCAGTCGGCGTGGTAGAGCAGGTTCTGGGTGACGCTGCCGAGCAGCCGCGCCTCGACGCTGCCGCCGCTGTGTTTGCCGACGGCCAGCAGGTCGGCCTGCAGGGCATGCGCCTGCTCGAGCACCACGGTTGCAGGATAGCCGTGCGCGACGATCGGCGCCCACTGGCCGGCAGCCTGGTAGTCGCAGTCGATGGCGAAGGCAGCCATGCCCTGCTCGGCGCGCTGCCGCTCGCGCTCGCGGAAACCGGCGATGTCCTCGTCGGTGGCGCCGGCCAGGCGCATGCGTCCCTCAAACTGCACCGAGTAGGCATTCAGCAGGTAGTGCTGGGCGCCGGGCAGCAGGTCGAGCACCAGGCGCGCGGCACGGCTGGCGGTGGTGGAGTAATCGGTGGCGACGACAACACGGCCGTATTCCCGTGTTGCCGGCCGGCGTACCAGGAGCACCGGCAGGCGGGCACTCTCCATCAGCTTGAGGGCAGTGCCGCCGAGCATCGCTTCGCGCAGCCAGTTCTCGCCATGCTCGCCGACCACCAGCAGAGAGGCCTCGCATTCGCGCAGGAAAGCGCTGATGGCGGCGGTGGCGCGCCCGGTGAGGAGTTCGCCGCGCACCGCGATGCCATGCTCCGCGCGCAGTTCGTCGCACAGGCCGGCGAGGCGCTCGCGCGCCGTCGTCTCGGTATGCACGGCGGCGCCACCCAGGAGATCGAACTCGGCGCAGAGGATGTTCCAAAGGCCGGCGTTGAAGGCGTGCACAACGACCAGCGGTGCCTGCCGCTGGCGGGCCAGCAGCGCGGCACGGCGCACGGCGAGGCGGGCGCTTTCGGAAAAATCGGTGGCGGCGACGATGCTTGCAGTCATCGGAAGGCTCCGTTCAATTGCCCGCGCGCAGGGCGGCAATGCGCTCCTCGAGCGGCGGATGGGTCATGAAGAGGCGGCGCAGGCCGGCACCGACGCCACCGGAAATTCCCATGGCGGCCATCTGCTCGGGCAGGGCGGAAGGTTCGTGCGCGGCCTGCAGGCGCTGCAGTGCGGCGATCATCTTCTGGCGGCCCTCGAGGGCGGCGGCGCCGGCGTCGGCGCGGAATTCGCGCTGCCGAGAGAACCACATGACGATGATCGAGGCAAGCACGCCGAGCACCAGCTGCGCGATCATCATGGTGACGAAGAAGGCCGGACCCTGCTCGCGCTCGCTTTTGAAGACGACGCGGTCGACCAGGTGGCCGATGATGCGCGAGAGGAACATCACGAAGGTATTCACGACCCCCTGAATGAGGGCCAGCGTCACCATGTCGCCATTGGCGACGTGCGAAACCTCGTGCGCCAGCACGGCCTCCGCCTCGTCGCGGGTCATGGTGCGCAACAGGCCGGTGGACACGGCGACCAGGGCATTGTTGCGGTTCATGCCGGTGGCGAAGGCATTGACGTCGGGCGCATCGTAGATCGCCACTTCCGGCATCCCGATGCCGGCCTGGGCAGCTTGCCGGCGCACCGTTTCGACCAGCCAGAACTCGGTGGAATTGGACGGCGTCTCGATGACGTGGGCACCGGTCATGCGCTTGGCGCTCCACTTCGACATGGCCAGCGAGATGAACGAACCGCCCATGCCGAAAATCGCACAGAAGACCAGCAGGCTCGGCAGGTTGAGGCCGCCCCGGGCGAGCGCCGGCTCGAGTCCGAGCAGCCTGACCACGAGGCTGAGGATGAACAGGATCGCCAGGTTGGTGGCGAGGAACAGGACGATGCGTTTCATGATGCGCTGCTACCTCCAGAGAACCGGATCACTCCCCGCCGCCGATACCCAGCAGCTGCAGGAGGCTGAGGAAGAGATTGTAGATCGAGACGAACAGGCTGACCGTGGCCATGATGTAGTTGGTCTCGCCGCCGTGGATGATGCGCGACGTTTCGAACAGGATCAAGCCGGACATCAGCAGCACGAAGGCCGCCGAGACGGTGAGCGAGAGCGCCGGAATCTGCAGGAAGGCCCCCGCCAGGCCGGCGAGAAAGGCCACCAGGATGCCAACAGTGAGAAAGCCGCTCATGAAGCTGAAATCGCGGCGGCTGATCACGGCGTAGGCCGACAGCCCGAGGAACACCGCACCGGTGCCGGTCATCGCCAGCATCACCGTCTGCGCGCCGTTGGGCAGCGACAGGTAATGTCCGACGATGGGGCCGAGCGTGTACCCCATGAAGCCGGTGAGCGCGAACACCGAGGCGAGCCCCCAGCCGCTGTCGCGCGTCTTCGCGGTGAGGAAGAGCAAGCCGAAGTAGCCGACCAGGGTCAGCAGCAGCCCGGGATGCGGCAAGCGCAGCGCGATGGCCGCGCCCGCCACGGCACCGCTGAAAAGCAGCGTCATGGCCAGCAGCAGATAGGTATTGCGCAGCACCTTGTGGGTGGCGATCAGCGAGGGAGCGCCATAGGCGCCCTCACGGGCGAGGGCGATCGATTCGACGCGCGGTTTCATGATGTTCTCCTTGAATGATTGACGGGATGGCTCAGGCGGCGGACGGAGTGGGTGCCGGCAGGACGAAAAGGCGCCGGGCACCGCGCGCTGAGCGCTTCATCCGCCCGAGCTGGCGGGCGACGTTCTGATGCGCGCGGTCGGCCACTCGGTCGATGACCTGGAAGATGTCGTCGCCGAGTTCCTCGATGACGACGCGCGGGCTGTCCTTCAGGCGGACCACGATGCGGCACAGCTTGTCGGCGCCGCCACGCGGGCCGTTGATATCGCCAAGGCGGACGGACACCGCCTGCACCGAGAAGCGGAAACGCTCGAGGGCGGCCAGCATCCGCTGACGCGCATGGCGGCGAAGGAAGGGGGCTGCGGACAAACCACGGGTCTGGACTTCGACTTCCATCGTTATGCTCCTTTCGCAGGAATGACACTGGGTGGACGCTTACTCTACGAAAAAATTTCGTTAAACTATATTCGTATTATTCGGCTCGATATTTCGTCAAAAACGAACATAAAACCCCATGAACCTCAAGCATCTCTATTATTTCTGGAAGACCGCGAAGCTCGGCGGCGTGGTCAAGGCCGGCGAAGCGCTGCACATCACGCCGCAGACCATCAGCGGTCAGATCCGGCTGCTCGAGGACAGCCTGGCCACCGAGCTGTTCACCCGCCAGGGGCGTTCGCTGCAGCTGACCGACGCGGGCCGCCTGGTGATGGAATACGCCGACGAGATGTTCTCGCTCAGCGCGGAACTCGAGCAGATGCTGCGCCATTACCCGAAAGGACGCCCGACGGAATTCCGGGTGGGGGTTTCCGACGCCCTGCCCAAGTCGCTCGCCTACCGGCTGCTGCAGCCGGCGGTGAATCTGGCCGACCCGGTGCGCATCGTCTGCCACGAATGGGACCTCGACCGGCTGCTGGCCGAGCTGGCGATGCACCGGTTGGACCTGGTGCTCTCCGACACCCCGATCCCCGCGTCGGTGGACGTGCGCGCCTACAACCATCGACTGGGCCAATCCGGGCTCAGCTTCCTCGCCAACCGGCAGCTGGCCGCGCGGCATCCCGGCGATTTTCCGCAGCGCCTGGGCGAGATGCCGCTGCTCCTGCCCGGCGAGCAGTCCGCAGTGCGCCAGAAGCTGACCAGCTGGCTCGAGCGCCAGCAGCTGCGCCCGAAGATCGTCGGTGAATTCGACGACAGCGCGCTGATGACCGCCTTCGGCCAGGAAGGTGTCGGAGTGTTCGTGGTGCCCACGGTGATCGAGGCGGAATATCTCCACGACGACCATCTCTGCCTGCTCGGCCGCGCCGAAGAGGCGCTCACCGATTACTACGCGATCTCGGTCGAGCGGCGCCTGACCCACCCCTGCGTGCTGGCGATCACCGCCTCGGCGCGCACGCGCTTCCTGCCCGAGGCAGAATGAATCGGCGCGTCGTCGAGCGTGCTGAAACCCGCTGGCAAAAACGCTATGCTTGACGCCATCCACCACCCTCCGCATCAGCGGACCTCCGGGAGACCGTCATGCCGCGTCCTGCCACCCTCGCCAGCATTGCCCTCGCGGCGCTGATCGCTGCCCTCCCCTGCGCCACCAGCGTCCATGCCGGTCCCGCAGCACGGGCGGAAACGGCGGGCATCCCGGCCTTTCCCGGTGCCGCCGGCTTCGGCGCACAGGCCAGCGGCGGCCGGGGAGGCCGCGTGATCACGGTGACCAACCTCAATGCCGGCGGTCCCGGCTCGCTGCAGGCGGCGCTCGACGAGGAAGGCCCGCGCACCGTGGTGTTCGCGGTCAGCGGCCTGATCGACGCGGCGATCCATCTGACGCGCGGCGACGTGACCATCGCCGGCCAGACTTCGCCGGGCGGCATCACGATCCGCCAGCTGCACACCACCGAGGAACCCTACTGCGACCAGGATGCCGCCTGCCCGGCGGGCAGCCGCAAGGCCGACAACTGGATCCTGCGGCACGTGCGCATCCGTCCCGACGGCCGCCACGACGACGGGCTGCGCCTGCGCTACACCCGTCGCGCCATCATCGATCACGTCTCGATCGGCGGCGCCACCGACGAGGCCGTGGAGATCTCGTACGCGCAGGACATCACGCTGCAGGACACGATCATCGCCGAAACGGTGGGCGACCATGCCGACCGGGGCGGCGTGCTGGTGAATTACAGCAATCCGGCGCAGGGTTACGAACTGACCCGCCTGGCCCTGCACCACAACGTGTTCAACCGCATCCTCGGCCGCTACCCGGAACTCTCGCGCGAGAGCGCGGCGGCGGCCGGATCGGTGATGGACATCGAGCTGTCGAGCAATCTGTACTGGGACATGGGCTACTTCATCGACATCAACAACAGCACCATTTCCGCCTCCGATGCCGGCGCGCCGATCTACTACCGGCTGAACTTCGTCGGCAACCGCGCCGTGGTGCGCACGGCCGAGCAGCCGGAACCCTTCCGTTTCGGCCTGATCCACGTGGCCACGCCACTCGGCGCCACGCCGCAGACCCGCACCTGGTTCTCGGGCAATTCCGTCAGCCTCTATCCCGAGCGCGGCGACTATGCGCTGATGTATTGCTGCAACGACTACCCGGAGTACGTCCCGTCAGCGACGCCGCCCAGCTTCGCCGCCGAACGCCGTCATGATTTTCCCGCCATCGACTACAGTGCCGCCGGCGATCTCCCCGCGCGGGCCGTCCGGCGCGCCGGCGCCTTCCCGCGCGACCCGATGGACCTGCGGCTGATGGCTGCCGTGGCGAGCGGCCAGATCGACCTCACGCCCCGCCATATCAATCCGGCCGGCGACGGCAGCGCCCTGCCCGCCGGCACGCCGCCGACGGCTCCCCTCGACAGTGACGGCGACGGCATGCCGGATGCCTGGGAAAGTGCCAACGGACTCGATCCCCGGGTGCCCGACCAGAATGGCACCGGCCTGTCGACCGTCCGCCTCGGCGTCGCCGGCTACACCAATCTCGAGGTCTATCTGCATGAACTGTCCGAGCAGCGCATCCAGGAAGGCGCGCCGGCGGGCAGCGGCTCATCGCGCGCCGATGCCGTCGAGTATTACCTGCCGACCTTCGGCCACTATTTCGTGACCGCCTCCACCGATGAAATCGCTGTCGTCGACAGCGGCCGCGTCGGCGCCTGGCAGCGCACCGGTCACAGCTTCCGGGTCGGCTCCACCGCCGGGGCGACGGGAACGCTGCCGGTCTGCCGCTTCTTCTCGGGCGGCGCATTCGCCCCGAAGAGCTCGCACTTCTACACGCAGAGCGCAGCGGAGTGCGATTTCCTCACCCGCCAGGGCATCTGGCAGTACGAGGGGCAGGCTTTCCACGTCATCCCGCCGGACAGCGGCCAGTGTCCGGCCGGAACCCGGACGGTGGTCCGCTTCTACAACAACGGGGTTTCCGGGGCGCCCAACCACCGCTACGTCACCGAGCCGGCGCTGATCGAGCAGATGACGGCCGCCGGCTGGACGCGCGAGGGCACGGCCTTCTGCGCCCACACCGACTGAGGACCGCCGCGCTCCCCGGCAGCGGGGAGGCCCGGGCATGGTTGTGCAAGGCCATGCAAAAAAATCCGTGCGACATAATGTCAATGCGTTATCATTCCGCCCGCATCATGCGGACTGAATGATTGGCGCTCGCATTCTTCTTCGCCATCCACCGCACTCGGCACCGCGGCTGCGTCGATGCACGGCAAGGCCCGCACAGACCGGCCCCCTCCCCAACCTTCTTCAAACGCAAGGAATCATGGTCAAGAAAATCGCCACTTCGCTGCTGCTCCTCTCCCTCTGCGGCCCCGCTTTCTCCGGAATCGACCTCGGCGGCATGGTCGGCGCGGCCAAGGATCTCACCACCGCCGCCACCCTGAGCGACGCCGACGTCCGCAAGCTCTCCGCCGACGCCGCGAAGCAATCCGACCGCAAGAACAAGCTGGCGCCGGCCGACAACCCCTACGCCCAGCGGCTCGACAAACTGCTCAAGGGCATGAAGACCACTGGCGCGCCCAAGCTGAACATCAAGGTCTATCTGAAGAACGAGGTCAACGCCTTCGCCATGGCCGACGGCACGATCCGGATCTACAGCGGGCTGATGGACGCGATGACCGACGAGGAAATCCGCTACGTGGTCGGCCACGAAATCGGCCACGCCGCGCTCGGCCACTCGAAGAAGGCGCTGCAGACCGCATTCGCCGCCTCGGGTGTACGTCAGGCCGCCGCCTCCAGTGGCAACCAGAAGGCCGCCAACCTCTCGGATTCGGCGCTCGGCGATCTCGCCGAAAAACTGGTCAACGCACAGTTCTCGCAGTCGCAGGAACACGAGGCCGACCAGTACGCGGTGAAATTCATGAAGCAGAACAAATACGATCCGCGCGCCGCGGTGAGCGCACTGCGCAAGCTGGAAAAGATGTACGGCAACGACCGCAGCGCCTTCTCCAGCCACCCGGCCCCCGGCGAGCGCGCCCAGGCCGTGGAAAAGAATATCTGAGGACTGCCGGCGAGCACCTCCGGTGCTCGCCGGAACGAGCCAACGGCGGGTTTTCGGCACGAAACCCGCCGTTTTTCGTTGACCGCATACGGCAAGGTAGCCGCAGGCCTCGTGCAAGCAACTTGCCACAGTCATCGCGGTGGCGGCTTTTTTGCCCTGCCGCCGTACCGGCGTTAGCATGGCGCGCCATCCCGCACAACCCGCGGCGCCAACGCGCGCCTCGCCACCGACCGGAAAAGAATGCCATGACTGCCCTGCCCAAGTGTCCGCAATGCGGCTCCGAGTACACCTACGAAGACGGCGACAACTACGTCTGCCCGGAATGCGCCACCGAATGGAGCAGACACACCCCCGCAGCCACTGTCGACGAGAAACCCACCGTCCGCGACGCCAACGGCAACGTACTGCAGGACGGCGACAGCGTGACGGTGATCAAGGATCTGAAGGTCAAGGGATCGTCGCTGGTCATCAAGGTCGGCACCAAGGTCCGCAACATCCGCCTGGTCGATGGCGACCACGACATCGATTGCCGGATTGAAGGCATCGGCGCCATGCAACTCAAATCGGAATTCGTCCGGAAGGCGTAGGACACCGGAGAAACCGGATTGCCGCTCCGAGGAACAGCCGGCCGAAATGCACAGAGGCCATTGAAAATCAATGGCCTCCGGCGATTCCAGCAGGGCTGCGGGG
>JAPKHL010000080.1 GCA_026646875.1 Rhodocyclaceae bacterium | reverse complement strand
CCAGGACAAGCGTTGCATACAACCCGGCGATGAAGGCACCCGACGGGCCCCAAAGCTCGCTGGGTGAAAGCACTTCGAGCAGCACGAAAATGGAGGCCACCGCCAGCGCGACCATGGTTAGCGCCGCGGCCGCCAGCAGCCCCGTTTTCACAAGTTGCCGAGTCGATTTCATCCGGGGGGCCGTTGGAAAAATGAAGAAGAGCCGAGCGGCATCGAGGCAGGAATCAATAGCACTCGCACTTCATCGGTCCAGGTCCCCTCATTCCAGCTGTTTGGGCCGGTGGGTAAACAGGAACCAAGCGACTGAAGCGATTCGTTTCCGAACATTTCCTCTTGCAGGCTTCTTTCTCTGACGGCACATCCTTGGTTATATGAGCCAGCAACAGCCCAAGCAGGATTACTCCGCAAAAAGTCACCGCAACCAATACGCCTGGGGAAAGCCGGGGGGGTATTTTCATGAGGGGGACGCAGAAACTCGGGGGCTGACGCTCGCTGGCGAATTCGCGGGAGGTCAGTGCCAATCCTCCGGATCGCCCGCGTGGGTGAATTCGCCTCGGACACCGCAGTGTAAGGAGCGATGCGGCATATGTCCATCGCATGACCCGATGTCTGCATGACCCGATCTCCTCCCGCCAGCGGTCGCGGCTACCGGTGGGCGATAAAAAACCCGCCGGTCCGGACCGGCGGGTTTTCGGGGGGGCGGCGCGCCGGGATCAGGCGGGCAGCGGGTCGGGGTTGCCGAGCGCCGTGGTGTTGAGGCCGCCGTCGACGTACATGATCTCGCCGGTGATGCCGCTGGCGAGGTCCGAGAGCATGAAGGCGGCGGCGTTGCCGACTTCGTCGATGGTGATGTTGCGGCGCAGCGGGGCGTTGTGGGCGTTGTAGGCGAGCAGCTTGGAGAAGTTGCCGATGCCCGAGGCGGCCAGCGTCTTGATCGGGCCGGCGGAGATGGCGTTGGCGCGGATACCCTGCGGGCCGAGGCAGAAGGCCAGGTAGCGGGTGGCTGCCTCGAGGCTGGCCTTGGCGAGACCCATGGTGTTGTAGTTGGGCAGGGTGCGCTCGGCGCCGAGGTAGGAGAGGGCGAGCAGGGCCGGGTTGTTGCCCTTGAGCAGCAGCGGGCGCGCCGCCTTGGCGAGGGCAGGGTAGCTGTACGAGGAGACGTCGTGCGCGATGCGGAAGGATTCGCGCGAGATGCCTTCGAGGAAGTCGCCCTCGATGGCCTCACCGGGGGCGAAGGCAATCGAGTGCACGAGGCCGTCGAGACCGTCCCAGTGCTTGCCGAGTTCGCCGAACAGGGCGTCGATCTGGGCGTCCTCGGCGACGTCGCAGGGAAAGATCAGGGTGCTGTCGAACTCCTGCGCGAATTTCGCCAGCCGTTCCTGAAAGCGTTCGTTCTGAAAGGTGAAGGCCAGCTGTGCGCCTTCGCGATGACAGGCCCGCGCGATGCCGTAGGCGATCGAGTGCTTGGACAGCAGGCCGGTGATGAGGATGCGCTTGTCGGCAAGGAATCCCATGGGTTCTCCCAATGTTCTTGACTTGTTGGAGTGCGTCGTTGCGAGTCGTTGTTATTGTCGATTCGTGGGGCGCATTATAAGGGAAGAATCTTCCGGCATGCCGCCGACGCAGCCGACCGGTGCGCACCATCCGCACGACACACGGTAAACTGCCGCCATGCGCGCATTCCGCCTCACCGTCCGTTGCATCCGTACGCCCGCCGGCCTGCTTGCCGGCCTGCTCCTGTCGGCCTTCCTCGCCGGCTGCGGCAGTGAGTGGAACGACCCTTACCCGGCCGGCGAGCGGGGCGCCAACATCCTCTACTCGGCCTTCACCGAGCGCCCCAAGCACCTCGATCCGGCGCAGTCCTACACCGAGGACGAGAGCGTCTTCACCGGGCAGATCTACGAACCGCCACTCCAGTACCACTATCTGAAGCGCCCCTACACGCTGGTGCCGGCCACCGCCGAGCAGGTACCCGTGCCGCGCTTCCTTGCCGCCGACGGCCGCTTGCTGCCGGCCGACACGCCAGCCGGGCAGGTGGCCTACAGCGAATACGAGATCCGCATCCGCACCGGCATCCGCTACCAGCCGCACCCCGCCTTCGCCGTCGACGAGGCCGGGCAGCCGCGCTACGCCCGACTCGACCGCGAGGCCCTGCGCGGCATCGAGCGGCTGGCGGATTTTCCGCACAGCGGCACCCGCGAGCTTACCGCCGACGACTACATCTACCAGATCAAGCGCCTCGCCCACCCCCGCCTGCACTCGCCGATCTTCGGCATGATGGCCGAGCGCATCGTCGGCCTGAAGGCGCTCGGCGAGCAACTGCGCGCGGCGGCGCGCGACCTGCCCGCCGACGGCTGGCTCGATCTCGACCGCTACCCGCTGGCGGGCGTTACCCGCGTCGACCGCCACACCTACCGCATCCGCCTGCAGGGCAAGTATCCGCAGTTCCTCTACTGGCTGGCGATGCCCTTTTTCGCACCGGTGCCGCGCGAGGCGGACCGCTTCTACAGCCAGCCCGGCATGGCGGAGAAGAACCTGACGCTGGACTGGTACCCGGTCGGCACCGGCCCCTACATGCTCACCGAGAACAATCCCAACAGCCGCATGGTGCTCGAGCGCAATCCCAATTTTCACGGAGAGACCTATCCCTGCGAGGGCGAGCCGGAGGATGCCGCCGCCGGATTGCTGGCCGATTGCGGCAAGCCGCTGCCGCTGATCGACAAGGCCGTCTTCTCGCGCGAGAAGGAGAGCATCCCCTACTGGAACAA
Organism: Rhodocyclaceae bacterium; assembly: GCA_026646875.1. Lineage (GTDB taxonomy): Bacteria > Pseudomonadota > Gammaproteobacteria > Burkholderiales > Rhodocyclaceae > 66-26. The sequence continues at coordinate 10,419 of JAPKHL010000080.1, read as the reverse complement.
GTTCCTGCAGGGCTATTACGACGCCTCCGGCATCTCGTCGGACAGCTTTGACCAGGCCGTGCGCCTGAATGTCGGCGGCGACGTGCAGCTGACCGAGGAGATGCGGGAGAAAGGCATCCGCCTGCTGACCAGCGTGCGTGCCTCCACCTTCTACATGGGCTTCAACCTGCTCGACCCGCTGGTCGGCGGCAAGGGGCCCGACGGCCATGGGGTTGACGGCGAAGCGCGCGCGCGCAAGCTGCGCCAGGCCGTGTCGATCGCCATCGACCAGGAGGAGTTCATCTCGATCTTCATGAACGGACGCGGTATCGCGGCGATGAGCCCGCTGCCGCCGGGCATCTTCGGCTACCTCGAGGGCGAGGCCGGGATCAACCCGGTGGTCTATGAATGGCGCGACGGGCAGGCGCGGCGCAAATCCATCGAGGCGGCGCGCGCGCTGCTCGCCGAGGCAGGCTGGCCGAACGGGCGCAATGCGCAGACCGGCGAACCGCTCGTGCTCAACCTCGACACCACCGGCGGCGGCATGGGCGACAAATCGCGCCTCGACTGGCTGACGCGACAGTTTGCCCGGCTCGGCATCCAGCTGGTGGTGCGCTCGACCGACTTCAACCGCTTCCAGGAAAAGCTGCGCAAGGGCGCCGTCCAGCTCTACTACCTGGGATGGAATGCCGACTATCCCGATCCCGAGAACTTTCTCTTCCTGCTGTCCGGCAGCGAAGGGCGCGCGACGCGCGGCGGCGAGAATTCCTCGAACTACGCGAGCGCCGACTTCGACGCTCTCTTCGAACGCCTCAAGAACATGGAATCGGAGGGCGCGCAGGGCGCCGAACGCCTGCCCCTGATCCGCAAGGCGATCGGCATCCTGCAGCACGACGCACCCTGGGTCTTCGGCTTCCATCCCAAGAGCTACACGCTCGGCCACGCCTGGCTGCACAACCGCAAGCCGAACGACGTCGGCAACAACATCCTCAAATACCAGCGCATCGACGTCGCCGAGCGGGAGCGTCGGCGCGACGCCTGGAACCGGCCGGTGCTCTGGCCGCTGCTGGCCATTGCCGCCCTCTGCATCGCCGTGGTCCTGCCGGCGGCGCTGGCCTACCGGCGGCGGGAAAGGGCGGTGGCGCGATGAGCGAGCGGCAGCGCAATGCCCAGATCGTCATCCGCACCGAGGAGGGCGGCGTGCAGTACGACCTGGTCGACGCCGACAATCCCTGCTTCGGCTGCGGGGTCTGCTGCCGGCACTTCCGCGTCTCGTTCTACCAGGGCGAACTCGATACCCAGCCCGGCGGCTACGTGCCGGTCGACCTGACCGTACCGGTCACGCCGTTCCGCGTGTGCATGAAGGGCACCGAGCAGGGCGGGGGGCGGTGCATCGCGCAGCAGGCGGACAATCGCTGCGGCATCTACGAATCGCGCCCGTCGGTCTGCCGCGAGTTTCCGGCCTTCATGGAAGACGGCTCGCTCAACCCCGAGTGCGTGCGCCTGCGCGCGCTTTACGGCATTGCCGGCGCGCCGGCGGTCGACGACCCGGTGGCATAATCCGCTGCGATGCTAGCCTACCTTCTCCGCCGCCTGTTCTACGCGCTGCCGATCCTGATCGGCGTGAACCTGATCACCTTCGGGCTCTTCTTCGTGGTCAACACGCCCGACGACATGGCGCGCATGCAGCTTGGCGTCAAGCGCGTGACGCCGGAGGCGATCGAGAAGTGGAAGGCCGAGCGCGGCTACGACAAGCCGCTGTTCATCAACCCCGCCGCCCCTGGCGTCGGACTGCTCACCGAAACGATCTTCTTCGAAAAATCGGCGCGCATGTTCGTCGGCGACTTCGGGCGCGCCGAGGATGGCCGCGACATCGCGCGCGAGATCGTCACGCGCATGGGCCCCTCGCTGGCCATCGCCCTGCCGACTTTCATCCTGGGCCTGTTCGTCACGGTCAGCCTGGCGCTGCTGCTGACCTTCTTCCGCGCCACCTATCTCGACTTCTGGGGGGTCGTGCTGTGCGTCGCACTGATGTCGATCTCCGGCCTGTTCTACATCATCGGCGGGCAGTTCCTGATCAGCAAACTGTGGAAGCTGGTGCCGATCTCCGGCTACGGTGGCGGCCCCGACGCCTGGAAATTCCTGCTGCTGCCGGTGGCGATCGGCGTCGTCTCCGGCATCGGTTCGTCGACGCGCTGGTACCGCACCATCTTCCTCGAGGAAATCGGCCGCGACTACGTGCGTACCGCACGCGCCAAGGGCCTGCCGGAAACCGCGGTGCTCTTCCGTCATGTGCTGAAGAACGCCATGGTGCCCATTCTCACCGGCGTCGTCGTGGTCATCCCGCTGCTCTTCATGGGGTCCCTTCTCACCGAATCGTTCTTTGGCATTCCCGGCCTCGGCAGCTACACCATCGACGCCATCCAGGCGCAGGATTTCGCCGTCGTGCGCGCCATGGTCTTCATCGGCTCGGTGCTGTACATCGCCGGGCTGATGCTCACCGACCTTTCCTACACCCTCGTCGATCCTCGGATCCGCTTCGAACGATGAGTTTCCAGCCCGTCCTGCTGTGGTCCGACCTGCTGATCTGGCTGCTCGTCGCCGGCGCTGTCGCGCTCGGCGTCCTCTCGGCGCGCAATCCGCCGCTGCGTGCGGCCTGGGCGCGCGTCGGCCGCAGCCGCCCGGGCATGGCGGCGGCGACCGTGCTGCTGGCCTTCCTCGCCGTCGGCCTGCTCGATTCGTTGCATTACCGGCCGGCGCTGCCCGGCGGCGAGGGCGGGCGGACCGTGTATTCGGTCGAGGTGCTGTCGGCGCTCGACGCCCTCCTGACGCCGCTGCGCACGCGCAACGAGAAAACCTATTCGGCGCCGCTGGCCACCCGCGCGCACGCCCGCGAGGCGATCGAGGTGCGCGCGCCGGATGGCAGCGTGCGGCAGGTGCGCGACTACCCGCGCCTGCGCCACGGCGGCGCGCATCTCGGCGACGAGGCGGCGCGCGATGCCGATGTCGCCGCCCGCCTGCTGCGCGCCTGTGCGCTGGCCGCCGGACTGTGGCTGGCGCTGACGGCGGCGGTCGCCGCGCGGCGCGCGGCGCGCGACGGCCGCGGCTTTGCTGCGGCCTGGCGTGGCCTCTGGCGCGACGGCGAGGGCTTCGCCTGGAACGCCGTGCTCGGCGCACTCGCGGCGCTGCTGCTCCTGGCCTGCGCGCTGGCGGCGCTGGTGCCCGAGTACCATGTCTTCGGCACCGACAAGGTCGGCCAGGACGTGCTCTACCAGGTCCTCAAGAGCGTGCGCACGGCGCTGGTGATCGGCCTGGTGACGACGCTGGTGATGCTGCCGCTGGCCGTCCTGCTGGGCATCGTCGCCGGCTATTTCCGGGGCTGGGCGGACGACGCGATCCAGTATCTCTACACCACGCTCAACTCGATTCCCGGCGTGCTGCTGATCGCGGCCGCAGTGCTGATGATGCAGGTGGTGATCGACACCCATCCGCAGTGGTTCGCTACCGCCGCCGAGCGTGCCGACCTGCGCCTGCTGGCGCTCTGCCTGATCCTCGGGATGACCAGCTGGACCGGGTTGTGCCGCCTGCTGCGCGGCGAGGCGCTGAAGCTGCGCGAGCTCGAGTACATCCAGGCCGCGCAGGCCTTCGGCGTTTCCGATCTGGCCATCATCGGCCGCCACCTGCTGCCCAACCTGATGCACATCGTGATCATCGCGCTGGTGATGGATTTCTCCAGCCTGGTGCTGGCCGAGGCGGTGCTCTCCTATGTCGGCATCGGCGTCGATCCGACCATGATCAGCTTCGGCACGATGATCAACAACGCGCGCATGGAACTGGCGCGCGAACCGGTGGTGTGGTGGTCGCTGGCCGCCGCTTTCTTCTTCATGTTCGCGCTGGTGCTGGCCGCCAACCTGCTGGCCGACGCGGTGCGCGACGCCTTCGATCCGCGCATGACGGGAGCCGCCTCGTGAACCGCGACGATCCGCTGCTCAGCGTGCGCGACCTGCGCATGGGCTTCGCCGATGGCCGCCGCGTGCTCGCCGCCGTCGAGGGCGTCGGCTTCGATCTTGCCGCGGGCGAGACCCTGGCGCTGCTCGGCGAGTCGGGCTGCGGCAAGTCGGCCACCGCGCTGTCGCTGCTGCGCCTCCTGCCGGCCGCCGGGCGCATTCTCGGCGGCGAGGTGCGTTTCGCCGGGCGCGATCTGCTCTCGCTGCCCGAATCGGAGATGCGCGCGGTGCGCGGCGGCGGCATGGCGATGATCTTCCAGGAGCCGGCCACCAGCCTCAATCCGGTACTGACCGTCGGACGCCAGATCGGCGAGGTGCTCGAACGGCACGCCGGGCTGACCGGCGAGGGCGCGCGCGCGCGCGCGCTGGCGCTGCTCGCCGACGTGGGCATCGCCGACCCGGCGCGCCGCCTGGACGAATATCCCTTCCAGCTCTCCGGCGGCATGAAGCAGCGCGTGATGATCGCCATGGCGCTGGCCGGCAATCCGCGCCTGCTGGTCGCCGACGAGCCGACGACGGCGCTCGACGTAACCATCCAGGCACAGATCCTCGAGCTGCTGGGCCGCCTGCAGGCCGAGCGCGGCATGGGCATCCTGCTGATCACCCACGATCTCGGCGTGGTTGCACGGATGGCCACGCGGGTCGGCGTCATGTATGCCGGCGAGCTGGTCGAGGAGGCGCCGCGTGCGGCCTTCTTCGCCGCACCGCGCCACCCCTACACGCAGAAGCTGTTTGCCGCGCTGCCCGATCTCGCGCGCCGGGGCGGACGGCTGGAAACCATTCCCGGCCAGGTGCCCCCGCTTGCCGCGATGCCTTCCGGCTGCCGCTTCGCCGCGCGCTGCCCGCACGCCTGGCAGCGCTGCCGCGACGAAGCGCCGGCCTGGCATGCACCCGCGCCGGGGCACCGCGTGCGCTGCCATCTGCTCGAGACGCCGGGCGGGAGCGTGGCCGCCGGAACATCGGTCGGCGCTTCGGCGGTGACCGGCGTGCCGGATGCCGCCAGTGTGGCGCATGCCGCCGAAGCGGCTCCGCTGCTGGCGGTGACCGATCTGCGCGTGCATTTCCCCCTCCGGCGCGGCCTGCTGCAACGTACGGTCGGTCATGTGAAGGCGGTCGATGGCGTGTCGCTGACGCTGGCGCGCGGCCGCACGCTGGCGCTGGTTGGCGAGTCGGGCTGCGGCAAGACGACGGTGGGCAAGGCCATCCTGCAGCTGGTGGCACCCACCGGCGGCAGCGTGCGGCTGGACGGCTGCCAGCTCGTCGGCCTTGGCCGGCAGGCCCTGCGTCCGCTGCGCCGGCAGATGCAGATGGTGTTCCAGGACCCCTTTGCCTCGCTCAATCCGCGCATGACGGTCGGCGAGATCATCGGCGAGGGGATGGCCGCCTTCGCCGTGGCCCGCCCGGCCGGCGAGCGGGCGGCGGCGATTGCCGCGCTGCTCGCGCAGGTGGGACTGGACGCGGCCGCGGCCGGCCGCTACCCGCATGAATTCTCCGGCGGCCAGCGGCAGCGCATCGCCATCGCACGGGCGCTGGCGGTGCAGCCCGGGCTGATCGTCTGCGACGAGCCGACCTCGGCGCTGGACGTCTCGGTGCAGGCGCAGATCCTCAATCTGCTCGGCACCCTGCAGGCCGAGCTGGGACTCGCCTACCTGTTCATCACGCACAACTTCGCGGTGGTGGAATACCTCGCGCACGAGGTGGCGGTGATGTATCTCGGGCGCATCGTCGAGCGCGGCAATGTCGCCGAGGTGCTGCGCACGCCACGGCATCCCTACACGCAGGCGCTGCTTTCGGCGGTGCCCAGCCCGCGTCCCGATGCCCGGCCGATGCAACAGGATTTCGTCCGCCTGCCCGGTGAGACGCCGTCGCCGGCCAATCCGCCCGCCGGCTGCCATTTCCACCCGCGCTGCCCGCGCGCCAGCGAGGCGTGCCGTCAGCGCTACCCGGACGTGACGGCACTGTCGCCGACGCATGCGGTGAGCTGCCACCTGTACAACGACGGAGCGTGATGTCGTGACTCCGTGCCGCTGGGCGGCGGCGCCGCCGCCGGCCGCCGGATCAGTCGTCGTTGCGGGCGAGCTCGATGGTCAGCACCTGGCCCGGCTGCAGCTTTTTCGGTGAAACGCGGTTCCAGCGCATCAGATCGTCGGTGTCGACGTTGAACTGGCGGGCGATCGAGGCGAGGGTGTCGCCACGGCGCACCTTGTAGCGCGCCACGCGCGGCTTGCCCGCCGCCTTGCCCTTGGCGGCCGTTGCCGAGCCCTTGTCGCTGGCGGCGGGCGCCGCCGTCACGCGGACGGGGGGGGCGTCCGGCGCGCGGGCAGCGACGGTCAGCCGCATCCCCGCGCTCAGGCGGTCGCTGCGCAGCTGGTTGATGCGCCGCAGTTCGGCCACGTTGGTGCCGTAGCGGCGGGCGACGGCGTAGAGCGTCTCGCCGGCGCGCACGGTGTGCGTCTTGCCGGCGGCCGGTGGTTCCGGATCGGCGGCGGGCAGGCGGGGCACGGCCGGCGCGGGCGATTCGGCGGCCTCGCCGTCGCGCGCCGGCACCAGCAGCGTGATGCCGGGTTTGACCTTGATCCGCCCCTTGATGCCGTTGACCTCCTTGAGGTTGGCGACGGTCATTCCGAAGCGCGGCGCCACCTGTTCGAGCCGCTCGCCGTTGCGCAGCGTGTAGGTCTGCCAGGTGCTCAGCGGCTGGTCGCTGCTCTGGTGGCTTTCCAGGTTGCTCATGAAGGTTTCCACCTTCCCGGCGGGCAGCACCAACGGGGTGTCGGCAACGATCACCGGGCGGTTGTGCGCCGGGTTGAGCGCGACGAATTCGTCGACCGGCATCTCGGCGAGCCGGGCGGCGACCTTGACGTCGATCCGTGGGGTCAGCGTGACGGTGCCGAAGTAGGGGCGGTTGGGAATCGGTTCGAGGCCGATCTCGGCCAGCAGGCGCGGGCTGCCGAATATGTTCTTGAGGGCCTGCAGCTTGGGGACGTAGTTCTTCGTCTCGTTGGGCATGGTCAGGTTCGGATAATCGGTCGGCAGCCCCTTCGCGCGGTTCTTCGCGATCGCCCGACCCACCGCGCCTTCGCCCCAGTTGTAGGAGGCGAGGGCCAGCTGCCAGTCGCCATGCATTTCGTAGATGGTCTGCAGATAGTCGAGCGCGGCGGTGGTGGAGGCGACGATGTCGCGCCGCTCGTCGATCCACCAGTTCTGCTCCAGATTGAAATTCTTGCCGGTGGACGGGATGAACTGCCAGAGGCCGGAGGCATGGCTGCGCGAGTACGCCATCGGGTTGTAGGCGCTTTCGACCATCGGCAGCAGGGCAAGCTCGGTGGGCATGCCGCGCTTTTCGATTTCCTCGACGATGTGGTGCAGGTAGCGGCTGCTGCGCTCGACCATGCGCCGCAGGTAGTCCGGACGGTTCATGTACCACTGCTGGTGATGCAGCACGAGATCCGAGCTCAGGTTCGGCATCGCGAAGCCGGTGCGGATGCGTGCGAACAGGTCGTCGGCCTGGGCGGTGAGGTCGATCGCGGCGGCGGGTGCCGGCGGCGGCGTCAGTTCGACCACGGGCAGCGCAGCAGCGGTGGGGGTGGCGAGATCGGTGGATGCGGTGGGTGCTGTGGCCGTGGCAGCGTCGGCGGCTTCACCGGGGTAGGGGGCGGGGGCGCTCTGCAGGGTGGCGGAATAGGACAGGCCGAGGGGCTGGTCCGCGTCCTCGGCCAGCACCGGGGCGCAGCAGAGGGCAAGGAGCAGTGCCAGGGGGAGGTGTCGCGTCATCCGGGGTTCCTGTGGGGCCGCCGCGCGGTGGCAGCGGGGTTCGGTGCAACCCGGAATTGTAGCGCAAGCCCACGGGGCCTCCGCCGATTTACATCTGTTGCAGACGAGTCTGCAATGCGCTCCAGAGCGCTCCCATCGCCGGTGCCGCGCGCTCGCGCAGTGCAATATCGACGATGCCGCTCAACGGCGTTTCGTCCGGATTGATCTCGATGCAGGGCACGCCGGCCCGCCTGGCCAGCACCACCGGCTCGACGATGTAGGGGAACAGCCCGGAGGTGCCGATGCTGAACACCAGGTCGAAACCGCGCGCGAGCTCGTCCTCCAGCCGCGCGACCGCCGCTTCCGGCAGGGCCTCGCCGAACAGCACCACGGCCGGGCGCAGCGGCGCGAAGCAGCGCGGGCAGAGGGGCGGAATCGGCAGGTCGGCGTAGTTGTCCACGGTGGTTCCGAAGCGGCAATGGGTGCAGCGCAGATCGCGTAGCGCACCGTGGATCTCGATCAGGTTGCGGCTGCCGGCCGCTGCGTGCAGGCCGTCGACGTTCTGCGTATAGACCAGCACCTCCGGCAGCGCCGTCTCGAGCGCGGCGATCACCCGGTGCGCGGTGTTGGGCTCGGCGCCGCTGCAGGTGCGCGCGATCTGCAGCAGGTACTTCCAGGTGATCTCCGGACGGCTCGCCATCATCGCCCCCGAGAGCGCCTCTTCGATGGTCCAGCCCTCGCTCGTCAGCGTTTCCTCGTACAACCCGCCGACGCCGCGATAGGTGGGCAGGCCCGAATCGGCCGAGATGCCGGCACCGGTGATGAACAGAATGCGGCGGGACGCGAGCACAAGACGAGCGACATCGTCATGGGCATCGGATTCACTGTAAGCGTCGGGCATGGCGCGCTCGCGGCGGGAATGGCTACCCAGTCACTATAGTCCGCGCGGGGTACCCGGCGGAAGCAGCGAGCGGGTGGGTGTAGCCACCGGTTATGACCTTCGTATATCCTCGCCGGGTGCGAATCAGTCAGTCCAGCGCGGGCAAAAAGGGAGCGAATGACAAAAGACGACGATCCGCCGATCCGGCTCGCCCACGTGCGGCCGGAAGGCGACGACATGCGGCGACACGAGTTGGGCGAGCATCTGCAGGCGGTGTCGTGCCTGGCCGCCGAATTTGCCGCCAGCTTCGACGCGGCGCCCTGGGCCGCGCTGGCCGGCCTCTGGCACGATCTGGGCAAGTTCCGCGAGGGGTTCCAGCGCTATATCCGTCAATGCGGCGATCCCGATGCCCATATCGAAGGGCGTGTCGCCGGTACCGACAAGACCCATTCGGCGGCCGGTGCCCTGTGGGCGCGGCAGTATCTGGTGGACGCACAGGGAGCCTCCGGCGAGGCCGTGGCGCGTGTGCTCGCCTACCTGATCGCCGGCCACCACGCCGGGCTGGCCGACTGGGCGGGCGAAAACGCCAGCCTGCACACCCGGCTCGTCCAGGACGACACCCGGCGGGAGCTGGAAAGCGCACTGGCGGCCCCCGTTCCCGAAACCATCCTGAAACCCGCGTGCCTTCCCGTGGCCGGTGACCTGCGACGGTATCGCGACGACGACGCGAACGATTCGCCTCCTGGGCGCTTCGCCCTGTGGGTACGCATGTTGTTCTCCTGCCTCGTCGACGCCGATTTTCTCGATACCGAGTCCTTCATGTCGCCGCAGCGGCATGCGGCACGCCGGGGCTTTCTCCAACTCCCGGCAATGGAGAGCCTGTTGTCGGCCCGGCTCGAACGGATGGCGGCCGAGGTTCCCGCGCGCGGTGAAACCGGCAGCCGGGTCAATCGCAAGCGGGCGGAAGTGCTTCACACCTGCCTGCGCAAGGCAGAACTGCCGCCCGGCGTGTTCAGCCTGACGGTGCCCACCGGCGGTGGCAAAACACTTTCCAGCCTGGCCTTCGCCCTGCGTCACGCGGTGCATCACGGCAAGCGGCGGGTGGTTTATGCGATTCCCTACACCAGCATCATCGAGCAGACGGCGGGCATCTTCTCCGGCATCTTCGGTGACGAGAACGTCATCGAACACCACAGCAGCGTCGAGGCGGATGAGCGCCAGGAGACTCATCGCTCGCGGCTGGCCTGCGAGAACTGGGATGCACCACTGATTGTCACCACCAACGTGCAACTGCTGGAAAGCCTGTTCGCCAGCCGGACCTCCCGGTGTCGCAAGCTGCACAATCTGGTCGACAGCATCGTCGTGCTCGACGAGGCGCAACTGCTGCCGGTCGCCTACCTGCAGCCGGTGGTCGATGTCCTGCGCCTGCTGGTCAAGGACTATGGTGTCACGCTGGTGCTGTGCACCGCCACCCAGCCGACGCTGGAAACCCGCACCGGCTTCGATCAGGCCCGTGCCCTGCGGGGCTTCAAGGTCGGAGAAGTGCGCGAAATCATCGATGACGTGCCCGGTCTCTACGCCGATCTGGAGCGGGTGCGGGTGCACCTCCCCGCCGATCTGAACGCGACGCGCAGCTGGGACGATCTGGCGCCGGAAATCGCTTGCCATGAAGCCGTGCTCGCCATCGTCGGTCGCCGCGCCGATGCCCAGTTCGACCCAAGGACCCTCAAGAAGCGGGGATTTCACGCAAGCTCCAGGTGCATGGGGAGCGCAGGTGCCGAGTGAGTCAGCATCCCTAGCGAG